>DDXG01000019.1 GCA_002347125.1 Phycisphaerales bacterium UBA2266
AGCATCACTCCGGCACAGCCGGAACCCGGGACGTGAGCCGTGTGTCCTGGGTCTTAGGTCTTAGGTCTTTCAGCACCGGGCAATGGAGCCCAGACAATGAAGCATTCCGAGCGAGTAGAGCTGTTCAACCGCATCCGGGCCAGGTACGCGATGTTCCTTACATCGGTGCTGTGGAAGCTGGCCGGCGACCGTGAACTGTTCACCGAGGCGATGCAGTACACCCTCTTTGAGATGTGGCAACGCATCGACAAGCTCCGCGGCGACGACGCAGGCGCTTACCTTTACCGGATCGCGCTGTCGGCCAACAGCAAGGCCTGGCGGAACCGGGTCGGCAAGAACGGCCGGATCAACGCGGATCTCTTGTGCCCCGCGCCCGGTCAGGATGAGGCCCTTGCCCGGCGAGAGATGGCCGGGATCGTCCGCCGGGCCGTCGCGGAGCTGCCTGCTCAGCAGTCCCAGGCCATCGTCATGCGGTACCTCGAACAGCACGACTACGACGCCATAGCCGCAAAGCTCGACTGCACGCCGGCCTCNNGCGCGGTCACACGTCTCCAAGGCGATGACCACGCTCAAGGGGCGGCTGGCCAAGCTCACAGAACGGGAGTAAACCATGAACGACGACGAATTCAAAGACATCCTCAAGACCATTGGCAACGAACCCGTCCCCGATGACGTCCGGCAACTCGCTCAGAAGGCTTCCCAGCAGTTCGATCAACAACTTCAATCGTTCGGACGCCCGAGCGTCCGGGAGGCCCTTATGAGAAGTCCATTTGCCAAACTGGCCGCCGCCGCGGCCATCGTTATCGCCGCCGCCGTCGGCATCGGCGTATTCACCAACGGTTCAGTCACATACGCCAAGGTCATCCAGCCCATCCTCAACGCCCGCACCTTTGTCCTGGACATCATCGCCGGCGATGAGAGCACCGCGCCGGTCATGCACGACGTGGTCGCGGACTCCAGAATCCGCCGCACGTTCTCCAACGCCGAGACGGTCCTGATTATCGACCTGGACAACGCCCGGATGCTCACGCTCTACCCGCCGGGCAAGACGGCCATTTATGTGGATATCCAAGGTCCGGTACGCGAGGGCACGAAGCACTTCGTTCGGATGGTGCAGAACATCGTCGACCAGACCCGCAGCGACCCGCACGTCAAGGAACTCGGCCAGCGGCAGATTGACGGCCGGGCCGCCGTCGGCTTCCACGTTGAGAACGAGCACTCCCAACTGACGATTTGGGCCGATGCGGAGACGGCACTGCCGCTTCGGATCGAGGTAACCGAGGGCGGTGAGCACTTCGTAATGAAGAACATCGAGTTCGACGTGCCGGTCGATGTATTGCAGGTCAGCATGGACGTCCCGGCCGGCTACACACTCCAGGACAAGCCTTTCGACATGAGCCAGTTCTCCGAGAAGGACCTGGTCGAGACGTTGCGAATCTGGGCCGAGATTATCAACGACGGTGTCTTTCCCGATGAGGTCACCACCGAGGCACAGATGCAGATCATGCCCAAGCTCATTGAGAAGATCGGCCAGCTCCAGGGACTGAACGAGCAGCAGATGACGCAGATCGGCGTCACCTTCGGCAAGGGCATGATCTTCCGACAGATGCTCGGCAACGCCGGTCAGTGGAAATACGTCGGCGCCGGCGTCAAACTCGGCGATGCCGAGACCCCGGTCTGCTGGTTCCGCGCCCCGGATTCACAGACCTACCGCATCATCTACGGCGACCTGTCCGTCAGGGATGTTGACGAGCAGGACCTGCCGAAGTAGCCTTGCAGGTCATTCTGAGTGCAAGAGAGGGCCGGACGGCAATCGTCCGGCCCCCTTTTCTTTGCGTGTCGACTCAAAGTCCCCAGGCGCGGGCGAAGGCCTTGAAGCTGCGGTCGTAGGTCTTCTCCGCCGCCGGCGGGAAACAACAACCCGGCAGTTGCTTCGACGCCAGGTGATAGCTCAGACAATCGCAGCATACACCCTTGCGCGAGCAGCCGGGATAGGTGCAGCCGCAATGCTTGAGCGTTTGTTCCTTCTTGCATTCCATCGTTGCCCGTCTCCTTTCGATCTGTGGCTTAAACATGCTTGATATGTGGAATCTGTGGCTAAAAGGAGCAACGCTACTGAACGGCGAGGCGATAGAGGCTTGTGCTGTAGGCGGGCAGAACCAGCGCATCGCCGGCCGCCGTCACCCGCGACTCCTTGATGACAACCCGTGGCTCAACCCCCGGCTCGTTGTACGCCATAGGGTCGTCGTGCGCAATCAGCCACAGCGTGCCTGTCCCCGTCAGTTGCGTGCCCTTGATCGTCATCGGCAGCGTCTGCTCCTTGTCGGTCGGATTGACTACGGCGATGGTCATTGCCATCCGGTCGTCGGTCCAGGCGGCCGCCACGTCCAGCGGATAGGTGTCGGTCTCAATAGCCACCGGGATGGTGCCGAAGTGCTCACGATAGAGCTTCAGCGGCAGGCCCGTGGTCTCGAACGCCGCGGCCGTCTTGGTCGTCTTGATGCAGCCGATGACGTTGACGGTCTGGGCGTAGTTGGCCATAAAGAACAAGTCCGAGTTGCGGATCATCTCGTGGAGGCCGGCCGCAATGCCCAGTCCATCCTTATGGAAATACCGCGTGCCGAGTTCACCGAAGACGTGCGGGCCGTACCAGTAGTTCCACTCGTCCAGGGCGATCCGAATGTCCTTGTCCTTGATCTGGGCGATCTCCTGGCGGTAACGCCTATGCGCCTCGGCCTTGCCCCTCGTGGCCGTCACTGTCTGGCGCACGTGAGCCGGCACATCGCGTCTTTCCTGGACGTACCAGTGCTCGCTGATCAGGTCCATGGTATCGGCGCAGTTGCGGAGCATGCCCTCCGACCAGCTTCCCGCATCGCCGGAGCCGATGAGCTTGATTGTCGGATCGACGGCGCGCATCGCCTTGGCGAAACGATTGTGCTTGATCACATAGTGATTCAGCGCCATGTACCCAAGCTGCCAGTTGCCGTACATCTCATTGCCGATGCACCACCAGGTCACCGCGTAGGGCTCGCGGTGTCCGTTGGCCGCCCGCCACTTGCCCATCGGCGTGTCCGGCGAGCCGTTGGCGTACTCGACCTCCTGCGCGGCGCAGAAATCATCACCGAAACCCGCATTGGTGGCGATCATCGGTTCGGTGCCGATTTCCCGGCAGAACGCTATGAATTCATCCAGTCCGAAGTCGTTGTGTTCGATCCCCTGCCAGGCCGGATTCCGCCGCGGCGGCCGCCGATCTGGGTCGCCGATGCCATCCCGCCATTCGTATCCGCTGACGAAATTCCCACCCGGCCAACGGTAAATCGGGGCATTGAGTTCCTTGAGCAGGGCCAGCGTGTCGGCCCGCATCCCCTTGATGTTGTCGGCGGGCATCAGCGAGACGGCGGCGATCTTGAGCACGCCCGTGCCCCGGCCGACAATCTCCAGCTTCGCGTCGTCGGTGGTTGCCCCGGCCGTGAAGGACAGCGGCACCGTGGTCCACGCGCCCTTGACCGTCTTGATGCTCACGGTTTGCCGCTGCTGCGGCCCGTCGCCCCAAACGAGGCTCACATTGATCGGCCCGAGCCCCTTGACGCCAAGGATCCTGCTCAGGTTGACCGTGCGTCCATCATCCGATGCGGCCCCGGTAATCACGATTCGTCCGACGTAGGCCTTGCCTTCCACAATCCCCAGTCCGCCCTGCACGAGGCCCGCCTCGGCCCCGGTCAGAGTCCATTGCGGCGTATGGTCGCCGACATACGGGGTCTCGGTGTCCATGCTCAACGCCGACGCCTCGCCGATTAGCTTCCACGGCGAGCCGCGCCGGCCCGGCTCGTAGTAGAACTTGCGGTCCTCCAGCATCTCCGCCCATATCCCGCCGTAGATGCACCGGCCCAGATGCTCGATGAACTGCCCGTAGATGTACACTGAGACCGGCTCGCCCATCCTGGCCGCGTCGATCTCCAGTTTCGGCTCCACCGTCCGCGTCGAGAGCAGCTCCATCGCCACATCGTCGAACCACGCCTTGCCGGTGGCCAGCCCCCAGCCGCCGAGCAGGCAATTCACTATCACCTCGGTCTCGCCCTCGGTCTCGAATTCCATCTCGATCTTCGTCCAGTCGTTGGTCCCGCGGATGGCCCTCGAACGGGCGGACTGGATGTTGTGCAGGTTGAACTGGGCGCCCCGGCCGGTTGTGACCTCCAGGGCCTCGGTCTTGATGTAGCCGGTCAGGCGGTACCTGGAATTGGCCAGGACCGGCACGGTCGTCTGCCAGCTCGCATCGGCGCCCTGTACGGAGTGGACCAGGACGCACTTCTGGCCCGTGCGGCCGCCATCGACGTACTCGAATTCGGCCCGGCCGGCCCATGTGTCCGGCCGCCAACCCACCGGCCTGCCGTCCTGCGCCTCTTCGAACGATGAATTGAAAACGGGATTGGCCGCCTGTGCCCCCAAGGCTGCCTGCAGACACATCGCCAATGTGAGGACGCCGGCAACCGCCGACAAACGCGAGATTCGGATCATGACTCGACTCCTTTCAAAACAGCGGTCACACACCCCCAAGGGGGATACTGACTTCACACCCGCATTTTACGGACCCGATGAGCCAGTGCAAGACAATGTTCCTCCCGGCGCCGTTCGGGCGGCCGATTATACGGCCAGATCGCTATCCCCAACGCCCGTCGGCAGCGGTCTGGCGAAGACCGCTATCCCGAAAGTCAGCGGGCCCAGGCGACCGCAGAACATCAGGAACGTGATGATCAGCTTGCCAAGGTTGGACAGATCCGCCGTAATGCCTGTGCTCAATCCGACCGTCCCCAGCGCCGATGCGGCCTCGAAGAGGTTCTTCTCAAAGGGGAACTTCTCGGTCAACTCCAGGCAGTACGTGCCCGCGACCAGCATCAGCAGATAGAACCCAAGGCTCGCGGTGGCGACCCAAATACGAGCCTGTGGGACCGGACGGTTCCAGAAGCGAACCTCGTCCTGACCTCGCAGGGCGCTGCGCATCACGCCCACCATCGCCGAGAAAGTCGTCGACTTCAGCCCTCCACCGGTCCCCGACGGTGATGCGCCGATGACCATCAGCACCGTAATCAGCAACAGTGTCGCCCGCGATATGCTCGAGATGCTGACGGTGTTGAATCCCACTGTTGTCATGGACGTCATCGCCTGGAAAAACGCGGCCATCAACCTCCGGTCGAGCGGCAGGGTCTTGATGCTCGGTTCCGTAAGGAATATCAGCACCGTGCCGATGGTCAGCAGCCAAAAAGCGCTCCAGAGAATCACCTTACTCGTCAGCGTCACATGCTTGACCTTGCGGCGGAACATCCGCCAGTAGTCCACGCATACGATGAAGCCGACGGCCCCCAGACAACTCAGCGCCGAGATCGTCAGGTTGAGCCAGAAGTTCCCTGCATAGGCCTCAAAACTGTTGTTGTAGAGGCTGAACCCGGCGGTGCAGAACGCCGAGACACTGTGAAACACCGCGCTCCACATCGCATGGGGCTCATTATTGGACCGAAAGATCGCATACAAGACCACGACGCCCGCCGTCTCGATGACAGCCGTGAAGGTAATGACGCTGCGGATGAACTTGTCGATCCGGAAGGACTCGGGCAGGCTGAACACCGTTGACGCCACGGCGGTTCGCGTCGCCGAGAGTTCCGTCTTATGGGAGAGCACAACAAATGACCCCAGCGTCATATAGCCGATGCCGCCGAGCTGAATCAACGCCAGCACGATGATCTGCCCGATAATACTGTAGCTGTCGGCTACACTGACGGTCACCAGGCCCGTAGTGGACACGGCGGACACGCAGGTGAAGAGATTGTCGATCGCCCGCACACCCGCCCCACGCTGAACGAACGGGACGCACAGCAACAACCAGCCGACCAGACTGTAGGACAGATAGCCCAGCAGCGCCAGTTTGGCCGGGGGTAGCCTGTTCAGACTCACCGACAGGCGGCGAACAAATCGTGTCTTGGCCTTTCGTATACCCATGTCCAAGCCCATAGCCACAATCCGAGCGACAACTCAATGCCCCCACCCTCGAACCACCACTTTACCCCTTCTCAGGCGAAATGCAATTCGATAATGTCCTTGTCGTGCAGGACATGGGTCAGTTGCACGTTCTGCCCATCGTGCACGCCTGTGCCCCAGATGCGGGCGCTCTTGAGGTTCTCGGCCAGTTGTCGATGAATCACCCGCGCCATGTCCGTCACGGTTGAGCCGACAGGCAGCGTAAAGGGCTCTTTCATGTCGGGCTCCTCGTGCGGCCGTTTCGCGTATACCCGCACGATCCCCAGCAGTCGAAAACACGCCTGCGGCAACTCCTCCAGACCATCGCCGCTGGCCGCCGAGAACGGCAGGTACTCCATCGGGTATGCACACGACACTTTGAGCCGATCCAGGGCCCCGGCCGGGGCCAGGTCCGACTTCGTGGCGATACAGAACACCTTCTTGCCCAGGGCGTTGCCCTGGTCATCGACGGCAGGCGTGGCGGCGTCGAGCAGGAGCTTGCGCGATTCGAGGAACTCCATGCAGGTCGTCAACTGCATTTCGGGCTCATTCGAGATATCGACCACGATGGCGATCAGGTCACAATGCCGGTACGCCCCGATCTGGCCGGGCATGAGGAACTCCGGCGTGTACGGCGGCAGGTCCACCAGTTGAATGGGCACATCCTCATGGTACATCATTCCCGGAACGGGCGCACCCGTCGAGAACGGGAACTCCGCAATGGTCACCTTTGCATTCGTGAAGAGGCCCACGATGCTGCTCTTACCGGAATTGGGCAGACCCAGCAGCGCAATCTGCCCGGCCCCGCCGCGGGGTATGTGAAAGACATCCACGTGCCCGCCCGCAGCCTTCNNAGCTTGCGGCGCAAGTCCGCCCGCATGTGCTCGGTGCCCTTGTGCCTGGGAATGACGCGCAGCATCTCCTCCAGCGCCAGAATCTTCTCATCGGCCGTTGTGGCGCTCTTGTACCACTGCTCAGCCTTCAAATACTGGGGCGTCAAGTTAGCAGGCATCGTCCCTCAACTCGCTGGCTCCGGTCCTGTGCAGGATTTCCTGAGTCAGAAGCTTGAAGTCCATGTAGCACTTTGATACCGCTGCGGCATGGGCGCCGATGGCACCATCGGCAGGCGTCAGCTTGAATATCGGCTTCCTCGCATCCTCTGCAAGCGGCATCAGACTTTGGTAGTTCTTGATGAACCCAATTCGGTTGCAGTCTGTTTCTCCGTCTTCTGTGTACTCCTTGTTCCGAAGAACGAATGTCTCGTAAATCATGGGTATTTTCGAGATCCATCGCTGGTACGCTTTGACCGGCCGATTCTTGCGTTCCACGTGCTGCATGATCACATAACCAACCGGCTTCATGATGCCTGCAGGCATTGGGATGTCCAAATCAGGAGGCTTCGCCTTCAGCCGCTGTTGCCAGTGGTCTCGCCATGTGTAGAGAGTGGGGCCCAGGTTCCTCATGCCTTGCAGTGAGAACAGGCCGGGAGCAAGCGGCATCACAACGTGGTCGGACGCAATAAGTGACGCACGGTTGATCGCGCCTAGATTCGGCCCGACATCTATAAGGACTATGTCTGCGTTGGTCTTCTCAGCCGATTGGTGAATGATACGGTGAAACGCCGTTATGACCCGGAATGCGGCTCTGTCGCCATCCAAACACCGCGGCCAACTGTCCGAAAGCTTGTCTTCAAACTGGGAGAGACCCAGATCTCCGGGCAGAAGGTGGATTCCCTGGCGAATCGCTTGCAGCGGCGCTTCTGCAATATCACCAAGTCCATCAATGATCGGCAAGATACAGGAGAGAATGCTCTCGTTCGGTCCATCCTCGGGCCACACGGTCTCCAAACGATCCTCTTCCATGAACATCGTGGTCAGGTTGGCCTGGGGGTCGAGATCGACAGCGAGGACGCTCCGGCCGAGTTCCGCGCACATCCACGCGACGTGATAGACCAGAGTGGTCTTGCCAACGCCGCCCTTGTTGTTGAAGAAGGTGATAGTTTTCATGGTGCGCCCCTTGGAGTAGTGGCCAAGAAATATCCTGGTTCATCAGTCTTGAACTCCGCCGGCGGGTTCCCGTTTTCATGGAGGAACCGCTGGGCCCGGGCAATACCTCGCCCAAACGTGTTTACATAGCCGAGCGTTTTCATGGCTTCGGCAATCTTGGGATTACGGTAGTCGTTCTGGTCCGGAAACGTCTCCGGCGTCACCGCTCCATAGAGTCCTCCCGGGTTCTGTATCTCGATGCGGTCACTAAACCAATAGAATCGTATGGGGGCATTAGATTCGTAGTCACGATGCATCACGGCGTTCATGAGGAACTCTCGAATTGCAGCTATCGGGTACAGCGTACGAATATGTTCCTTGAGTGGCGAAATGGCTTCGGGCCGGGACGGGAACAATGTTCTCAGGAAGCCGTCTAGTTCTCTGAGCATGGTAATAAGGTCGCCTTCAAAACGTCTCTCATCCAGAACATCGCTATCTAATCCGTCGCGTTCGTATCGCACATACTGGACTGCCGCGCCGGGAAACCAGTTCAAAGGATCTTGTGCGAAGAGGATAGCGCCGGCGTTCGTTGCGCAAGCTTGCGCCGGGCACCAGAAGCCGAGCGATGCCATCTGGCGAAACATGTCGCGGTTGTTTTCTTCGACGATCTCCGGAGCAATGGCCGCCTTCAGGTATGTGAGTTGAAACAAGTCCAGGACAAGGTCATCATGCCCGCATCCTCTGCAAGGTCTCAGGTCGAATGTTCGGGCGTGGTGGATTCGTCTCTCCGTCAAGATGCGCTCTTCCTGCTCAGTAGCGATTGCTCTGCGAGGGCCACGACGAATACACACGCGCCCTCTGTAGCGGAGCGGCGGTATGTCGGACGGACGGACTTCAGCGATAGCTATATCGCCTTCAGGCAAAGACATTTTCTGCACCGTTATGGAAGGGAATGGGACGATTTGGGAGGATGTCCCGGTCGTAGTT
>DDXG01000391.1 GCA_002347125.1 Phycisphaerales bacterium UBA2266
TGACCAACAACCCCAAGAAGATCAGCCGCCTGGAGGTCTACGGCATCCGCATCGTCGAGCAGATTCCCTTGCGGGCCAGGCCCAGCAAGCATAACATCCGTTATCTGCGCACCAAGAAATACCGTTTCGGCCACATGCTGGACGAGGACCTCTAGGCAATGACGCGCAAGACTCTGATACCGACACTGTGCCTCCTGGTGCCGCTGATCCTGTTCGGCGGCTGCGAATCCGAGTCCGGCGTCCGGCGTCCTCCCCGGAACGTAGACCCCAACAGCCTGCTTGTCTATTCCGGCTTCCTGCCGGTGGCCGTCGATATCCTGCCGCTGACCGAACTGTCCGCACCCGACGCGCAGCAACCGCAAGTCCGTGTCTATGTGGCCCTGCTCGACACCTTGGGCGACCAGATCAAGGCCCCTGGCGCCTTCCGCTTTGAACTCTATGAGCACATCCCTCGCTCGGCCGACCCCAAGGGCGCCCGCCTCAAGATATGGCCGGACATCGAGCTGTCCGGCATAGACGACAACAGTGCCCAGTGGCGGGNNGACTTCCTCCGCGCCTATGAATTCGCCTTTCCCCTGGATTCCGGGCCGCGGCGGGACTACGTACTTGCGGTCACGTTTTCGGGCCCCAGCGGCCGACGGCTCTTCGCCGAAACCCTGTTATTTCGTCCTTGAGCGAAAAAAGGATGCCCAAGCGCAACTGCTTTGCACTTAGACCCTTAGCGTGTCCTCCACAGGTCTTTGTCCCTCGACGAACGCTGTCCGGATGCGAGAAGCCCGTTTTTTGCCTTGACAAAGGGCATTCTCCGCGATATTATCGGGACTAGTTGAAGCATGAGAACCCTGCGTCCTGAACGCGGTGGCCGCGGGGGCAACCGATTGGCAACGTGAAAGTGAAGGAGGACGCATTTCGCACCGAAAGCGGCCGCTGTCTGCGTCAGACCGCTTGGACTACGTCCAGGTGTCGGGTCATTCGCCCGCAGGCGGCTGCTTCGGATAGTCTTAACACAAGACATGGATTCGTGCTCCACGGATGGGCGTGAAAGCGGCCCAGCCGCAGGCGCCGAACAGCCACGACCGCCCCTCTGCGGTCGAAGATAACCTCCCCCGGGCCCGCATCGAATGGATTGGGTGCGGGCCCACCCCTTTGCGTGCCCGAAGCAGACGAGCCGCCCAGGCTCGCGGTCAAGGGCGATTTCCTTTGACCGAATCGCCCGAATCTGCGAACATGATCCCGGCAATCCGCCTGCGCGGGGGAAACCCGGTGGGCTTCTTTTGCCTGATTCCCTAGGAGACGGTTCGTGGTCGATGCGACCCACATAAACATAGAAGACCCTATTCTGGTCAAGCGATGCTCGCAGGGCGATACCGCCGCTATGGAGCGGCTGATCCTCAAGTATCAGAACCGCCTTTACAACGTCATCTTGAGAATATGCGCAAATCCCGACGACGCCGCGGAACTGACCCAGGATACCTTTGTCAAAGTGATTGAAAGCATTGACGGGTTCCAGGGCCGCAGCAGCTTTTACACCTGGGCGTTTCGCATCGCGGTCAATCTGACGCTCAATCATTGCAAGAGACACGTGAAAATCGCTCTTAAGAGCATGGACGCCGAGGTCGAGGGTTGTCCGGACCAGGCACATCCGTCGTTGCGCGACCTTTTGAGCAACGAAAGAGCCCCCGACCCGGCCGATTTGGCACAAGCAAAGGAGTTGCAGAACGCAGCTATTCGATCGCTCATGCAGCTCGACGACGACCATCGGGCCGTCGTTGTCCTGCGGGATCTCGAAGGCATGACCTATGCCCAGATCGCCGATGTGCTCGACATCGAACTCGGCACCGTAAGGAGCCGCCTCAGTCGGGCCAGAAGCCATCTGCGAGAAATCCTGGAGGCTATGGTGCAATGAAGTCAAAGAACCACATCGATGAATTGCTCAGCGGGTATCTTGACGATGAGTTGACCCCGCGGGAGAAGACCCAGCTCCGCCGGCTGTTGACCAATGACCCGTCCATCGCCCGGCGTCTTGAACAGATCCAGCGCATCCGCGGCCTGTACCGCGCCCTCCCTGTGGCCCAGGCGCCGCCGGACCTCAGAGACCGTGTTACTGCCTTGCTTGAGCGCCGCACCCTGCTGGAACAGAATGCCGTCGTCTCGACAGCCGAACAACGCCGTGGCGCCATGAGCCTTTTTGCTCGGAAGTTTGTCGCGGCCGCTGCGATGCTTGCTCTGGTCGCCCTGTTGGGCGCCGTTATCTATTCCATTATCGTACCCCAGCCACAGGATGGTTCGCTGACCGCCGCCGACCCTGCCATGACGGTTACACCCGACGAAGGGCGGACCGTCGAACCGGCGCCTCGTGTGGTGGCGATGGGCTTCACGGGACGGCTCGAACTCAAGACCGCCGACCTGATCGCCGTCGATGGCGTAGTGAACAAGGCCGTTGCCGCCGATACGCTTATCGACAGCGAAATCGAGCGCCTGGCCACAACCAGCCGTTATGCCCTCAAGTGCAACCCCAGAAGCCTGGACCGCCTTCTCGCCGCCCTTGCCGAAGCCTGGCCCAGAGTCGAATCGGCCCGTCTTTTCGTCGAGACCGGCACGGTTGATCAGCCCGTCGTCATTGAGTCTGTCACGCCCGTCCAGGTCTCGCAGATCGCCTCCCAGGACAATCCCGACAAGACAATCCAAGTCGCTCGCAACTTCGCGACGGCCAATAGCATGACCGATGACACCGGCGTCGGGCTGGTCAGTCCTCCTTTGGACACCATGCCGATCCCCAGACCCAGACAGGCAAGCCGCCAGGACGCCGATCTCGACAGCGGCAAGGTCGAGATCGTCATCCTCATCGAATCCGCAAACTGACCAACGTGCCGGACCCAGGGAATGGACGCCCCCATGATAACCCGACCGCTTGATATCGCCGCCTCCTCGCTCGTCGTCATTGATGTCCAGGGCAAGCTCGCCCAACTCATGCACGACAAGGAGGCCGTCTTCAGGAACATCATCATCCTTATCAAGGCCGCCAAGGCCCTGGATATCCCCATCACGTGGTGTCAGCAGGTCCCCCAGGCCCTCGGTCCCACCCTGCCGGCGATTGCCGACTTGCTGACCGGCCTGCAGCCCATCGACAAGGCCGCCTTCAGTTGCTGCGGCAGCGGTGCATTCAATGACGCCCTCAACGCCCTCGACCGCCCTCAGACCCTCCTGTGCGGCATTGAGACGCACGTCTGCGTCTATCAGACGGCCATGGACCTGGCCCGCAAGGGCTACCAGGTAACGGTGGTCGCCGATGCCGTCAGCTCCCGCACCGCAGAGAACAAGCAGGTCGCGCTGACCCGCATGGCCGCCGCCGGCATCGCCGTTGCCTCAACGGAGATGGTCCTGTTCGAGCTGCTCCGCACCGCCGAGCACGAGGAGTTCCGCGAGATCGCCCGCCTCGTCAAGTAGGCCCGCCAACGCTCGATGAACAAGAAACGGGCCGGGACGATCCGTCGCCCGGCCCGTATATCGCACGATCAACCACTACCGCAAGCGGGGTCGGCTCACTTGGCCACGGTCTGGCCCTGCATCGCCTTTTGCATCGTCTCGTCGATCTTCTTGCCGGCCTGCTTGATCTCCAGCAGATGGGCCCGCGGCACGACCGTCTCGACCATCAACGCCCCATCCCCGCACGTACCCGCGAACACGACGTTGTGCCGGCTCTCCAGTGCCATCGGTCCGACCTCCTGCCCGGTGGTCGCCCCCATGAATCCGACCATCATGTTCATCAACCGGACGATATTCAGCGTTCCGGCGAAATCATACTGCGGTTCCTCCTGGCGATCGCCCATGAACACGTCGTGCGCCTGCATGAGTTCCGGGCCGGGCTCGCCGGGTCCGCCGGCCTTGACCTGGTCGATCAGCTTGCGAACGCCCTCGCCGCTGCCTTCGCCCATGTAATCAACGGCATAGCCGTCGGTAACGGCCCAGCTATACTCGATGCCGTCGCCCAGAATCTTCTGCATGGCTTTGTTCTCTTTCGAGTCGGCGTCGCCCATCGAGAACCGCATCACCGCCTTGCCGACCTTGGCGCCCCTGTACTCGCTGTCGGTCACCTCGGCCCCCAGACGCATGTTCATGCCGAATGCGCTGTACAGCTTATCGAATGTCCCGTCGGCCATCATCTTCAGCGACTCGGCCATCACCGACTTGTATGCCTGCTCGTCTTCGATTCGCATGACGGATTTCGCCGCGAACGGGCAACCGGCCTTGAGCGAGAACGCGGCGGCATCGCCCAGCGAATCGACTGCCTTGACCGTCAGGCTCCGCAGCTTCTCCGCATCTTCCTGGCTGATCTTGCCGCCCGATATCTTGATCAGCAGGTCAATCATCTTGACGTAGGCCGTCCGAAGGCCGGGCTTGCCGATCCTCGTGATCATATTGAAC
>DDXG01000206.1 GCA_002347125.1 Phycisphaerales bacterium UBA2266
CAGGGCCTGGCTGCCACTGTTGACGACCGATCTGCTCAGGTCCACCATGGAGCCACTGCCGTTGCCGGCGTAGCCGGGCGGAGGATTGTTGTAGCCCAGGCCGTCGAGCCAGACGTACCATATCCGCTGGCCTGGAACACCGATGGTCGCCAGATCGCCGTAGGACTCGAAGTCATCGACGATGAGGTAGTTGGCCACGGTGAACCGCCACACACGGCCCTTGGTAATCGAAGTGCCGCCGTTGTATTCGTCGATACGCCAGTAGTAGGTGCCACCCATGACCACGGCCGGGCTGTACGTCGTGCCCGCCTGACGGCCTTTGTAGACACCCATCGGGTCGCCGACACTGGCCGCCTCGACAGTCGCCGCATCCGTCCCGAAGTACACGTCATGCTGCAGCGCCGCATCGCCCTTGGACCACGACATCTGCCGGGCCAGGTCGATGCTGGCAATCTGGCCGTTGGCCGGAACCGGACCATAGGCGCGGTCCGGGTCGCCGCGCATCACGAGGAGAACGCCATCCCGAGTCAGGGCCTTGTCGTAGAGACGCACATCATCCACCATGCCGTTCAGCGTGCTCTCGACATCCCCGTACGCGCCCACTCTGAATGTTATGGCGTCGCCCGTGTTCAGCACCGGCGACGGCGAATGCTGATTGACGATATTGCCGTCGATGTAGATGGTGGTCGTGCCGTTGGCATGGACCTGTGCGAAATGGTGCCAATCGTTGCGGGCCTCAAACGAGAAGTCGCTGTCGGACCCGCCCCAATACTGGACACGCCACTGAGGCGCCGTACCGAGCGTTCGCAGACAGAAGTTCTGTCCGTCGCCGCGCGTGCCGCAATCCCACAGACCAGCGTTGTTGTAGGCCCGCAAATAGATCCAACCCGTCGCGGTCTTGTCGCGATTCCCGCCGATCCCGAGGGCGGAAGGCAGCGCACTGGTGCGGACATAATCGCCACTGCCATCCAGGTCGATCCCGCCGCCGTCCATGGCGTCGAGCACCCACTGCGGATCGCCGTTGAGGGTCCCGTGGTTACCGTGTCCCGACCAGTCCAGAGCCGTCGTGCCTGCGCCTTCGTCAAACGTCAGCCAGACCTTCAGGTTCGGATCGGTCACCTGGATAAGAGGAACAGTCGTATAACTCCACACGTCACCCGTGACGGTTGCCATTGTGTTATCAATGCTGTCGATTCGCCAGTAGTACGTGGTACCGTCGGCCAGACCGGTCGGCGTGTACGACGTGGCCTGCGTCAGGGTCTTCTGCTGCAGGGCGCCGGGGCTGGTGCCCATGTACACGTAGCTGGCGATCGCGCCATAACCGGCTTCCCAGGTCAACGGCGTGCTTTTAAGAACATTGGTCGTGCCGTTTGCAGGGCTCGGATTCTCGGCCTTGAGCGTGGCAATCCGGAAACTCCAGACGGGCCCTGTCCAGGGGCTGCCGGGCTGGAGGTCATTGACCTCGTCGACGCGCCAGTAGTAGGTCGTGCCCGGGGTCAGACCGAGTGCCAGATAACTGTTGCCGACCTGGAGACCCTTGTCGGTGCCGCCTGTGCCGTTAGTCACGTCGGTGGCGTTGGTGCCGAAGTAGACGTGGTGCTGCGCCGCATAGGCGCCGGCCGTCCAGGAGAGCAACTTGGCGCTGACGGAAAGCCGGGCACCGTTGGCGGGGTCGGGGTTCTGGGCGGGCAGATCCTCCGGCCGAATCACCTTCGCCAGATACTGCTCGGCGATGGTAATGTGGCTGGATCCGATGGGCGCCGGGCCGTCCCAGTGGACGTAGATGTGGTCGCCGCCGCCGCCTTCTTTGACGGCAGCCTCGATATAGTACTTCTTGCCAGCCGTCAGAGTTCTCGCCGCCGAACGCATGTTCGTATGGCCGCCACTGCCGCCGGTGCTGCTGAAGTCGTTGGCCGGGCACCAGCCGTCGATGGCGCATATCTGCGTCGCGTTGTTAGGCGACTCGTCGGTGCTGAGCCACACCCGTCCATCGTCGTCGGTGCAGAGCCAGAATGTGTAGGCCCCCGTCGCCGGCGGAACGATGTACGCGAAGATGCGTCCGAGGTAGTTGTCCGCCGGGTTGGGGAATCCGGGGAACTGGGCTGTCTTGTTGTCGCCGGTGGGCAACTCGAAGAGGTTGGTCCGCCAGGACATATTCGCCTGGCCGGGGTAGACGGGGCGCACGCCCGTTCCGACGTGGTCTTCGATGTTGGTGCCGCCCCGGTTGGTCCAGACTTCCACCGCGACGCTGTCGGGGGCGGCGGCCGCAACGCCTGATATGCCCAACAGCAACAGAAGAATAAGCAGCCTTCGAATCATAATGAGCCTCCTTCAAAATCCTGCCACTGAGCTCGTATTTCATGCCCCGGCAACGAGCCGGGACCTGCGCACAGTTGTCCTGAATCGTCCGGACAGTCCGATAGTCGAACCGCCACGCGCTTCTTATCGTCAGGAAGACCTCTTTCTGTACAGACTCCGCCCGTCATCTTATCGCCCTCTGCGCCCGCAAAAGTCGCCGCCAATACTACACGATCCACGTCGACCCAACTCCGACAAAGCCGCCAAAACGCACTATCAGTCCTGCCAAGCCTATTCGTGCCAAAGTACCACTGTGTCTTATAACACGTGGCGCCGGCCTATTGCAAGGAAAAACCTGATACCATGTGAAAAAAGCTGTGTGTTTTCGGTCCTTGTTCCTGAATACCGCCAGGACTCCACGGATCCGGCAGGAACCCACATTTCAGTATCGCAAGCCACGATTTCGCCAAATCCAGCCTTCAGGCTCACGATCTGCCCGTAGAACCCACCAAAACAGCAAATAAATGTAACATCCCGTCCGTATCCTCGCACCTAGTCCAATGAGGGCCCGACCCGTGAGTCCGGGCTGACGACTGATTCATCCCGGTAGCGAGACTGGCAGGACACGCTCGCTCTGGCTCCCCGTGTACGGCGAAGAAAAGAGGTAGTCCTCGAAGTGGGACGATTCTCAGGATTGAACCGTATGCGCCCCGCCCGACGGGCCGTGTACAGGGTGTTCCTATTATTGGCGGCCATTGGCGGAGCCTGTATTGTTGTGCGCGTAGCAGGACCACATCTGTCCAATACCAGCCCCCCCGACACTCCATCCGCCCGTCTAGCCGTGCTTGCCCGGGATTTGCCCGCCAGACTTGCCACCAGCCGTCGCATCCTGCTGGCCCAGCGGCCCCCCGGCGATGCAACCTGCATCACCCAGCAACTCCAGGGCAACCAGGTCGTCCTCCAGGGCAGCTCCGATGGGGGGCCGGGACTGCGTTTCATGGCGTTCTACAATGAAGCCCCGGACGGCCCGCTGGCACTGTTCGACTGGTCGCAACACGGACTTCGGCCCTTTCTGGAGAACGAGCAGAAGGCCAATGCCCCTGTCCTGCGTCAGGTCGAGTGGGTGGCGGATATGGCGCGCCAGTGCGCTGCTGACATCCGCGAGGGCTTTATGCCCTCGCGGTCCGATATCCCGGCCGTACCCCACGACACAACGGCATGGCCGGCCCAGTGCATGGCCAGGCTCGTCGAGGCACTCGAGGACGATCCTAATGCCGCTCTGGTTTGGGCTGAGGAACTGGCGGCCGCAACCGCCGCCCTGGCGGACCTCCACCGCTGGCTCGATTTGCTCCTGCAGAGCCATCTGGCGTCTCTCGAGTTTCAGGCCTCCTGCCGTGATGCCTTTGAGTACGCCCAGGCGAACGCCCATTCTGCCGGGGAGGCTCAGGTAAGCAATCTGCCGGCCACCGGCACCGCCGTCACTTACGGTCAGAACTATCTCGAGGTGGAGCGACAGGCCGAACAGACCTTCTGTGCAACCCCGGCCATGGCTTCTCTGGCTGTCTATCACGACCTCTCCGATGCCCCCGCCGCCCGCTTCATGCCGCCTGAACAGCGTGGTGCGTTCCTGTGGCTCAGGTCGCGTCTGACGCCGGCCGGGCAGTGTGTCTGGGACCTGGCCGCCGCATCGCCCTGTGCACAGTCGCGTCTGATCGCCATCCTGTATCGGGCCGTGCTGTCGGGGACCCTCGACGCGGCGGCTCTGGTGCTCCAGCGGCTGGATCGGACCAATCCGGACCCATCCGTGGATGAGATAATCGACAGCTTGTTCTACCGCGCGGGGTTCAACAGCAGCGGCTTCAACTGGGCAGACCGTTACGATCAGCGGCTCCTCGACGCGGCCGGGCAGATTCTGGGGCCCCACGACACCGTGATCCGCCGGGCGCGGCAGACGGTCAACAGCCTGCTGGATGGCTGGCGAAACTACGCCGGAGACATCATGACCCTTAAACAGGCGCTCGACGCCCGCAAGTTCGATTGCGTCCGGGGGACGGACCTCATCGGGGCCATCTACCGTAACGCCGGGCACGGGCGGTACTATATCGGGCGGCTCAACTGCGGTGTCGCCGGGCATAGCGTCGGCGTGGTTCCCATCGAGGAGGACGGCAGGCAGCGGCTCCTTGTCGCCGACTCACTTGAGGCCGACCTGACGGACCATTTCTGGCCCGAGGCCTATCTCAACGGCCTAGAGTGGCCGCACGGCTATCCCGGCGTGCGAGGGCCCTTGTTCTCCGCCGAGTTGTACATCCCGGCTCTTAATGGCTACATCTTCGCGGAGGGCTACATCACACGAGGCAAGAACGCCGGACGCCACCTGCGGGCCCCCGACCTGCCGTGTGAGACACAAGATTGCGATGGGAAACCGGAGCAACCGCACCTTGGCGTCCAGGCACGGGCGGCGGGGCGGAAGTCCTGAGACAGCCAGCCAGGTCGCCAGTGCGCGGGCGACTCCGGGGCGCTCTCGAAAATCGGACATACCCGTTTTCCTACCGCCGTGGTTCGTTATAATGGGGCCATGGCGATATCGAAGCGAAATCCTACTTGTTCCGTCGGTCTTTTGGTCTTGTTCATCTCTGTTCTGGCGGGTGGCTGTCGATCCGAGGTGCTGACGGGTCTGGACCGGCCCGACCAGTTGCGGCCGCTGCTGGGGGGTAAGCGCGTTGGCATCGTCACCAATCACACCGCCCGCGACCGGCAGGGGCGGCATATCGTTGACATTCTTGTCGATACGCCGGATGTGAAGGTAGCGGCTTTGTTTGCGCCGGAGCACGGTATCTATGGCCTGGCCGACGCGGGCGAGAAGATTGCCGACGGTCTCGATCCGCGGCACGGAGTGCCGGTGCGCAGCCTGTACGGGCGGACGCGCAAGCCCACGGCCGCGATGCTGGCCGACGTGGATGTACTGGTGTTCGACATACAGGACATCGGGGCACGCTTCTATACCTATATTTACACAATGGCCCTGGCGATGGAGGCGGCGGCCGAAAAGGGTATCCCGTTCGTGGTGCTGGACCGGCCGAACCCGATCAACGGTCGGGCGGTCGAGGGGCCTATCCTTGACCCCAACTACGCCAGTTTCGTAGGGATGTACCCTATGCCCGTCCGCCACGGTATGACGGCCGGGGAGTTGGCTCGGATGTTCAACGGGGAGCATTGGCTGGCCGGCGGCGTGCAGGCGGACCTGACGGTCGTGCCGATGCTCAACTGGCGGCGCGGGATGTGGTACGACCAGACGGGCCTGCCGTGGATAAAGCCGTCGCCAAACATGCCGGACCTGGAGACGGCTATCGTCTATCCGGGGTTGTGCCTGCTTGAGGGGACGAATGTCTCCGAGGGCCGCGGCACGGATGCGCCCTTCCTGCAGTTCGGCGCCCCATGGCTGGATCCGGCGCAACTGGCCGCGGAACTCAACGCCCTGAACATCCCCGGGGCCCGGTTTGAGCGTGCCGCGTTTACGCCCACGTCGTCGAAACATGCCGACCAGCAATGCCACGGCTGCCGTATGACCGTGACCGACCGCGACATATTCGAGCCCTTCTTCGCAGGTGTCCGGATAGTTGACGCGCTCTACAGAATCTCCGGCGACAAGTTCCAGTGGCGGTCGGACCATTTCGACCGTCTCTGCGGAACCGACATGGTCCGCAAGACCATCATCGAAGAGAGGGGCCTCCAATCTCCCCTGCTCCGCAGGCAGAGACAGATTGCGGATTTCCGGGATGTTAGGCAGGTTTACCTCATGTACGGTGAGTAAGTGACGGCACGATAGCCCATGTGGCGAACGACAACTTTGAAGACTGTTGTAGTGACCCTGTGCTGCTGTCCCCTGGGTTGTAGTAAAACGACACCAGCCACGGCGGCCAAGCCTTCGACGAGTATCCAGCAGCTTCGCACGGTGTGTAGTGTCCCGTCGTTTGTCGAAGGCGTTGAGTGGCAGATAGTGCAACACGGCGATGGAATGTTCGGTCCGGCGGATTATACGCTGATTGTCCGTCTCCGGATATCCGAAGACGGCGCAAGTACTCTGGACCAATCCGCGGCCGAGACTTCGAGCACCGCCGTACCAGTTGATAAGAAGGTGATTCCCGATTGGCTGGGCGGCCACAGGCATCTGTTTGCCCCAGACAGTATGAAGGGACGCTCCGAAGCCCGTCAGCCGGTATACACGGCGGATTTGTTCTATCGCAGTCCGTATCTGAATGGAGTACTGTTACGCCCGGAACGGCGGACGCTCATTCTGGTGCTATACACGATGTGACGTGATGAAGGACACCTGAAGCCGGGGGTGGGCTGGTAGGATGTGCAACTTGTTGCACACGCGGGCTCTGTGGCTTGCTTGTCTCATGGATCAGCGTGGGCAAGAACGACACTTGCCCACCCTACGGATTACGGACTGCATAGCCGACCGAGTGCGGCGTGACATCAAGGCGTGTGCTGGGATTGCAGGTGGTCGATGGCCCAGGCTACGGGGGAGGGTGGTTCCCGGCCGGTGGCGGCGATTTGCCGGGTTTCGTCGATGCCCTGGAAAAGGGCCGCGCAGGCCTGCTCGTAGGTGCAGCCGGTGACGCCGGCGACGAGGCGCGTGCCGCGGTCGATGAGTTTTTTGTTGCTGGGCGAGAGCCAGACCATGGCGTTGCCGATGACGCGGCCCATGCGCACCATCGTCGCTGTTGAGACGGTGTTGAAGATCAGCTTGACCGCCAACCGCCGCCACAGGTGCAGCGGCGACCTCGGCAATCGCACGGGGAATCCGAACATATTGTCCGCATGGTGCGTCGCCCGAACGTGGCCGACGACCACGGCCGCGTGGCGCTTGTAGCGGGCCAGCCGGCCGCGCATCATCCGCTCATCGGCCTGAGCCTCATCACCCACCGTCACCGTTATCAGGGCGGAGTCCGGGCAATCGGTCCGTGATGGGTCCGGCTCGTTGCCGATGCGGAACTTGTATATTTCCTCGTTGTCGAGCCTGGGCGGGTTGGTGCGGAGATTTTCCGGAGCACCGAGTTGCTCATAGGTCTCGGCCGTCCATTCGAGGCCCCGTGGCTCGCGCCCCAGCATCTCGCGCCACGCCTCGACGCTCGACAGCCGCGGATTCTTGACGAACGCCCAAGACTTGGGCGAGCGGGTGTCATCACAGCGGCGAAACGGCGGGACCATGAAGGTCGGCGATCGCTCGGTTGTGTCGGTCAGGACATCCAGCAGAAATGCGTCAACGAAATATGTGACGAGACCCTTATTGCGATAGATGGCCTCCTCGAACTCGATCAGACGGATCATCGCCGCCACCGGGGCGGGCGTCGAAAGCTGGCTCAACAGCGACGAGAAGACCCCGTGATACTCGGCGGGCTTGAGCGGCTGGATGCCCAGTCGGCCGGGCCCTTCGGCGCCCAGGTGCCGGCCCAGAAGGCGCACGAGCGCCGTCTCAAGGGCGGCGCCCACCACCAACATCTCGGCCGTGGTCGCCTGCATCCGGGTCGAACCTGATATGGCCATCGGGCCGGTCGCCAGGTCGATCTTGGTGATCCGCGGCTCCTCGATGACCTGCCGCGACCGCTCCACGGCGGCCACCAGCAGCTTCGTGGGGTTGTTATAGACGAAGAACACCTCGGCCCCCTGGGCCAGGCCCTCCCAGGCGGTGCCGATGACGAACGGCGTCTCGCCGCCCTCGGTGATGGCCACGACGACATCGCCGGGCGCGACACCCGCCTGGCGCAACTGATACCGCCCGAAGTCGGGGAAGTCCTCAAAGCCCTCCACGCTCTTGATCAGGGCGAAATCGCCACCGGCCATCACGCTGTAGACCGCATCGGTCAGGTCAGGCATCTTCTCGGCGGCGGCCGTGTTGCTCTCGCGCAGTTCGTTCCAGAAACGCCGCCACGCCGCCTCCAGCAGGATGCTCAGCCGCCCTGTCGCGCCGCAGCCGGTGAAGAATATCCGGTGGCCGCCGTCAATCGCCCGCGTCATGGCCTCAGCCAGTCGACTGAACAGCGGGCCGGTGAGCACCTCGCGCATCGCCGGCGGGATATCGCCATCGACCGATTGCAGCATCGAGACGGCCGTCCGCAGGTCCTCGGCGGCCGTCTGCGACAGGTGCTTTGTCTTCGGGTGAAAGGCCTCCGTGGTCAACGTGCCCAGGCGAAACGCCTGCTCCTGTTCGATGAACGCTCTGGCCTTCTCGGTGGCGTCGGACATAGCTGTTACTCGCTCGACTCAGTATCTGTCTTCGTATCGACCAGGATCAGGCTGTTGGCGACGGCCCGTTCGCGGCCATCGGATGGGCTGTTCATCACCTTGCCCAGCAGCCACAGGGTCGATGAGCCGCCGCCGTCGAGGTTGATGGCATCGGTGCAGCCCAGGCCCAGCATCAGCTCGGCCAGTTCCGGATATGACATCCCGATGGACAGCCCGTACTGCCTGCCGTCGACGACTACCAAATAGCAATGCTCCCGATTGAAGCCCAGTACGGTTCGCGGATGCCGCGGCTGCCGCCCGCCCCACGTTCCCGCCTTGCCGTCCTTGACGAGGATTGCACCTCCACCGATGGCCGTGCGAACGCCCTCCAGGCTGGGGGCCGTCCGCATCGATACCGAGATGATGGAGCCTTCCGCGGGCACGTTGATGTCGGCCGCCAGGGTCGGGCCAAGCGAGAGGACCAGTGTATCGGCGTCGATAGGCGAATCTCCGCCGTGGCGGACGGCCGTGACACGGGCACAGTACTGCAGGCCCGCCCTCAGCGGCAGCCACGGCCCCTGCCCGCTGTGCGCCAGCACCAATTCCACGCCGCCGGT
Organism: Phycisphaerales bacterium UBA2266; assembly: GCA_002347125.1. Classification (GTDB taxonomy): domain Bacteria; phylum Planctomycetota; class Phycisphaerae; order Sedimentisphaerales; family Anaerobacaceae; genus UBA2266. The sequence continues at coordinate 9,144 of DDXG01000206.1, forward strand.
GGTCCGTGTCGAAGGACCCATCGACGGTGCATACAGAACGGCCTTGTCATCGGAGCGATCCTGATTGAAAGCGAAGCTTGCATGGAACCCCGCGGGTCCGGCAGCCTCGAAACGCGGGTAGACTGCCCCGATCCGGGGGCGAGCGGCCGGGTCGATCCAGAATCCTGTGCCGATGGGCCCGCTGACCAGTTCACCCTCGACCACGTGCATGCCGGTGGGATCGCCTTGGTACGGGCCTGGGCGGATCTGGAAGAAATCGGCATTGACCGCCGCAACGGGCCGTCCGAGTTCCTTCGGAAGGGCCTCCACCTGCCGGCGCACCGTGGCAAGTCCGTAGACCGTACCCTGAGCCAGTGCCGAGACGAACTCCAGGGCATTGTCACCGCGGTCGATCCGCACGATGTGAATGGACCAGGGCCCGTCGACCACCGACAGATGGGCGTACTCCAGACCCCGCGAAGCCGCGGCGTACTGCGGCAAGACGTCGGTCTGCGCAAAGACCCGCGCGGCGGACATCGCCACCGGGGTGGCCGCAACCGACAGCGCCACGACCCAAAGGTAACTGAGCCTCAACCTGGACACAACAAGACCCTTCAATCCTGCAGAATGTGACATTGCGCCTCAGAGGCACTTGAGGTAAGACACCATAGCATCCGCCGAGGCGGATGTAAACAGGCACAATGCGAGCGGCTATTCTGTCGCAGGCGGCAATCCCGTCGCGTGGCTACTCTTCTGGACCGGTGCCTGCGCAGGGGTGACGGGCATCATTCTGCTGTTCGACTATCCGATTCTCAGTTGCCGGCCGCGTCGATGGGCGGCTCGTAGTACAGACCGAACTCGCTGACGGTCGGGGCTGCCCGCGATTGCAGAATCCGCAGCCGAACGGCGTCCGTGCTCACCGTGTCCACGCGGCATATCCGCTTGTAGCCCACGACGGTGTCGGCGGCGATCTGTTTCCATTGGCCGTCAATCCGCGCATCGACCGCAAACCGGGCGATCCGCTGGCCGAAGTCCCGAATCTGCTCCTGGATCATCACCCGGTTGAATTGACGCGACTGCGGCAGGACGACCGTCAGCTCGGCCTGTTCATCCCCGTCGCCGGCCGTCCAGCAGGTGTACGGGTCGCCATCGAGAATGCGTCCGATATTGTGCCCCGTGGATGAGCCCGGCTTGGCGCCGTCGGCCAGATTGACGGCGAAGGTCCGCTCCAGGGTCCGGCCCACCTGCCGCAGCACCCGGCAATCACGTTCGCTGAACAGCCCGCGTCGATCCGGTGGCACATTCAGCAGGAACAACGTATTGCCGCCGACCGACCGGTACCAGATATCCAGTATCTCATCGGCGCTCTTAACGCCCTGCCGCTCATCCCGCCAGAACCAGCCGTGTCGAATCGATGTGTTCGTCTCGGCCGGATACCAGTGCAGGAATCCGCCCTTGTCCATGACCTGGCGGATCTTCTCCATGCTGCCGAGGTCGGCACCGGTCATATCCGGCCAGTCCCACTTATCGGGCGTGTTGCCGATGGGAATCACGCTCCACTCGGCCGGCCGCGTGTGCCCGGCCTCGTTGCCGCACCACCGCACATCCGGGCCCTTGATGGCGATGACCGCCTCCGGGGCCAGCTCGCGGATCAAGGCATACCACTGGGAATGCGTGTACTGCTGGCCGCCCTTGCGCTTCGGATGGGCTCCGTCAAACCAGACCTCGTGGATCGGGCCATACTCGGTGAGCAGTTCGAACAACTGATTCATGAAGTACTCATTGTAATCGTCCGCCTTGAAGCGGAACGTCCGCTTGTCCGCGAACGGCCTCGACGCCACCGGCCGGGGAATCACCCGCTCGGTGTACTCACTGAGGTTTCCGTAGAGGCCCTGGGGATTCTCAATCTGATACAAGTCCGCCGGCGACAGATAGACGCCGAGCTTGAGGCCGTACTTCCTGCACGACCTGGCAAGCTCCGCCAGCACATCGCCCTGTCCGTCTTTCCATGGACTCGAAGCCACCGAATGGTCCGTGTACCGTGTGGGCCACAGGCAGAACCCATCGTGGTGCTTGGCGGTGAAGAGCATCAGCTTCATCCCCGCAGCCTTGGCCGTCTCGCACCATTGGTCCGTATTCAGTTCGGTCGGATTGAATATCTTCGGGTCCTCCTTGCCATCGCCCCACTCGACACCGCGAAAGGTATTGACCCCGAAGTGAATGAAGCAGGTGAACTCCAGCTCCTGCCAGGCCAACTGCCGGGGCGCCGGCCGCACGTTGGCCGCCCGCTCGGCCAGTTCATCCCCGCAAACCAACCCACCGGCCAGAAGCCACACAGCCACAACGACCCGATAACCTAACCGAACCATAAGATCTCCATTGCATGACAAACGTTAAACAGCGTTGCGTGACCCTGATGCCAACTGTTGGACGCGAGTCTTACGCAAAGCGCCGCTGTGAGATGCTTCGCTACGCTCAGCATGACACAGTATGTTCAGGATGACAAGTGTTAGGTAGTCGTTTACTGCGTCTTGGCGATCTCATGCCGCATCATGGCCTCGTACAGTGCAAGCTGCATCTCAAGAATCCCTTGGAAATCCACCTTGTATGAACGTTCATCCGCCAGACCGTGCGGGCACTCGAAGGTGAAGCTGCTCGCCCCGCTGACGTGGTATATGGCGCTGGTCAGGTTCAACGCCGCCGGATTGGGGCCGCCCTCGGCCGACGCGCTGAATATCCCGCCATGCTTGATGCCCCGCTCATCGAGCAACCCATGATACAGGCCCGCCAGCGTGCGGATATCCTCCTGTTTTTCCGCGGTCACCCACGCGGGCCGCAGCAGGGCCGGGGCGCTCTCATGGCTGTGGAGCGACACGGCCAGGTCCGGACCCTCCCGCCGGGCAACGTCCAATATGGCCGGGGCCTCGCCGCTCATCGGGGCGAAAAACTCATCGTGCATAGGGTTGACGGCGGCCTCGTTGAAGTAGCAGCCGAGGAATCGCACGTTGTCGCCGACCATCGGATGCTGCCGTTTGCTCTGCGGCCAACCGCAGAATGTGTCATCGGTCCAGGTTCCCTGGCCCCAGAAGCGCAGGTCGCTGCCGGTCATCCCGTTCAGCGCCCGCGGTTCAAATCTCGCCGTGCCGTCGGGATTGCCCGCGGGAATAATCAGCAACCGACACCGGCGGCCCAACTCCCGCAACTCCCGCCGCTCCTTACCCGCCAGGTCCTTGCCCGTCTCCATCACGTTGATCAGGTTCATCAGCCCTGTCAGGGCCTCCACCTCATGGCCGTGTACGGGGCCGACAAACAGGATCACCGGCCGGTACCGTGCCTCCTTGTTCATATAGGCCGATTCATCCAAGCCCCCTATCGCGGAATTGAAATTGGCCTTGCTGACCGTCTTCTCGGGCTCGCCGAAACTCACCAGATGCACCGGGCGGTTGCCCGGCGTCCGCGTAATTACCTCTACCTTGGCCGTCCGCACCTTCGCCAGTTCCTTATCCACCCGGCCCAGGTCGCCCACCCAGAACTCCGGCAGCGGACGATCCGGAATCCTTGCCTTCGCCTGCTCGTAAGTCATTGCCCCATAAGCCTTTGCGGCGATTTCGATCTGCCGCTGGACGGTCTGCGATAACTGGCGGTCTATCCGCGGAGCATCACCCTGCCGTCGAACCCGTCCTCCCAGCGCCCCTTCACGATTGAAACTTACCTCCCAGACATCCCCGTNNCCCCGCCGGTACGGATTCTTACCCCGGATCGCCCCTGCCCTTCAATCGGATCGACCTCGTCCATCTTACCCAGATTACGGTCGCCCACCTGTATCACGTGCAGAAACACATCCTGGGTTCGCGGCGCCGCCGGTTCTATCTCCATCCGCCAACGCCCCATCACCGCCAAGTCCCGTTCCCACAGTCCATCGGCGACGATTTCCCAGTTCTTGCCGGCCGCCCAGAACTCCTTGCCCGGCCCCCCGACCGCCGTCAGTTTGGCATCGTCCGGCAACACCGTCCGGCAGAACATCCGTCCACCCAGATGGTCCGCCCGCATGACCTTTCCGTCCATCACCGGCTCGTTGGCCGTGTGAATCAGCCACTGCTTGCGATACTCGGGCCTGGTCGTGGCGACCCGGTCGAAGACCACAAAATGATTCGGCATCAGGAACACGATCTGCCGCGTCACGGATTCGGCCTTCTCGCCGATGGCCGCTCCATGGCGATAGCAGGCCGTCGCATCGCCCGCAACGTAGACATAGTCGTCGTTCGTCTCGAACGCCTTGACCTGCGAACCCAGTTGCCTGTGCTGGCCGCCGTGGTTGCCCACGACCGTCCCGCCCCAATACGGGGCCGGCGGCTCGCCGTCCTGGTGAATCACCACGCAATTATGCGCGACGGTCTGGGCATAGTAATTCGCCAGGTGCTCGCCGTTGTCGAACTCCATGTACCGCGTGCCCGAATCCAGCGCCAGAAACCCCTTGTGGTAGATCACGAAGTTCAGTGCATCGTAGTGCCGATGCTGCGACAGCGTGCCGCCGCATGAGAACAGGCAGTAAGTATCATCGGGCCCGGTGCCGCTGCGCATGATAATCTGGCCCATCGTCTCAAAATGCCGCGCATGGGGCAGCGACTCCGGAACAAACGCCGCCGGAGCGTCGTCGGCGTCGGTCAGCAGAAACGGATAGATGAACCATGTGTTGCTGTAGTTGTGGTTGCGTTGCGGCACGATATCCTGCACATATCGAGCCAGGGCCGCTTCCTTCGGGCATTGCCGGCCGTAGAGGTGCCGCACATTGGCCATGTGGGTGTATAACTGGCTCGTCGGCATTCGATTGGTCGTGTGCGGCGTATCGCCGTAGCCGAACTCATACGGTCCGCCCTCATCCGGGATCCAGTTCCAGACCACGTAATTCGCCAGGGAAGCGCTGTGCGGCCAGTCCGGTGCGATATTCTCCCCCGTAGCCGAGAGCCACGTATAGAAGAAGTTCTGCTCCGCCCACGGATACGCCCCCAGGACGTAGCCAAGCGTCGGCGAGGCCCCGCCCCCGTCGTCGCCGCAGGCCGCGCGCCGGTGCTCCAGCATCTTCATGTTCTCATCGCGGCCCCACACCAGCCATTCATTGACTAACTCGGTCTCAATCCCCGTGCCGTAGGCCGTGCAGCCGATGAACCACAGGCAGTTGCGGACGCCGTAGAAACCCGTCGAGTAGCCGCTCATGTTCTCGCGGTAGATGGCGGGCCGGGCCTTTAGCACCCGGTCGATCGCCCGCACCAGGCGCTGCATGTAATCCAGCCGCTCGTCGGCCGAGAGGTCTTCATAAAGCCAGTCCCATGCCAGCGTCGCATGGACCCGCGACGTCGAATACCAGTTCACGCTCTTGTTCTGCTCGTAGCACGCATCGTAGAAACGCAGGCTCGCATCCAGGCACCGCCTCGCAAACACCAGATACGCCGCATCGCCCGTCATCCGATAGACAAAGGCCGCCTGCGCCGCCTCGGCGCCCCAGTCTCTATCCTCCAGGGCCGCCTGGCTCTGCCGCTTCATCGCTGAGTCGACCCGCTGCTTCGCCGAGTCGTACCAGGGCCGTTCGGCCCCCAGCGCCCGCTGCCTGACGGCGGGCCACGTCTGCGAGTTGAAGAACAACCGAGGATGGTCCGTGCGGATTCCCGCGACCCACGGGGGCATCTCGGCGGCGCGGCCCGCTGCGCCGACCGACACCACCGCCATCAAGACAAGCCATCGAATCCGTTGCATATCGCCTCCATATCACCGAATCAGCAAAGCGCAGAGGAGCCCTGCTCGGTTCAGTGTAGCACATAGCCGCTCGGATGGCGATGCCCTCACACGGGGCCCGGCCGAAATGCGCAAACGGACCCTCTTCACTCGTCCGAACGGCGGACCCGTGACGGCTGGATCACGCTATTTCGACATCATCTGGTCGATGGCGATCTTGCCGCGGACGCGTTCGAGGTATTTGGCCTTCTTCTGCACCTGCCAGACCAGCAGGGTAATGGGCTGGCGTTTCTGGTCCTTGAAGGTGATGATGATCCGGCCGAATCCCATCAGCCGCTCCATGAAATCGCTGGTATCGACGCGGCTGTTGTAGTCTTCGCGGCTGATCTGTTCGCCGCTCTCGGTCGGCCCTTCCTGGATGTTCATGTAGTTGGGCGTCAGCGAGACGTAGTAGAACAGCCCCTTGAACCATGAGACGGCAATCGTCAGCACGCCGAAGACGCCTATCAGCAGAAAACCGGTGCCGCTCATGGATATCGCCAGATTCGTGAACAGACGGAAGAACCAGCACACCCCTCCGAGCAGGTGCAGCCACAGCAGGAAGCACCCGAAGCCGACCAGGCCGATGAGTATCATCTTGACGTTGATGTTGTACTCCTCGATGATGAAATTCAGGAAGAACAGCAGGAACCATATCCCGCCGACGGCCGCGGTATCCAGGTCGGCGAAGAACCACACCTTGCCCTGCTCCAGGTACATCAGGATCGCCGCGATGAACGCCGCGGCAATGGTAGGCACGTACAGCACCTTCGGCGTCCAGTCAAAGACTACCAGCCAATCGTTGATATCCCGGTCTTCCCGAAGGTCTTTCTCGACGGCCATCCGCGTGCGGAAGGTCTTTCGCAGCAGCAGCCACCCTCCGGCCGTGGCCGCCAGCACACCCAGCGCAATGTAGATTGCCAGGGCCCGGCTACCCGTCCAGTTGGCGTTCTTCAGGACAGGCACAAGGAAGATGGCCCCCAACACGACCGCCGCTACGATAACGGCCCCGACCACGAGAAACGCCCACTGTCGACGGCTGAGCCGCAGTCTCCGGGCCGGCCTGACAGGCGTCGGGTGATCCTGCACAGGCACAGATCGCTCGGGCGCCACCGTGGCCTCGACCTCGTCGTCCAACGGCGTCAATCTTAGTTCGTCCTCGTCTTGGCGCGGCGTATCGGCGCCGTCGCCGGGTGTCCGGGGGCCGGTATCCGGCCGTCCCTGCCCACTGTCCGCTTCCCTCGCATCCAGCTTGTCTTCGTCGTCGAATCGCATCGCATCATGCTCCACGTTGTTCTCTTCCAGACCAGCCCCTTATGTGTCTAATACGCCTGCGCCACACCTTTGTTACACAAGGTCCTGATAAGACCCGGCCGAGGCCGCACACCGGGAACGACGCCGTCGGGCCCAACTTGGCCATCCGGCCGGGATTGTACCACCCGGCAATGGAATCGTCCAGTCAATAAGCCAAAACCCTACTGGCACAAGGCTTATTCCTGGACCCGACGCCACTGACGGAATGCCCGCCGCCATCGCCGCTCGGCGTCTTGCATGAAACTGTGATTCATCACAGTATTCGTGCCGATTTCCTGGTATTCAGCGGACTTTGCGCTTGCAGGACCCCTACGAGTTGTATAATCTGTGTGTTGTTCTGCGACGTCGCAGGCACGATGGTTGACTGGGGTGGCAAGTATGTTTGGGTGCCTACGTGCGAGGTGCGGTTGGTTTGTTCTTGCGTTGACGTGGTTGTGTGTCATCGCTGCGCTGATTGTCTATCGCTACGACGGACGCTTTCAGACGCCTGCGGATCCCACTCTATCGAGCGAGCATTTCACCGTCGGCGACAACGAGATACGGGGATTCGTCGCGTGGCGGCGTGAGCCCGGCGATCCGCAGCGCCCGCGCTATCACGTTTCGTTCGACCGTTTGCGTTCGGTCAACGGCCGCGTCGGCCAGTTCCGCACCGCGCTTACGAAGACGGTCTGCATCGACAACCTGAACCTGCAACTGTTCACCTATGCCGCACTTCCTGCGGACGACGCAACATCCGCCGCCCACACCGCCGTTCCCATCGCCCCTGAACACTACGTGCTTGGCGACGCCGTCAACAGCCTGCTCGACGCCCGCGGCAACTACCGCCTCAATGCCAATCTCAACCACACCACCGAGGTAACCATCCGCGGCCTTGACTATCGCCTGACCGCCGAGGGTCGGCCCGGTCTGGCGGTCCGGTGCGCCCGCGCCAATATCTTCGACTGGCCGCAGATCATCCTGCGGGGCAACGCCACCGTCACCGCCGACGATGGAACCGTCTTCCAGGCGGCCAACATCCGCTGGAACACCAAGAACAACACCTTCAGAGCCGATGGAACCTGTCTACTTACCCGCGACGGCGTCCGGACGATCCGCCGCGACCTGTGCGTGGACACCCGGTTGGAGGTCGTCGAGGCGCCCAACCGACACGAGCTGTCGGAACTCGGACCTTGGCCGTATAACCGGCCCTCACCGGCCGGCGGAGAACTGCCGCACCCACAATATGCCATAAGCAATGCGCCGCATTAGATTAGGAGTATACCCGATGACCAAGACCCCAACGATTGCCGCAATTGCCCTGGGCCTTCTGTTCGCCGCCGGGGCCCACGCCGACTGCGACAATGACTGCGACACCCTCTACAGCAACGATGCCCGCGCGGCGTTGTTTCCCCTGAGTATATCGGGGGCCACGACCGCCTATAACACCCTCGAGACCGCCATGGCCGATGACAACTGCAATACGTGTCCGGACATCGTCTTCATGCACGCTCTGGCCAGGGTTGTCATGCTGTTCACCGATAACGGCGACGTCCTTGTCAATGACGGCCTCTTTGAAATCGCCGAGGCCTTCGGCATCACGATCACCGGCGATATCCTGACGCAACTCGACGTGGTCATCCCGGACATGAAAGACGGCAACAAGTGGGTATTTCCGGCCAACTCGCCGGACGCCGACGCCCTGCGCGACATCATCGACAACCAGATACTGCCCGTTATTGACGAGATACTCGCGGACCTGGAGAACTTTCCGAACCCCGATGACCCGGCGTGGACCTTCGTCCTGACCGACGATGAAACCGGCGCCGGCCAGGACATCGAAGTGGACTACGGCGACATCCTGCTCTTTAAGGCCATGCTCTACAGCCTCAAGGCCACTTTGGAGTACCAGAGCCCCTGGAACTTCGACATTGGGATCGACCAGACGGCCCTGAACAACTACCTGCGCAACACAGGCCTTGGCGAGCCCCAGACCATCGCCGAATTC
>DDXG01000209.1 GCA_002347125.1 Phycisphaerales bacterium UBA2266
CTGTACCGGCGGGCGCGGCTTTGCCATTTACCCGTCAAGCTACGGCAACGGTTCTTGAGTCTGCCGCCGGGCCGGGGCCTGCTCCTGTGGGGCGGCGTCGGAGTCGGAAAGACGTACGCGCTGGCGGCCTGGATTCGGTTCGTGCTCTGCACGGGCGGACCCGAGAAGCGGCTGTCGCCCGATGTGCGGGTCTGTGATGGCTGGGGCGGTCTGCGGTCGTACAAAGTCGAGCGGATTTCCTTTGCGGACGTGCTTTTGAAGATTCGCGGGACGTTCGACGGGGGCGGCAGCGAAGAACGTGTGTTGGCTGATTACCGCAACTGCGGCCTGTTAGTTCTTGAAGACCTGGGGACGGCGGTGAGCGGCGGCGCGAGCGAAAGTGATTTCTCGGTACGGATATTGGAGGGCCTTTTGGATTACCGGCTTGAACACGGCCTGCCGACGTTCGTCACGAGTAACAAGTCACCGGATGAACTGGGGAAGTCCTTTGATGAACGGATAGCTTCGCGGCTGGCGGCAGCTTGCGAGTTTGTGGCGGTCAAGGGCCGGGATCGGAGGCGGCAATGAGAACCGAAACGACTCTATTCGACCCGCTGACGGCAGCGGAAGAACGAAGACAGCACCGCAGGGACCGCATCATCGAAGCCATCAAGGAATATCATCGCGCCCGGGGCGGGCGTAGACGTGGTAAGCAGTACAAGCAATGGGGTACGCAACATGATCCGAGTTGAGCAGCAAACACCGAAGCCGAACGAACCGCAGATCCCCTGCATCGGCATGCGCGCCAGAGAGGCGGCGAAGGCGCTGGGGGTAAGTGAGCGCACGCTCTGGCAATGGGCGGCAGAGGGCATCATCCCGCACGTGCGGATCGGCAAGGTCCGATTGTTTCCGGCAGACGTGATACGGCGGTGGCTGTCGGAGCAGGCGCAGACCGTGAACGGCGAAAACAACGGGCCGGAAAGAAATCTGAGAAAACCGGAAAATGGCCCTTGACAGGTTATCATGTAGAGGGTAGATTCATGGGTATGAGCCTGATATTCGATACGATTCGCAGTGCAATTCAGACGAGCCCGAAGACCCGCTATCGACTGTGGAAGGAAACGGGGGTCGATCAGGCCCAACTGTCGCGGCTGGTGGCGGGGCAGAAGTGCGTGAGCCTGGACAATCTTGAGCGGCTGGCCGAGGCGCTGGGGCTTGAAATCGTGATTCGGCCGAGGCAGAAGGCGGCGGCGAAGTCAAAGAAAAGGCGGTGAGCAATGGCAAGCGTTGTATCAGACCCGAACGGCAGGAAGCGGATTCAGTTTGTGGCCGGCGACGGTAGCCGGCGGACGATAAGACTGGGCAAGGCGACGCTCAAGCAGGCGCAGGCGGCCAGAGGCAGGATCGAGCAACTGGCCCTTGCCGCCAGCGGCGTGACCGACACGGTGGATGAGGACTGCGTTCGGTGGCTGGCCGGGCTGGATGATGCGGCCTATGGCAAGCTGGCGGCCGTGGGGCTGGTGGCGGAGCGCCAGACGGCGAAGCTGGGGGCGTTTCTCGATGGCTACCTGGCCGGGCGGTCGGACTTGAAGGCGGGAACGGCCGTGTTCTACGGGCATACTCGGCGGAACCTGCTGGACTTTCTCGGGGAGAACAAGCCCCTGCGCGAGATCGGCAAGGCCGATGCGGACCGATGGCGCGTCTACTTGACGGAGCAGGGTTTGAGTGAGAACACCGTGCGGCGGCGCTGTGGGGCGGCCAAGACGTTCTTCCGTGCGGCCGTGCGGCGCACGCTGATACCGTCGAATCCGTTTGAGGAACTCAAGGCCGGTGTCCGGGGCAACCCGAAGAAATACTACTACGTGACCCGCGAGGAGGCCGAGAAGGTGCTTGAGGCGTGCCCTGATACCCAGTGGCGCCTGATCTTCGCTCTGAGCCGGTTTGGGGGCCTGCGTTGCCCCTCTGAGCACTTGGCCTTGCGTTGGCAGGACATTGACTGGGAGCGGGGGCGGATTGTGGTGCATAGCCCGAAGACCGAACATCACGAGGGCGGCGAGTCTCGGACGATCCCACTGTTTTCTGAATTGCTGCCGCACCTGCGTGAGGCGTTTGAGGAGGCCGAAGAAGGCAGCGAATACGTGATTTCGCGGCGGTGGACCGCCAAGACAAACCTTCGGACGCACTTTCAGCGGATTATCCGCAGGGCGGGGCTCAAGCCGTGGCCGAAGCTGTTTCAGAATTGCCGCAGCACAAGGGAAACGGAATTGACGGAGACGTGGCCGGAGCACGTTGCCTGTGCATGGATCGGCAACACGCGGGCCGTGGCCCGGCAGCATTATCTGCAAGTGACCGATCAGCACTTCGAGCGGGCTGTCACGGCGGCGCAGAAGGCGGCGCAAAAAGCGGCGCAAAATCCGACGCAGCAAGAGCAGGAACTACCCTGCGAAGCACTGAATCCAGTTAATGAATCCCTCATTTGCGCAATAAAACAGGGCTCCGCAGAGCCCTGCAATTCTGGAGTGGGCCCGCCTGGATTCGAACCAGGGACCAAGGGATTATGAGTCCCCT
>DDXG01000023.1 GCA_002347125.1 Phycisphaerales bacterium UBA2266
GTGGCGGAGGTTGAAGCGGCCTTTTCTATCGCCGTGTAGACCCTCTGCATGGCCTGGGATTCACCGACCAGACCATAGGCGCGGCGCGACGTCGGCGCGGGGTCGGCGGCGGCCTGTTGCCGTTGTCGCCGCCTATCAAGCACCCGACGCACCGCCGCCAGCAGTTCGGCATCGGTGAACGGTTTGGGCACATACTCTTCCGCACCGCTTCTCACCGCCTCCACGGCGCTCTCGACCGTGGCGTAGCCTGTGATGATCATCACGGCCGTGTTCTTCCAGTTCTCCTGAACATGCCGCAGCAGCTCGATGCCGCCAAGTCCGGGCATCTTGAGGTCGCTGATCACCAGGTCGATACATACCCCCTCCTGCAGACCCAGGGCCTCCATCGCATTGATCGCCGTGCAGACCGTGTAGCCTTCCGCGGCAAGACACCTTTGCACAACCTCCAGCGTCGCGGGCGTGTCGTCGACGACGAGAATGGTCTCTTTTTTATCAGGCGAACTCATGATTCCGGTCAATCCACTTTATCGGGGACCGGCTCGATGGGAAATCGAATAGTGAAGACCGTCCCCTTGCCAGGTGTACTGGTGACCTCAATCGTGCCGCCGTGGGATACAACGATTCCGTGAACCACAGGCAGGCCGAGACCAGTGCCCTGATTGATTTCTTTGGTTGTGAAGAACGGCACGAACAGACGGTCGATGACGTCCTGAGTCATTCCGACACCCGTATCCTGAACGATGCAGACAACATACCCGTTTTCGACAAGGGTGCGCACCGTCAGTCTCCCCCCCTTCGGCATGGCCTGAGCCGCGTTGACCACCAGATTGACCATGACCTGAGTCAACTGGCCGGCGTCGGCCGTTAACACCGGCCTTTCTGGGCAAAGTAGGCACGCCAGCTCGATCCCTTCCTTTTCGAACTGGTGTTCGAACAGTCCCATCGCCCCGAGGACAACATTATTGATATCGACTGGCCCCATGAAGGTAGGAGTCTGCCGGGCAAACAAGAGGAGCTTTTTGATGATCTCCCGTGCGTACAGCGAAGCCGTCACAATCCTCTCGACGTCGTTCCTCACCCCGTCGGGCATGGTGGGGTCGCGGTTGAGCAATTGGGCAAAGCCGAGAATGCTACTAAGCGGTTCATTCAACTCATGAGCCACGCCCGCCGCCAATTGCCCGATGGTGGCGAGGCGGTCCGCGTGCAGGAGCTGCTTCTGGAGGCGGGCCTTTTCTTCCTCGGCCTGCTGATGTTCCATGACGACGGCGATCTGTCTGGCTATCGCATCCAGGAGCCTGCGTTCATCGTCGAGGAAAGGCCCTTCATCGAGGCGAGGTCTCGTCTGTGTGTAGATCACCTCAACTGCACCTCGGCATTTCCCATCCACTACGATGTCGGACGCCTGTCTCTGGCAGCCCTCCTTGAAGCCCGGCGTCTCATATCGCCTGCCATCCAGAACGATGCGTGCCGATGCGATCTCCGGATATTGCCATGCAGGCGGCACCGATTCGACAATCCGTTGAAGCACTTCGTCGAGAGACCTACTCGGTGTGTCAAATACACGCCCGATGCGGTACAGACAACTCAACTCTTTCGCGCGTTCGCGAAGTGCCTGATCCGCTTCTGGAGCAAGCTGCTCAGCAGCCGGGGCGTCATTCTGTGCTCGTTTACCCATAAGAGCTCACTCTGTCTGTCATAGGGTTCTTCATAACGGGCAACCACAAAGGACGGCCAACGGGCCTACCCAGCGCTGGCCCGGCCCGGAAACTGGAACCTGTCGTGAGGCTGGCCAGCCGCGTCCGTCGATGTCGGTCACGGAAGCACGATAGCCTTATGCTGGTACCCGTGTCAAGGGTGACGGGGGTGAAGTTCAGCCTCTACTCGGTTTATCACCGTTGGTCAGGACGTAGATACGCCCCCCGACGAAACTCATACAGAGCCGGCTGATACGCGGTTCTTGATGTGATGAAGACGAAAGTGACGCTGGAGATGATTCATAAGGGGATACAACAGGTCGAGGGCGAGCCGCACCGGGTGCGGAACCTGTCAGGACTCTGCTCGATCACGAAGTCGGCCCCGCCGCCGCTGAGATTGGTTCGCTGATAGCGATAGCCACGCAACCGCCAAGCATGGTACAATGAACTGGTGGACATGTTCTGAACTCCTTTCTGAGGTTGCTCAAACTCCAGAAAAGACAGTCATGTCCACACTTTTTCGAGCTCTGCCTGCGCAGAAGTCGGATGGGCCGTAATAGAACAGCCAAGCAATGGCATGGTCAAGCCACTGGAAACGTAAGCCCGGACAGTGTATACTGAGGTCGTCCTGAAAACACTCTCGCAACGTGCCATTGTGAAGGGAAAGGCACTGAGAAAGAAAAAAGAGTTCAGCCGAAATCAAGAGGTCGGAACCGCAGGCCATTTCTTGGTTTCAGGTCCCATTTTGGCTGACGGTGCGCAGTCTTCAAGCAAGCAGAGCCCTTGTCATGATTAACCGGCGGAGTTTTCTTCTCTCCATAACTGCAGCGGCGGCTTCGATCGGCAGACCGACGGATGCCGGTGAGATGCCTGATACGGCGCCCGATATCGAGGTGACGCTGCGTGATGCACATATAGGTTCGCCCGCCATCGACATGAACCTGCTCAACAGCTATGGCCGGCAGCCCGAGCCGGTCCGGGCCTTTTTCGCCGAGGCCCGAGCCCTGTTTGAGGCGAGCCGACAGGCCCGATTTGCCGGAAACCGTGTATTGCAGGCTGCGGCAGATCGGTATGGCGTGAAACATCTGGGAGGACCCATGCTGGGCTGTGTTGGGGATGACCGTGCGGCGGTCTGGTTGCGCACCGTGAAACCATCACAGGTTCGAGTGGAAGTAAGGGGCCCGGAAGGCATCCGACAGTTCGGCCCGGTGTCCAGCTCCATGGAGACGGACCTCACGGCGGTGGTGCCATTGACCGGTCTGCGGGCAGCG
>DDXG01000240.1 GCA_002347125.1 Phycisphaerales bacterium UBA2266
TTATGACACAGGGGCCTTTGACATGCGGTTAGCGGTGCCAAGCGGGGGCGGACGGGCTGATGGCTTCTTCGAAGAGGGGCTTGCGGCGGAAATCGGCGGGGTTGTAGTTGGGGTTTGAGGGGTCGGCGTTGACCCAGTGGGCGTGGTGTCGGCCGTAGTAGGTTCCGTAAAACTGGTAGTTGGTGTCGACCCAGCGGGCGAGGATCATGCGTTCGGTCGGCGTGAGCATCTCCGAGTGGTCGTCCTTGGCGTTCTTAGGATGGGCGGGGTCGGTAAGGACGGCCATCAGCGTGCTCTGGTGGCAGCCGAGGCTCTTGGGAGGCAGGGTGGCGCCGTTGTAGTTGCCCTGGTCGCCCTGCAGAAATGAAGTGAATTCCGCGATGATCGGGCCGGCCAGTTGCTGTTTGCAGAGTTCCTCATAGGAGACGCTGTAGTATTCGGTGATCTCACCGGTCAGTCGCAGGCCGCTGGCGGGGTCCACAGGGCCGTGGCAGGAGACGCATTTGGCGTCGAAGATGGGCTGGATATCACTGGGGTAGTGGATGACTTGGCCGGGCAGGCCGGTGCCGCCGTTCTCCTTCAGGTCGCAGGGTTGCGGCTGGGGCTCACTCGGCGGGCGCGTCAGGGCCATCGGGGTGTTGGCGGCGATGGGGGCGGTGGCGTGGTTGTCGCGGCCGTGGCAGCCGTTGCAGGAGCGGACCTCGCCGGGGCGGTAGTTGACGTAGGTGCGTTCACGCTGGATTTCGACGAAGTTCTCGTCCAGGGCCTGGAGGAACAGGCTGCGGTCGGCGGGGACCTTGAAGTACGCGGAGCCGTCCTTCTCAACGGGCACGACACCCCACTGGACGCGGGGCCAGAGGGCGGCCTTCCAGACGGAACTGCTGGTGGCCGAGCCCCAGCGTCGGCCGGTATCCCAGTAGCGGGGAACCGTTTCGTTGATGCGGAGCCATTTGACTTCGCCGGGCTTGACGCCTTCCATGCCTTGGTAGACGTTCGTCAGGATACAGAGGGCCTGCCGGTTGGCGGCATACACGGGGTCGGGGGTGGTCTGAATGTCGGGCGGGACCTTGCGGGCGACCAGGGGGGTCGGGTGCCAGCAGGACAGGTCGCCGTCTTTGTGGATGAAACGGTGGTTGCCTTCGGTGTCCACGAGGTAGATGGCGTAGGCGTTGGGGATGTTCTGATAATGGGCGGCGGGGTCGGGCTTGAAGGAAACGAGGAAGGCGTTGCGGCTGACGGGGAAGGGATGGGTGTAGAGGTAGCCGCTCTGGCCCTGGGTATCGTGGACGTACTTGCCGTCGGCGGCCAGGAAGAGCCAGCCTGGCTCGATTCGCCGGCGGACAAAGACGTGAGGAGTGATGTTGGTGGCGACATAGCGGTCATCCCATTGCCGGTAGTCGGGCTCATCGGGGTCGGGGCCCCGCCGGGTGATCGGGTTTCGCAGGTCCAGGAGCATGATGGCGCCGAGGCAGCCGCCCTGGGGGAAATGGCAGGTGCCTACCGTGACGATGCGATGGTTGTCGCCGGGCATAGGCTGCGGGTACATGTAGATGGTGGTGCTGTCGTCGTTGAGGCCGTAGAGTTCCTGGGGCCGGGTGCCGTCGGGGTTCATGGACCAGACAGTCTTGCAGACGCGGGCGCCTTTGTCGACGTACTCCCAGCGGTGGTACATGACGCGGCCGTCATCGAGGACGACCGGGCAGAACTCGCTGACGGGGCTCTTGGTAAGTTGCTCGACGTTGGAACCGTCGGGTTCCATGCGGTGCAGAAGGGGGGCGACGAGGTGGGCGGAGCCGCCGCAGAGGATCGTGTGCTCGGCGCGGGTCGAGGAGAAAATGATCCGGCCGTCGGGCAGGTAGCAGGGATGTATGTCGTCGGTGTGCCAGGGGCGGCCCCAGCGGGCGACCTTCTGGGCCTCATCGGCCGGGCTCTGGAGGACCTGTCGCAGGCCCGTACCATCGGTGTTGACCTCCCAGATGCGGAAACCGCAGTCCGCGGTCTCGCGGAAGTCGAAGAGGACCTTGCGGGCGTCGAAGGACAGGCTGATCTTGCCGATGAGGCCCTTGCCGCCGGGCATCTGTGCGGCGGTGACGACGGGGCGCTCCTGGCGGGTGCGGAGGTTGAAGACGTAGATGCCGTTGGCCGACAGGAAGCGGTCGGCGCTGGTGCCGTTGTCGATATCGGTGTAGTAGTGGTCGGAGGAGTAGGGCTTGCGTTTGACGAAGACGAATTCCTCGAAGCCGAGTTCCTCGGCGGTAACGGGCCTCTGGAGGAACTTCGGCAGGGTGATGGGCCCCGATGTACCGGCGGGGGCGGACAAGACGGCGTTCAAGAGCGTCAGGGTCAAGACGATGGCCGCAAGTGTGGCGACTTTTCGCATAAAGATGCCTATCCGAGTCAATAGTGTTGGCCAGCGACAATCATATTACGCAATTGACCGGGGCGATGCAAGCCGGTAGGGTGTGCAACTTGTTGCACACGCGGGTCCTATTCGATGCAACCGGGTGGGCAAGAACGGCACCTGCCCACGCCACGGCTGTGCGAAGGGATGCCACCGCGGGTTCGCGCGGTGTGGTTTGTTGGTATGGGCGGCTTTGAGAAGGAGTTGAGATGGATGGGCAGACGCGACGGCAGTTTCTGAGGCGGTCGGGCATGGCGGCGGTTTGGGCGGCGATGCCGGCCGGTGGGGCAGGGATGGAGATGCTTCGCTTCGCTCAGCATGACCAGAGCGGGAGCAGAGGGGAGCGGCCGAACATCCTGTGGCTGACGAGCGAGGACAACAGCCCGTATCTCGGCTGCTACGGCGACGAGCAGGCCAAGACGGCGAATCTCGATGCCCTGGCGGCACAGGGGGTGCGGTATCGCAATGCGTTCGCCAATGCGCCGGTGTGCTCGGCGGCGCGTTCGACACTGATTACGGGGATGCACGCCTGCTCGCTGGGGATTCACAATCACCGCAGTCAGGCGGCGATTCCACGGGGGTTTGAGGCGTACCCGGTGTACATGCGGCGGGCCGGGTACTATTGCACGAATAACTCCAAGATGGATTACAACTGCGCGGGCGTTGGCGCGGAGGTCTGGGACCAGTGCAGCGCCCAGGCCCACTACAAGAACCGCAACCCCGGCCAGCCGTTCTTTGCCATCTTCAACTCGACTCTGAGCCACGAGGGGCAGCTCACGTATCAGATCGTTGAGAATCGTCGCAAGAGCGGGGTGCTGCCGGCCAAGCCGCGAATTACGCCGCAGGATGTCAAGCTGCCGCCTTATCATGCGGATACCGAGGTGGTGCGACGGGACTGGTCGGTGTATTACGACAACATGACGGCCATGGATGCCGAGATGGGAAGGCATTTGAAGGAGCTGGAGCAGGCGGGTCTTGCGGACGACACGATTGTGTTCTACTACTCCGACCACGGTGGGGCGCTGCCTCGCGGCAAGCGAAACATCCATGACAGCGGGACGCGGGTGCCGCTGATTGTGAGGTTTCCCAAGAAGTGGGCCCATCTGGCGCCGGCGAGGCCGGGCGGGTGGGTCGAGCAGCCGGTGTCGTTTGTTGATTTCCCGGCGACGGTGCTCAGTCTGATGGGCATTGAGATACCCAGGCATTTCGAGGGGCGGGCCTTTTTGGGACCGCGGGCGGGCGAGCCGCGGGACCATGTGTTTCTGTTTCGGGGGCGGATGGATGAGCGGTA
>DDXG01000178.1 GCA_002347125.1 Phycisphaerales bacterium UBA2266
GGCCTGGAGTCGGAACTGCTCGATGCGATGCGGCGGCGGATGGCCGGGTTACAGCGGCGGCTGGTGGACAGCTACGAGCAGGTCGGGCGGCTGGAGCCGCATCGGCTCATCGGGCGGCGGATGGTGGAGCTGAATGAGCTGGCGGGGCGGTCGCGGGCGGCGATGCTGGACGGCCTGCGGCGGCGGGAGGCCGGTCTGGGGGTGGTCGAGGGGCGGCTATGGCCGGCGATGGCGACGGCGCTGGGGCGGCGGCAGTTGGAACTGACGGCGCGGGAGAACCGGCTGGCGGGCCTCAATCCGCGGGCGGTGCTGGCGAGGGGTTACAGCATCACGACGAACGCCAGGACCGGCCGGGTGGTCCGCACGCCCGATGACGTGGCGGTGGGCGATCCGCTGGTAACGGAGCTTGCCCAGCAGCGGCGGATTGCCAGCGAGGTAACGGGCGCGGCCGACGAAGGACGATAGACGATGGACGTATTGTGGCGCGGAGGAATCGTCAGTGGATAGCGATGGGCCCAACCGCCGGGGCTGCCACGGGGGAGAATTTGGTTGAAAATGGGGCGGGGGCGGGGTAGACTCGTTGTTCGTGTATCGTTCCTTCGGCTGCGTTTAGGACAGGTGTTCGTACTTCGTACGGACCCCTACCTTTGCAGGGGTGGCGGTGGCGTCTACGGGGGCGACAACGGCGTTGGCAGAGGTGGCGGCGGCAAGCTTGAGCCGCTGGGGGCTGGGGTGTTTTGTGGAAGGATGCGTCTGGTATGGCCGTGGGCAAGAAGACGGATGATGTGGCGAAGCTGAGTTTTGAGCAGGCGATCCAAGAACTGACGGGGATCGTCGGGGCGATCGAGCAAGGGGAGGTGTCGCTGCAGGACAGCCTCCAGCAGTATGAAAAGGGCATGGCGCTGATACAGCATTGCCGGGGGATACTGCGGACGGCCGAGCGGCGGATCGAGGAGATCTCGCGGGTCGGGGAGGCGGATGAGCGGCAGGGGGCCAGCGGTGGGACGAAGGTGGCGAAAGGGCCGAAGGCGGGAGCGGATAGGCGCAGGACAGCGGCGGACGCCGGCAATGACGAGCCTCAAGAGACGGATGAGGGGCAGGACGAGGATGAGGGGGATGACGATGCCGAGGATGAGGGTGACGGTGGAAAGCAACGGGGCAGGCATGACCCGACCTCGCCGGATGGGCCGGGTTTGTACGATTGATTGACGCGAGCGTGGCGGAAATGGCAGACGCGCCAGGTTTAGGTCCTGGTGTCCTATTGGACGTGGAGGTTCGACTCCTCTCGCTCGCAAGTTCTTTCTGATAAACCATTTACGTCGAGGCGTGCGTATGGCAAAGCATCCTGCCACGGTGAGCGTTCTCATGCTGCTGACTTGTTGCGCGGCGCAGGCGCATAGGCCCATCTTCAGCGACAGGGCGGCGACGGACCCCAACACCGCCGTGCTGATCAGCGAGCCTTCCATATCCCAGGTTATCTACCGGGAGATTACCGATGATGCCCGGCAGGTCTGGCTGGCGTTCGACACCGAGGAGAGATTCGGGCTGTACATTCAGATTGGTGTGCCGGCGCTTGAGCGTCTGAAGGGTTTTCGGCCTGCGATGGTGGTCGTCGGGCCGGGTCTGCCGGAGGCGGCCCTGCCGTTTGGACTCCCGGCCGGGGCCGGGGCGAGGTGTTTTCCCACAGACGATGTCAAGACGCCACGGTTCTTCCACGAGCATTTCACTGGGACCGATTCCTGGATTCTCCGCAGCGACACGGTCAAGTTGCCACAGTCGGGGCGGTATTACCTGGTGGCCTATGTTCCCTCCGGGCAAAAGGGCAAACTCTGGCTGTCTGTCGGGACCCGTGAGGTCTTCGGGCTTGCGGAATGGGCCCAGTTCGGGCAATGGAAGAAGGAAATCCGCAAGTTCCATGAGGTGTATGAGGAGCCGGCCGGGGTGAGGGTTCCTCTTCTCAGCAGCGTGGCGGATCTGTTCAGGCCGCGCGGCGGGTCCGGGTCCACCGCCGCCAGGACCGAACGTAATCAGCCTGCGGGCATTCGCGCGCTGGGAGGGGGTTTTGTGCAGGGGGAAGTGGTCAGCTACTCCTATGTTCCCAACTGGCATTGGACGCCGGAGGAGGCGCAGGGGATTCTGCCGTATCTGTGCGAGTACGAGTTGATGTCGTGGGCGGGCGGCCGGCCGCTGGAGGCCTTTCACGAGGAGAATGTGCGGCGGATCGACATCGCCGGCCAATGGTCGACAGCGATCATGTTCTACGCCCGGCGACTGGAGTACCGCGATGAGATCATCCGTCTGATGCTGCGGGCCTACGGGCACAGGCAACTGTTTATCCTGCGGGATTACTGGCAGCCGGGCGACAAGCATGAGGCGTTTGATAAGACGACGGATATTCTTGAGACGCTGTGGGCGAGCCGGGATGAGGTGCTGGTGGGCCCGGAGGGGGACCGAGCGACGGGGCGGCAGTTAATCAACAACATCCTGATGGTCAAGTCGGGCGATGAGAACTTCCACGGGCTCGGGACCAAGGGGCTGGAGACGATCTATCGGACGTTCCAGGAGCGGGTGCAGGACCGGGAGATGGACGGGGAGCGGCCGTTTGCCCATATCAAGTCGTGGTACAACATGGTGGGCTGGGCGGCGTGGGACTACAACGGCGGCTGGGCCAGCAGCGAGCGGGACTTTGAACGCGGCCGTCAGAAGCTGCCGTCCAATACGCAGTGCATCGGCGTGGATACGTATGACTACTGGTGGCTGGGGATTCCGTACGACCCGGTGGATCCGGCGAACCGGGAGAAGGTGCTGGAGCGGGTGGACGAATGGCACCGGATTCGCACGCAGTACTATCCGGAGGGCGTGGAGACTCGTGTCTGCAAGGATGCGAAGGACCCGACGACGTGGACGGCCGAGTGCTGGAGCGACACACACGCCCTGCTTAACGGCATCCGGTTGGCGAAGGCGGATCGGGCGATGATGATCTACATCGGGCTGTCGAGTTCGCTTGAAGGGCACCACACGACGCCGATCGAGACGATGGACCGTTACTTCGACAACTGCAAGGCCGGGCCGTGGGTGGGGCTGATCTGGTGGACCAGTATGGGCCGGCTGCATCCGAAGGAGAATCCGCTGGGGACGTTCGGGTATGTGGACAGAACGCTGATCCACTATACGCCGGAGCATCCCGAGGGCGTGCCCTACTCGAGCGAGGAACTCGACCGGTGGCGCGATGGTTTTGTGGCGTCGCGGATGCGGATGTGGCGGGACGTGGTCTATGGGCAGTTCGGGTATCTTAACGGGCCTGCGCCGCAGTGAGAGCCGTGGCGTGAATGTTCCCGGATGCGCCCCAATGGGACTGCATGGTGCGGCAGTTCACAGAGGATGGCGATAGGGCGCCTTGCGCATCTGCTCGCGGGTCATCTGGTCGCAATGCACGTGGCAGTAGCTCCCGTGGTTATAGATGCTCAGGAGGCGCTTGCAGTGGGGGAATACACATCTGCGGCCGTCGGCGGAAGTCTTCAACTGCTTTGCCATCGTTACTCCTATCAGGTCAATCACCAAGCAGAAACGATGCAGAGATTAGCCGTCTTCGTCCGGAGCCTGAAGAATTCTAACCCGAATGCACTGTATTCAGGTTACCCGATTTTCACGATTGTGCAAGCAATCCTTTTTATTTCTGTGCCAGGGGGGTTACTTCCTGGGGATATTGTCGACGACGAGAATCTCGGTTGAGCCGGTGAAGAGAACGTCGTCCTTCGTCTGGCCGGTGAGGGTGAGGGTGTTGAGTTCCCCGATGTTCAGTCCGATGTTTTTGATTTCCTTCATGACAAACTTGGCTACGAAGTTGCCCTGGTTGTCGGACTTCCACCAACTGATTGCGACGTCGTTGAGGGTAACAGTTGCGCCGGCGACCGAGCTGTAGGGCAGGTCGGTGTGGACGGTGACGACCTGGCCGTTGTTCTGGAGGTTCAGGACGTTGGGCGCTACGACGACCTCTATGGTCAGATCGTCGGCCCATACGCAGGCGATGGCGCTCAGCAGCAGGGCCGTAGATACCAGGGCGATGGTCCGTGTCTTTGTCCGTTTCATTTGTTCATCCTTCATCAGATGTTGTGTAAGCACGGGTTCCTGCCGCCGCAGGCAGAATCCAGCCGTCCTTCTGGTGTCAAGTGCCCGGCCGTCGGTACGGCGCAACACGCAAAACATGCGAATCACGTATAAAAACGTGAAGCTTCCGTGCCCAAAAACCTAGTTAAACCATAGGATAACCGTTTTATTGCCGGAAGTGGGCTGCGTCCCGCATGGGCAAGATGCCCCTGACACGCAAGGGCGGGAAGCCCTCGCTACGGTGCGTTATGACACAGGGGCCTTTGACATGCGGTTAGCGGTGCCAAGCGGGGGCGGACGGGCTGATGGCTTCTTCGAAGAGGGGCTTGCGGCGGAAATCGGCGGGGTTGTAGTTGGGGTTTGAGGGGTCGGCGTTGACCCAGTGGGCGTGGTGTCGGCCGTAGTAGGTTCCGTAAAACTGGTAGTTGGTGTCGACCCAGCGGGCGAGGATCATGCGTTCGGTCGGCGTGAGCATCTCCGAG
>DDXG01000364.1:0-137 GCA_002347125.1 Phycisphaerales bacterium UBA2266
TCCGGGAAGCACTGCCATATATGGTGCGCCACGTTCGTGTCGCGGTCCACGTAGTCCCACCGGGTATAGACGATCATACCGTCGTTATCAATACTGGGATGCCACTCGTGCGTCTCGTGGAAGCTCAGGCATGTGAT
>DDXG01000364.1:233-9844 GCA_002347125.1 Phycisphaerales bacterium UBA2266
CGTTCACCTTGAAGATGTGATAGCAGCTCTCGGCCGTCCACTCCAGGTCCTTGCCCGTGCCGCTGCACCATGCAAACAGGATGGTCCGCCCGTCATAGGACAACTCCGGCGAGAGAAACACCCCGCCGGCCAGACTCCGCCCCGCCAACCGACCCTTCTCAACCACCGCGCCTTCCAGCACATCCCTGACCCTCGGCTCAGGCTCGAACGGCCCCTCCAACACATACAACCCGCCGCCCGGAACGCCGTTGAACCCGTAGTACTGGTCGCACATGTGAAAGACACCCTTGGCCGCGTGCCGCTTGATGAACAGCATCCGGTCGAAGTCCAGCAACGGATTGTGGAACGCCGTCTCGCGCAGTATCCCGCGCGCCCGCATGTACAGGTCCCTGCGCAGCTCGACTGACACCGATTCGGCGGCCGAGACCCTCGCAATCTCCCTCTCAAGCTCTTCAACTCGTCTTCCCGGATTGCCCAGATTGCCTGGACTGCATCCCAGCGACATGAGCCGCTTCGCCAGATTTCTTGTCCGCGCAATGACCTCTTGCGTATGAGCGAGGGAGAAATCGCTTTCGCCGCCCGACTCATACCCCATTGTGCCGGGATACGAGTGGGGCCCCTCGCTCTCCTGGTCAACGGCCCCGCCCCTGACTTCGGCAAAATCCCTATCCGCCCGAATCCAGTCGGCCTCCACCAGGCTACGCATCGACCCGGCGCCAAACGCCGTCGAAGACGCCAGAACAGCCGCAATAACCACCCCCGACAGGGTCATTCGCATAGGACAGACTCCGTAATGCCATTGGCTAGGCGAACATGCTCTGCCCATTATACACTACGGGCCGGGCGAATCCAGGAGCCTTCGCACCCTTGACAACGCCGAAACAGCGAAAACGAGCGGATACAGCGCCTCATAGTACCACAGGCTGGCAAAATACAACCCGATCGGCGTCGGCTCGATCCCACCCGGCGCCTCCATCCGCTCGCACAACCACCGCGCCCCACTACCGGCGGCCTGTCGGCATCGCTCCGTTAAGTCGTTGTCATAGCCCCGCAGCGCCGTCTGCGCCAGTACATCGGTGGCAAGGGCCGTTTCCTCGACGGACGAGGCGACGCCGCTCGCACCGCCCCATCCGCCATCGCCGTTGCACGCCGAAAACAGGTATTCGCATCCGCGGCGAATGAGGCCCACCCCTTGCCCGGTGAGCTGATTCAGCCCCAGCAGCACCCTTGCTGTGCCGTAAACGGGGTTCTCCTGCCCATTCGCCGCATCATTGCCGAACCACAGCGGAACCCAGGAGCCATCCGGTCGCTGAGCGGATTCCAGATATGCCACGGCCCGGTGCATACCCTGCTCGGTGCGCTTGCGAATCGGCCCGGGCAGTCGGTCGAGCCAGGATGCGAACGCGCCGAGGGCATGGGCGGTAATATCCGGTGCGCTTCGGTCGAAGGGCAGATTCGTCCAACCTCGGCAGAAGGTCGGTATCCCGCCGTCGCCATTCTGCAGGCCGAGCAGCCACTCGATCCCGGCCGAGGCCGCCTGAGTGGTTCGCTCATCCGCCTCGCTCAGATTCCGCAGCGCAATCAGCGCCCCGGCTGTATCGTCGGCATCCGGCACCGCCCCCGGCAGGTTCGTCCACGCCCAGCCCCCCGGCGCCGCAAGTGTGTACGGATGCACAGTCTTGTACTGCGTGGCCAGCAGGTACTCCCGCGGCTTCCGTCGGCGCCCGTCATCAAGCCCCTTGTCGCCGGCGGCCAACGCATTGATCGACAGCGTTGTGACCCATGTCGCCAGGTTCGTATCTATCGGCCAGCTCCCATCGGCCCGGACTGAATCGACCAGGAACCTCGCCGCCTCGGTCACAACGGGATTGTCCTTTTCGCCGGAGCCGGCCAGACTCATCGCCACAAACGCTGTCAGAGGCGCCGCTTCGAGGAATCCCCCGTTGTCGGGTTGCACGGCCTCCAACACCCGTAATGTGCGTTTGCGCGCCATGGCGCGGATCATTCTCATCAGCGGATTACGCGGCCTGTGATGGTGGAAACCCGCCTGGCCGATGGCAATCAGCGCCGGCAGCGCGTAACTGACCACCGGCAGCCGCATCGCCGCGAAGAATCGCCTCGGCAGCGCCGCCAGCTCGAACGGCAACGGCCGGACATATCGCCACGCCTGCCGACCCTCGCCGAGCCTGCCGGCCAGTGCGCACATCGTCAGTATCGGGGCTGAGAAGCTGCGATCCTGTCCATACCTGGCGTCCAGCGCGGCCGCCAGCGCCGCAGGTTCAAGGCTGCCGGCCTCTGCCGCGATCCACGATTGCGCTTGTTCGATGGTGTGGCTGAACGTATTGGAACGCTCGACAATGGAGAAGGCCGACCAGCACAACAGCGTCGTGCTGATATTCGATGCGCTCCTGATGGTGTCGCCCCAGCCCCCGTCGGTGTTCTGATGCTCTGCCAGCCACCTCAGGCCGCCGTCGGTCAGGGCCCTGTACTTCTCCGGATCGACCTTAGCCAGCGCAAAAGCCGCCGCCGCCGTCGAAAGCGCGCTACTCGACAGCCGTCCCTGCCATCGGCCGGTTTCATCCCTCGCATCAAGCAGTCTCTTGACGAGGTCGTCCAGCGTCGCATCGAGCGTTCGGATATCGATAGACTCGCTCATTGAACCAGGTGTCCCATCGCCAGCAGTCCGTAGAACGTGTACTCGCAATCGACGACATCGTCGGCCCCGCAACCGCAAAAGCCGCCCATCGGCCGCCAGAGGCTGTCAAGGTAATCCAGCGCGGCCTCCCGCAGGTCGTCGAGTCTTGCTCCCACCGTCGCCAGGGCGTGAATCGCCGTAGCCGTCGAGAGCAGGTCCGTCATCCCCAGCGTCTCCAGCCCCGGCCCGGCGGCGAAGCCTCCCGATACATGCCGCCTGGCCAGCAGCCACTCGGCCGCCGTCGAGACGTATTCCGTATTTCGTCGTTCGTCGTTCTCGATGCCTTGAGGCCTCGATGCCTCGATGCCCGAAGCCTTGTGCTCTTGTGCTCTTGTGCTCTTGCGCATCAGCAGCACCGCCGCGGCCGTCGCCGGTGTTGAGCCCGCCGCCGTCCGGTCGTCGTTGGCATAGCCCCCATCGGCCCGCCGCAGCGCCCGCAGCCGGGCAACAATCGCCCGCATGCCGGCAACGCCCATCCCCAGGTCCTCCAAGGCGCCAACCGCCATGAAACATCCATAGACATCGCCGGCATCGGCTCCGGCCTTGATACTGAAAGCGCCATCGGCCGACCTGAATTGCTCAACCATCGCCGCCATCGCCCCGACTGTCTTCCTGTCCGGCTGGGTTGCCGCCGCCTCATCTAATGCGGCCCGACATCGCGCCAGCGATGCCAGGTGCACAAGGTCCAGCGACTGCCCGTCGCCGAAGCCGTCGAGGTAGGCCGCGATGCGCCCGACGGGCATCTGGGCGTCCAGTGCCGCCAGAATCTCCAACGCGAAGACCGTATAGTACAGATCGCCGGCCTCCCCCCGCCCGGCGAATCCACCATCGGCCTGCTGCCTGCTTCGGACGAATCGCTCCACCGCCTCGGCCGAGTCGCCCAGCAGCGCCTTAGCCCGCCCGGCCGCCTCGATCATGTCCTGTCGGATGGTCATCGCAACAACCCATCAACTCGAAATCGCCGAATATCTTGCTGATGACCCGCCGCAGCAGAGACTTGAGGTTCGAATTGCGCAGTCCCGCCAGCGCCCCGATGGCCCGGCTCTTGTACGATTCCATCAGATTCAGCGCGGGCCGGTCGATCCGCATTTGGGCCAGCACGGCTTGAATATCTTCCTGCGTCGCGGGACCATCGGCGCCGTCGCCCCATGTCTTCTCCAGGATCGCTCGCTGTCTCATATCGGCCAACCCATGCGCCATTGCCATCAGGACCGACGGCCGCATTACGTCCAATCCCTCGCCATCGCCCCATCCGTAGTAGTCCTCGATATCGTCGCGTATCTGGTAGGCCACGCCGAGGGCCCGGCTGTACTCGGCCAGCACCCGGGCGACCGCGTCATCGGTTCCGGCCAGGATCGCCCCGAAACGAAGGGCCACCTCGAATGCCGGCGCCGTCTTCTTCTCGAATATCTCCAGCACACTCTCGACGGTCAACACCCCCGGCCCGGCCATCCACGCCAGTTCCCGCCCCTGGCCGACGCACAGGTCCCGGTGTCCGGCCGCGGCCACGGCAAAAAGCTGCTCCTTGACCGCCGCCGGCGCATCGATCTGCGCCAGCAGCCGATAGCCCTCGCCCAGCAGCAGATCGCCCACGTTCAGCGCAATGGGCACTCCGTACCGCGCGTGGAGGGTCTTGTCGCCATAGCGCACCTCGTCGCCGTCCTCGATATCGTCGTGAATCAGCGAGGCCTTATGGAAGCACTCAACCGCCACGGCAGCCCGCCGAAGCCCCTCGTCCAGCCTCTCGCCGTCGCCCTCGACCAGCGCCCGATACGCGCAGGCCGCCAGGAAGGGCCTCCATCGCTTGCCCGCCGCCGCCATCCAGTCCAGCGCAACGGACTCCGCCTGGCCCGTCTCCGGCAGCAACTGCGCCAGCGCCTCCCGCGTAAACCACTCGTCCACCTGCCGCCGCAGGCCATCTAAGTCCAGCCGCCGCACCGGCTCATCGGCCGTCAGGTAGATCGCATCCCACACCCAGTCGCTGTCGACGCTGGTCATCACGCACCCGTCGTACAGCAGGGGAATCGCAACCCCCGGCACCGCGCCGCCCTCCATATACGGAAAGACCCGCTCCAGCACCGACATGCAACTGACCCCCACGACCGCCTCGATTTTGCCGGCCTCGATCAGCGACATGACCACCGGCGACCCCTCGGCGATCAGCACGGCATAACCGAGTTCCTCGGCCTGCTGCTTGTACTGGCCGTTGGGGCAGCGTCCGCAATGCTCGCACAACAGTCCCAGTTCATCGAACGACGCCGGGCACTCCCGCGGGTCGCGCAGGCACTTGGGCAACAGCAACAGCCGCTTCTCGTAGGGGATGCCCGCCACGGTGTCGCGCCACACCGCGTTGTTGACCAGGATCGCGGCGAAATCGCGGTATTGCCCGTCGAGTCGCGCCTGCTCAAGCACTGCCAGCGAATGGGTCTGCAACTCCTCAATGGACAGCGGCCCGACGAGGCCCCTGGCGCGAACGTAATCGGCGGCCGTCTCGGCGAGCCGGTCCCGCTCCCTCCGCGTCCGCGGAATGCCGTGCTGCGGCGGCCTCACCGAGCTAACTGCATTCGCCGCATCATTCGTCATATTCATGGTTCTCCTGAAGCACACCAGCGTGGCGAGGGCGTCTTATGTGTCACGGGCGTCCCGCCCTTGCGTGGCACGGGCATCTTGCCCGTGCGCGATCCGGCCGTCTCATGCGGCAAGGGCGCGTCGGGTGGCATCCCTTGCCAAGGACAGGGGATGGCGTCGGCTGCGGCGCCTGCGCCGGATGGCATAGTCTGCTGTGGTTCGTCCATCCCTTCGCTGGGTGAAGGGACGCCACCCCGGCGCGAAGAGCCGCGCTGGATGGATGGACATTCTGCCGCCGATACGGCGGAGCCGCGCCGCGACTCGATCTGCCTGCGTAACCGCCGGAACATCCGACGCCAGGACACGACCTCGGTCTTGCCCAGCACCTGCACCAGGGTGCGTTTGACCAGCGAGACGCCGCCGGCCCGCTGGTTGTCCCAGTACAGACGCGGCACCCTGCGGAAGTTGATTTCGTAACACGTACTGAACAGCTCCAGATGCTCGGGCCCCATGTCGGCCGTCGTAAACCGCGGATACTCCGCCGCCGATTCAACCGACGACGGTTCATAGAACACCGGGAATATTATAGCATTCTTCTTCTGGAGTCTGCGAACCATCCCGAGCGTCCGCCGCACGTCGTCGGGCGTTTCGCCGGGCAAGCCCAGGACGATGCTGAACACCGGGAAAAAGCCCGTGCGCTCCATCTTATCGGCCGATTCGATGACCAGCGACTCCCAGTCGTCGGGGTCGAACGGGGCGATCTTGCCGCGGCCGTTGGCGGCCACCAGACGCCCGTTGGCGCTCTCGGCGCCCATGTTCACCCAGAGGTAATCCGTCGGTTTCTCCCATGTCAGCAGCCGCCGTACCTCGGTCAACTGCCGGTCGTCGAGCTGCAACACGGAGGTCACATTGGCGTGGTCGATCTGCATGAACGACAGGCCCTTGACCTGCCGCATCCGTTCCAGAAGCCCGTGCAGGGCCTCGTAATCGGGCTTGGTCCCGATCGCTCCGTATCGGAAGAAGTCCTCGCTGCCGCTGACGACCGCGTGAACGCCGCCGGCTACGTTGGTCTGCAGGTCCGCGAGGATCGTCTCTACAGGCAGATGCTCCATCCTGCGGCGGCTCATCGTACAAAAGCGGCAGCCCCGCCCGCACCCGCGGCTCAATTCCACGGCCCCCAGCAGCGATGCCGAACGGATGGCTCCGGCCTGCGCCACGGCCGTGCCCTGCTCAACCACGTGCGAGGGCGTCGGGCGTCCCTCGATCATCGCCATAATCACATCGGGCCCGGCGGACTCGAAGTACCCCTCGAAGACCGTATCGACCCCCAACTGGGCCGCCGTATCCGGCTCGCACAGCCATTGCCAGGCCCCGCCTCCTCCCACAATCACCTTGAATCCGTACCGCTGCTTCGCGGCAGCCACCTGTCGCAGCATCTCCATTGTCCAGTGCCGCGTGTAAAGCTCGCCTTTGAAGAAGTTGGCCGTCGTCGTATTGCTCATCCCACGTCCCAGCGGATCGCTTGAGCTGAACCCCACGACCTTCACCCACGGCCCCAATAGCCGCCCCAGGGCCTCCGGCGTCGTGCAGACCACATCGTCGGGGCCCAGCGGCGTCTGCTTGAGCAGGGCCGCCTCCACCCGCCGCAGCCCCAGCGTCGCCGTTTTCGCCCGCCCCAGCGCGTCTGTCTTCGCCGGCGGCGCAAGGAAACGGCGCATGGCGATCTCGGGGATGTGGGTCGTCTGCAACGTGCCGAAGATGCCCTCGAACACGATCTTGTAGTCGGCGCTGAGCGTGCGGTCGGCCACCAGAACCACGGCGGGCGTCAATTGGTGCGTGTCAGTCTTTCTCATGGCCCCCCGATTTCGCACGCCCACGGATCGCGGTTATTTCGTCGCTCGACAGCGACGCCAGGACCTCATCGGGGATCGCAAGGTCTTTCTTCAGTTGCTCCAGATAATCGACCGGCTCGCTCGGTTCGGTGCTGAACCTCTTTCTCGGGGCTCGGCGGGNNCTCGCGGATATCGCCCTTGAGGAGGACTTCGAGGCGTGCCTTCTCCTTGTGCGCGGCCAGGGCCTGCTCATCGATCTTGTCGCCGTTGATGGGGGAATCCCCATGTTTGGGAAAGATGATCGCCGCCCGCGGACAGACCCTCGCGCAGGCCGGGCAGTGGGTTTTGCAGTTCGCCGGCGCCGCGACCTCCACGCGGCTGTCCTCGCCGCGTCCATAGACGCCAAACAGGCAGAAATTGAGGCACTGCCCGCAATTCGTACACCGGTCATAGTCGATTACGGGAAACCACGGAACCCACGTCGAACCGCGGGCTTCAGGCTCCAGGCTACATATCTCAGGCCTCAGGCTACGGGCTTGCGGTTCCTGAAGTCTGTAGTCTGAAGTCTGTAGTCTGAAGTCATCCGCCCGCATGTTGTGGAACTCGACGGGCGAATCCGGCAGGGGGGCTCCGGCGGCGGAAAACAGCCAGCGAACCGCCCTCGGATAGCATGCAAAAATGCGAATCCGCTCGGCCGAGGCCCAATCCCGCAGCCTGGCGTCCTTGTCCGCGGACAGCCGGCAGAGGTCGGCCACCTCAATGACATGACCGCCTCCGGCGCGCAAAGCATTTAGCACGCCGGACTTAACATCCTTTGGCGCCAGGTCATACCCTGCACAGTGGCAGTAGATTGTCAGTTCCTTCTCGGCCATAAGCGGCTCCGGCGGGCCATGACACAACAAGACCCATCATACGGGCCCGCCGCCTTGAAAGCAACAGCCCGTCCGCCCAGTACGTAACCCATTCCCAGGCGGTTCAGGGCGAACCCGTTGAGGCAATAGTGCGCCTGCCAAAGGCCCGGAATCGGATGGGGCCGGCGAGCGAGTCTCGTTACTTCGCCTTGATGTCGTAGCAGAACAACGTGTCCTGGTCGCGGATGTAGAGCCTGCCGTTGGCGATGACCGGGTGGGACCAGGCCGGCAACCGGGTGCGGTCCGGTTGGGTGAATCGCCCATGCTCGACGTATTGCTTGGGGTTGGGCTCAATCAGGGCGACGGCCCCGTCCTCCATGCGATAGTAGAGCAGGCCGTCGGCCAGGGCCAGCGAGCCTTTTGCGCGGCGCTGGCCGCTTTGGCGCTGGTCCCACATGACCTTGCCGGTCTTGAAGTCGAGACAGGCCAGTGCGCCGCCCTCGTTGCCGCCGCTGGCGCCGTAGAGATAGCCATCCACGAGGATCATGCCTCCGTGGTGGTTCTGCATGTCCGCGGTGGCATAGACCTCTTCGGCTTTCACCGAGCCGTCCGCATCCTGGATCAGCTTGACCAACCCACATCCCGCGCCGTATGCGGAGGAGGCGAATACCATGCCATCCTGATGGATGGCGGTCGAGCAGTTGATGCCCATCCGATTGGCGGGCGGGTCGTACCGCCAGAGGAACTTGCCGTCGGAGGCTGCGACGCCGATGAGTGTATTGGGNNCGCTATGGCCGAGGCATAACCCGCTCCGCCGCCACCTCCACCGGAACCGCCGCGACCCCCTCCACGACCGCCGCCGAAGCCACCAGGACCACCGCCGAAGCCGCCCGGCGCTTCGGATCCAGCGGCCGGGCTGTCGGGCAGCTTGCTCTTCCAGATTGTCTCGCCGGTCAGCTTGTTCAGGGCTACGACCATCGCGTCGGGACCGCCCGGAGTACAGATGACCTTATCCCCGTCGATGAGGGGTGATTCGCGGTAGCTCCACATGGGTACGCGTCCGCCGAAATCCTCCGTCAAGCTGCGCTGCCAGACGATCTTGCCGTCCGCGACCTGCAGGCAGGCCACATTGCCGGCCAGGCCCACGACATAGAGCCGCTGCCCATCGACCGTCGGGGTGCATCCGGGGCCTTCTTTTCCCTGCGAGGCCCGCTGCTGAAAGGCCGGGCCGAGGGGCATTGCCCAGATTTCACTGCCGTCCTTCTCGGACAGGCACCAGACGACTTCCTCGTCGCCGCGATTGGCCATGAGGAAGATCCGCCCGTC
This sequence comes from Phycisphaerales bacterium UBA2266, assembly GCA_002347125.1. Lineage (GTDB taxonomy): Bacteria > Planctomycetota > Phycisphaerae > Sedimentisphaerales > Anaerobacaceae > UBA2266. Next base: position 9,506 of record DDXG01000364.1, read on the forward strand.
CGCGATTGACGGGGCGCTGTCGCCCCCTCCGAGCTTGTCGATTCGCCATGTGAGGGGTGGGCCGTTCTCGGGCCATTGCTTGAGCAGGCCCGTATCGGCGGATTTGCCGTCCCGGTTGGCCCCGCGCCACTGAGGCCAATCCGCGGCCATGCCGCTTCCGGCAACCATGATGAGAACAACTGCTGCAATAATCGACGTACCCTTCACGTTCTTGCTCCTTTCCAAAACCATCGACAACATCGAACCGGAGACACCCTTCTGCATATCCTGTGCCTTCCTTTGGGCCCCTTTGGACCCACTGGACGGCGCAGCCGCGCACACCCCGTGCGCGATGACCGT
>DDXG01000196.1 GCA_002347125.1 Phycisphaerales bacterium UBA2266
GGCACACACAGCGACCGCAGGGCCTTCTTGATGCCCATGCCCTTGACCGTTGTATAACGCCCGAAAAACGCCCGATCCGAGGCATTGAGAAAGCCCACCATCCGCGGGATCAGGTTGCCGCCGGCGGGCGTGCCCTCGTAGTACTCCATCGTGCACAGGGCAATCTCCGCCCCGATCTTGTCCGCCAGCGCCACGATGCAGCAGCCCGGCAACATGACCTCGTAACCCACCTGCCCCACCTGGACCAGGGCGGTCTCACCGTCGATTGCAACGAGCCTTCCTTCGAGTCTGGCGATCATCTGTCGTCAACCATCCATGCCTTCCGGCCGCTGAGACAACCCCCACAACCGGCGTCAGTCCCGCACGAGCCCATGTTTCAATTCATTGCTGCAGCACATCGCCGCGGCGATCGCATCGGCCACGTCCGGCGGCTGGGGAACCTCGGCCAGCGACAGAATCGTCTGGATCGTCCGCTGCATCTGCTCCTTGGACGCCCGGCCGCTGCCGGTCAACGATTTCTTGATCCGCGTGGCGCTGTAGCTGATCAGGCGGACGCCCGCCTCGGCGCAGCACTGGAGTATAACACCGCGGGCGTGGCCCATCAATATCGCCGTCCGGGGGTGCGCGTAATGGGCGTACAACTGCTCCACGGCCACCACCTCCGGCCGCAGCCGCTCCAGCAGGCTGCGGAAATCGACGGCAATCTGCAGGAGCTTCTCCTCCAGCGGCAGGTCCGCCGTGGTCCGCACCACCCCCGCCTCCACAAGCGACTCGCCCAGCGGATCGCTGTCCAGACAGGCATACCCGCAGACCTGCAAGCCCGGATCGACGCCCAGCACCCTCATTTCCATCTCCAGACGGTCCCATCGGCCTTGTCCTCAAGAACGATGCCTATGGCGTCGAGCTGCTGCCGGATCGCATCGGCCGCCCCATAGTCCTTCCGTTTGCGGGCCGCCGCCCGCTGCTCGATCAGGATTCTCACAATCTCGTCCAATCGTCCCTCATCGACGCCGCCGGCCTGAACATCCGCCCCACGGACCACGCCAAGCACATCCCCTCCCAAGCGATCCAAAACCTCATACACAGCCACTAGGCTGCCCGGCGTCGTATCCCCGTCGTCAAGCAGGCTATTGGCCAGACGGACCAAGTCAAAGACAACCGACAGCGCCACCGCCGTGTTCAGGTCGTCGTCCATCGCGGCCTCGAACTTCCTCCTTAACGGCTCAAGCCGGCCGAGGACGTCGGCGTCGGCTTGGCCCTCGGGGGCGTCGGCAATCCGTTTTCTCAGCCCCCGCACCGCTTCAGCGATGCGGTCATTGCCGCTTTGGGCGGCAAAAAGGGCCGCGTCGGAGAAATCCAGCGGGCTGCGATAGTGGCTGTTGAGAATCAACTGGCGAACGGCCAGCGGGTCATAGGCCCGCGTCAGACGCTCATGCGAGCCGGAGAAGGCCTGCTTGAGGTTGATGAAGTTGTTCAGGCTCTTGCCCATCTTCTGGCTGTCGACCGTGACCATGTTGTTGTGCAGCCAGAACCGCACGAATTGGGCGTCGTTGGCGGCCTCGGCCTGGGCAATCTCGCACTCATGGTGCGGAAACTGGTTCTCCAGGCCGCCACCGTGTATGTCGATGGTCCGTCCCAGGTACTTCATTGCCATCGCCGAGCATTCCAGGTGCCAGCCCGGATAGCCCATCCCCCAGGGGCTGGGCCACTGCATGATGTGGTTGGGCTCGGCCCGCTTCCACAAGGCGAAGTCCGCCGGGTTCTTCTTGTCCGGCGAAGGCTCGACGCGGGCCCCCGCAATCATCTCCTCGATGTTGCGCCCGGACAACTTGCCGTACTCGGTGAACTTCGCAACATCGAAGTACACCGAGCCGCCAACCTCGTAGGCATAGCCCTTCTCCAGGAGCGTTTTGACCAGCTCGATCTGCTCGATGATATGCCCCGATGCCCGCGGACTGATGTCCGGCCGCACGCAGTTCAACCGGTCCATGTCCTCGAAGAAGCTCCGCGTGTAGTACTCCGCAATCGCCATCGGGTGCTTCTGCTCCCGCCTGGCCGCCGCCGCGACCTTGTCCTCCCCCTCATCCGCATCGTCGGTCAGATGACCCACGTCGGTGATATTCTGCACGTATGTAACGCTGTACCCCAGATACCGAAGATACCGCACGAGCACGTCGAAGCTGACGTAGCTCTTCGCATGACCCAGGTGCGCATGCCCATAAACCGTCGGCCCGCATACGTAGACCCCCACCCGCCCCTCATTCAACGGCTCAAACGGCTCTTTCCTGCGACTTAGACTGTTATAGAGCTGTAATCCCACTCGAACCACCTCAGACACCGATTCACACCGCTTCATTTGACACGGATCAACACAGATTAACACTGTTTATAGCAAACACGCGATTTCGGTTCATTCTGGTTCTTCCTCATCGTACCCAAAGATCCTTCGCTTGACTTTCACCGATTGCCCGAAGTTGATCAGCAGACCCAGCCGCATTCCAGTAGCTTTCAAATAGTTCACGAGTTGCACCTCGTGAACCGGCAGAAGTGTGCTCACAGCCTTGACCTCCACGACGATCTTCCTTTCGACAATCATATCAGCATAGTATACACCGACCTCCTGACCCCGATAGTTGACTTTAAGCGGAACTTCCACGTTACATCCGACACCGGCTTCGCGCAACTCAATCTCCAGGGCATTGCGGTACACCTTCTCAAGAAACCCATGCCCAAGCTGCCTNNTGAACGGCAAGAGCCGCGGAGATGATCTTCTGCGACAACTCCCCATGTGCCAGCGTCTTCACTTACAACCACCCACTATTCGCATACAAGACGTACATCAACAGCGGCGCCCAAATACAAGAACAACAGTGTGAATCCGTGTCGAAAAACAGTGTGAATCCGTGTCGCAATCTACAGTGTCCGTCGTTTCCTTTTGCACACCAAAGCCACGGCGGTCGCGGCAATCGCCTGGCCCGCCCCGATCTCTCCGAGCCCCTCATTCGTCTTGGCCTTGACATTGACCGCCGTAAAATCAATTCCCAGCAGACCCGCGATGCACCGTTTGATCTGGCCTTTGACGCCGCCCAGCCGCGGCTCTTCGGCGTGGATGGTCACATCCACGTTG
>DDXG01000189.1 GCA_002347125.1 Phycisphaerales bacterium UBA2266
ATGCGCTGGCGGACGCCAATAGCTTGCCGAAGCCGGTGGAGATTCGCGTGGCGCAGGGGTTATATCGGCCGGACAGGAGCGCCGCCGAACCGGACGGAACAGGGGACCGGTTGGCGTCGTTTGAGTTGATAAGCGGTGTGGCGCTCGTGGGCGGCTACGCCGGTGTTGACGAACGTGAGCCGGACGTACGCGATATCGACAAATACCCTACGATACTGAGCGGCGACCTAGCGGGCAACGACGCCGCTGTTGATGATGCTCGTGATCTGCTCGGCGAGCCAACGCGGTGGGAGAACAGCTTCCACGTTTTGGTAGCTACCCGCGCCGATGGGACAGCCGTACTGGAGGGAGTTACGGTCGCTGCAGGCAACGCAATTGGTGTCGGACCGACGGAGATGGGCGGAGGGTTGGCATGTCAAGGCGAGATGCCGTATGTGGCGGACTGCAGATTCATGGCCAATGCGGCGCTGGGGGATGGGGGAGCCATCTTCTGTTCCGGCGAGGGGAGCATCATCGGTTGCCTGTTTGAAGGCAATCGAGCATACCAGGGCGGCGCCGTGCGTGCGGGGCCTGTCACTATTCGGGACTGTGTATTTCGTCGGAATTATGCAACATCCGGCGCTGGGTTGTATGGGGGTACGACTGTGATCGGCAGCATGTTCGAGGGCAACGCGACCCATCCGGCAGGCTGTGGCGGTGCGGTCTATTCCGGGATGGTACACGTAGAGCATTGCATATTCTCGGGCAACTACGCGGGCACAGGTGCGGGGCTGTACGTAGCGAACGGATATGGCTGGGGGGCGAAGGTAACGATCAGGAATTGCAGTTTTGCGGGCCAAACGGGCGGGGGCGGACGGGCAGTGCATATATACCACGGATACGACACCGGAGCTTGCGTGGGTTGTCGCAACTGTATCCTTAAGGACGGCGGTAACGAATTTGAAATCTCGGGTAGTGGCAAAGGTACCGTCTACCTGGACGTGCGATACAGTAACGTCGAAGGTGGCTGGGCGGGCGAAGGCAACATTGATGCCGATCCGTTGTTTGGCGGCCACAGCAATGTAGATTATCACTTGAAGTCTCAGGCGGGGCGCTGGCTAACGGGCGAAGGACGGTGGACGACCGACGAGGTGACAAGTCCGTGCATTGACGCCGGAGACCCCGATTCCCCTGTTGGGCTGGAGCCGTTTCCCAATGCGGGGCGAGTTAATATGGGGGCTTATGGTGGGACGCCCGAAGCGAGCAAGAGCTGGTTTGGGGGACCTGTGTGTCAAACGATTGTCGCCGGAGATATCAACGGCGACTGTAGGGTGGATTTCAGGGACTTTCGGATATTGGCGCTGCATTGGCTGGAGGACGGAAGATGAGGCCTGACGGGATGGCGAATAGCGTGTGGGTGGCGGTTCTAACGGTAGCGGTTCTGCTGTGGGGGGCAGGGACGGCCGGGGGCAAGGTTATCTACGTGGACGACGACGCCAACGGTTCCGGTGACGGGGCGAGCTGGGCGACGGCGTACAAGCACCTGCAGGACGCGCTGGCCGACGCCAATACCGCGGACAAACCGGTGGAAATCCGCGTGGCGTCGGGAGTTTACAGGCCCGACCGCTGTGCTGTTGAACCCAATGGCACAGGGGACCGTGCAGCGACTTTTGCATTGACAGCCGGGGTGGCTATACGAGGTGGGTATGCGGGCCTTGCTGAGGATGACCCCAATGCGAGGGATTCCGCATTCTATGAGACAATCCTGAGTGGGGATCTGGCGGGCGACGACAGCGATGTTAATGATCCTTGCGATTTGAGCCACGAGTTAACACGATCTGAGAATTCTTATCATGTCGTGACAGTGGGGCCTGTAGACGATACTGCTTTCCTGGAGGGTGTGACCGTCAAGGGTGGGCATGCGTTCAGGCGGCCTATGCATCCAATGGTGCCCACCCCTGAGAATAAGGGAGGAGGACTCTACAACTCTAATTCAGGGCAGCCTCACATCATCGACTGTCTCTTTGCTGCAAACCATGCGGAGGAAAGTGGGGGGGCGGTGTATTCCGGGAGTCTCTCCGGCGAGAGGAACCCATCGTTAGTGCGTTGCCGATTCATCAGGAATTCGGCGGCAAGCAAAGACGGCCACGAGGGGCTTGGCGGCGGCGTGTACAGTAAGGGCGGGCATCTCCTGGTGTCGAAGTGTGCTTTTCATGAGAACTACGCGAGGCAGACAGGTGGAGCAGTTATTGCTGGTGTTGCCGATAGTACTCATGTCGAGATCATCAACAGTGAATTCACTAAGAACAGAGCAGAGACGGGAGGGGCTGTAAGGATGCTCAATGGGGAAGCATTTCTTACGAGTTGTTCTTTTACGGAGAACCACGCAGAGGCCGGTGCCGCAATGGCCAATACATACAACAGCATATCCTATCTAAAAACCTGCACTTTCAATGACAATCGCTCAGGCGAAGGGGCGGCGATCCTCAACAGCTGTTCAGAAGCCTTCCTTGAGCAATGCAGAGTGATCGGAAATAGAGCTTCCTCCGGCGGCGCTATCTGGAATACTCTATCCACGATCGAACTGGAAAGGTGCATCCTTGCGGGCAACCAAGCTTTACGCGGCGGAGTGATTCAGGGAGTGGATAAGACCATCCTGCTGGCGGTGAATTGTACTCTTGCAGGCAATCGGGCCGAATCAGGTAGCATCATGGAGAGCAGTTCATACGAAGGCACATGGCCGGGGGTATACAGATTCGACAACTGCATCCTATGGGATGGCGAGGACTTCATTCGGAACAGTGACGGCTCTGAAATCTCAGTCAACTTCAGCGATATCGAAGGTGGCTGGCCGGGAAACGGCAACATCGATGCGGACCCGTGTTTTGCCGATTATGGCTATTGGGATGCGAACGGTACTGCGGAGGATGTTAGCGACGATTTCTGGGTGGATGGGGATTATCATTTGAGGTCGCAGGCCGGGCGATGGGATGTAATTACAGGACAATGGATGACCGATGAGGCTACGAGCCCTTGCATTGATGCGGGTGATCCGATATCGGCCATTGGCTTGGAGCCCTTCCCCAATGGCGGCAGGGTCAACATGGGCGCTTACGGCGGAACGGCTGAGGCGAGCAAGTCGTATTTCGGCGGGCCGGTGTGTGAGACTATCGTCGCCGGGGATATCAATGGCGACTGTCGCATAGACTTCACTGATTTTCAATGCCTCTCGATCAATTGGCTCCGCGATATCGCAGATATAGACTTGGGCCCCGGGGACCCCGGAAATGGTGGTAATGAGCTACCTCCACGATAACGTGTACTTGCGAGGAGACGGTATACTACGGTATACTGGGGACACCATACAATGGCACTAAGTTAAGCGTGTTGGCGCAACTTGGAGGCTGTCCGAGAACGTGGTTTCATTAGAAATCTGGGTCATTTCACTGGCGGCCAGACCTGCTGTACTTGCGGAATTCCCTTAACTTAGTGCCATTAGGGACACCATACGTGTTTCTGTGGTGGAGGTTGACTGAGGGTCGGGTGCATTGGAGGATGAGGGCAGGGCACGATTGGCACGAGCCGTAGTTCCGGGCGTCGCTCACCACGCGGCGCGGGCCACCGGTGACAGCGGACGTTCTTCCAGGAGGTCGATGGGTGTCGGTCAACCGGTTGCCGTCTGGATGATGGCGTTCCTGGAGGGGTTGTGGCTTGATGAGGATGCGCTGCTGGAGGTGATGGAATCGGTGGCGGAGGCGATCAACTGGCTGTAAGGGGCTGGGGGGTGGACGGCCGGGTCGCTGCAGCCACGGGGGGCGGGCAGCTACGGGGGGCTGCCCCTACGGTACGGGGGCGTATGTCAAAAGGGCGGGTTTTGTGAAATGGGGCTTGGATTCGGGCGGGCTTTACGCCTATAATCGCCGCTCAAAGTCAAAGACCGGAGTCATGCAGTGGGCTACTTTCGTGAGAACATAGAGAAGGCCGAAGGCTACGTACCGGGTTTTCAGCCCCGGGATACGGATATCATCAAGCTCAACACGAACGAGAACCCGTATCCGCCCTCGCCGCGGGCGATGCAGGCGCTGGCGGAGATACGCCCCGAGCAACTTCGGCGGTATCCCGATCCGCTGGCCGATGCGTTCCGCTGCGCCGCCGCCGAGATCAACGGCCTGGCCCCGGAAAACGTCCTATGCTGCAACGGGGGCGATGAGCTGCTCAATATGGCGTTGCGGTGCTTCTGCGATGAGACCCGGCCGGTGGCGTATCCTGTGCCGACGTACTCGCTGTACCCGGTACTGGCCCGACTGCAAGACTGCCCGACGATAGAGATTCCGTTCGATGAGGAGTTCAACCTGCCGGCGAAACTGGCCTCGACGGGCGCTGCTCTGACCATCGTATGCAACCCGAACGCCCCCAGCGGCACGGTGGTGGGCACAGAGGAACTGGCCGCCCTGGCCGATGAACTGACGGGCGTGCTGCTGATTGACGAGGCCTACGTGGATTTCGCGGGCCGGTCGTGCGTGTCGCTGGTTCGCAGCTTCGATAACGTCATCATCCTACGCTCCATGAGCAAGGGGTACTCGCTGGCGGGGCTTCGCTTCGGCTACGCCATGGCTCAGCCGGACCTGATTCGGGGGATGATGAAGGCCAAGGACTCGTACAACGTGGATGCCGTGGCGATAGCCGTGGCGACGGCGGCGTTGCGGGACCGCCAGTATTACGTGGAGAACATCGAAAAGGTCTGTGCGGAACGGGCGGAATTGACCGAGCAACTGCGCGGGTTGGGTCTGACGGTCCGCGACAGTCAGACTAATTTCATCCTGGTCACATTCGCCGAGCCTTCGGCGGCGTTTGTCCACGAACAACTGGCGGCCCGGAAGATCTTCGTGCGGTATTGGCCCCTGCCGGGCCTGGAAGACAAGCTGAGAATCTCCATCGGCACGCCGCAGCAGAACCGGATGCTGCTGGAGGCCGCCAAGGAAATCCTGTCGCTAAGGGAGTAACCATGTCTGATAGAATTGCGAAGATTCAGCGAAAGACGCAGGAAACGGACATCTCCTGCGAGTTGAACCTCGACGGCGTCGGCCGGTACGAGATCGACACGGGGGTTGGGTTCCTCGACCACATGCTTACGCACCTGAGCAAGCATGGGCGGATCGACATGACGGTGCGGGCCAGCGGCGACCTTGAGGTGGACGCCCACCACACGGTCGAGGATATCGGCATCTGCCTAGGGCAGTGCCTGGCCGATGCACTGGCCGACAAGAAGGGCATCGCCCGATACGGGCACAGTTCGGTGCCGATGGAGGATGCGCTGGCGAATGTCGCTATTGACCTTTCGGGTCGGCCGTCATGCGTCTACAACGCGCAGTACCGAACCGACAAGATCGGGGATTTCGACGTTCAGTGCATTGAGGAACTGCTCCGCAGCCTGTCCAACAACGGCCGGTTCAATCTGCACGTGAATGTTCCTTACGGTACGAACAGCCACCATATCGCCGAGGCGATCTTCAAGGCGATTGGCCAGGCGATGGCGGCGGCCGTCAGGATTACCGGGGCGGATGTGCCAAGCACGAAGGGTATCTTGTGATCGGCGACACCGAAGACGATTATCGCGTGGGGATCGGCACCGACATCCACCGGCTCGTCGAGGGCCGCAAGCTGATGCTCGGAGGCGTGCAGGTTCCGTATCCGCTGGGCCTGGCCGGACACAGCGACGGCGACGCGGTGCTCCACGCCGTCATCGACGCCCTGGTGGGGGCCTGCGGGATGGGTGATATCGGAATGCTCTTTCCCGATACGGATGAACGGCTCAAGGACGTCGACAGCAAGGACCTGCTCTACGTCGTGCGGGAGAAGCTGGAAGAGAAGAAGTGGCGGGTGATCAACGTGGATG
>DDXG01000168.1:0-1944 GCA_002347125.1 Phycisphaerales bacterium UBA2266
GGACGTGGCTCTGGGCCCCCAGGTTGTACACCTCATCGGGGCGGATTTCCGCGATGATGGAGGCCAGATTGCTGCCGTCGGTCAGGTCGCCGTAGACCAGCCGCAGCTTCGGCTGCTCGTGCGGGTCCTGGTAGAGATGGTCGATCCGCTGCGTGATGAACGAGCTGCTTCGCCGCAACAGCCCCCAGACCTCGTAACCCTTGCCGATGAGAAACTCCGCCAGGTACGAGCCATCCTGCCCGGTGATGCCCGTGATAAACGCCTTCTTCATGCTGGTGATTCCCTTCAAGACATGCTGTCGATCAGCTCCTTGGTCTGCTGGATATGCGGGCGGCTCGACGCCCCGAATACGATGGACTCGACCTGCCTGATGCCGCAGACGTACTCGACCGCCTCCTTCGGCCGGATGCCCCCGGAGGCCAGGATCGACATGGCAATCGGCCGAAAACGCCGCTCCCGCAGGGTCTTCTCGTACAGCTCGATCCCGCCGCACATGCGAAAACCGATCTTGTTGATGTTGCTGCAGACAATCGGATTCTCAATCCCCGCCGCCTCCAGCATATCGAGCAATCTCGGCAGGTTCATCGTGATAAAGCCCGGCTCGGCCCCGTACCGGCTTCGCACGTGCTCGGCGAAGGCCGCCAGCGGCTCCTGCATCCCCAGGCCCAGCAGCAGATCGACGGTGACATTCTGAAGAAAGATCACCGGCGTTTGCAGGTCGCCGAACATCTTCATCTCAGCGTCCACGAGCATCTTCATCAGTTCCAGGAAGTTGCCGGTCGCCATCGCCTTACCCCCGCGAAACGCCGCGCCGAAGAGGCCGCCGGGAGCGAACTTCTTGGCCGCCCCCAGCATCCCCAGGTCGGTCACCGCATTGGCGTATTTGTGGGCGTACGGCATGCAGGGGAAGAACTGATAACCCGGGTACTTCTCCGGGTGCGCCCGGAAGTGATCGCAGATCTCTTCCACCCTATCGTGCGTGGTGCACATGAATGTCTTGATGCCGCACTCATANNGGCCGTCTTGAACCGCATCGACTGGGCCCGCGCCTTCTCCTCCGACATGTGGTTGACGCCGAAGAACTGATTATCGCCGAAGAGCACTCTATCCATGGTGGTTCCCATCCGGTTTCGCCGGTTCGTCAATTCAGTGCGTCCGCGTCCTTTCGCAGAAGGTCGATGACCGTGTCAGTCTCCAGGGCCGAAGCGAAGGAGTTGATGTTGTCGGTCGCGCGCCGCTTGACATGGTCGATGAAATAGTCGATCTGCGCCGAATACTCCTCGCCCCGCAGGTAGAACCAGACGGGCCGGGTCAGATCCGTCGTGTACTTGATGTTCCAGCCCTCGGTGAGGTCCTCGAAGCCATCCTTGTTCCGCAGGAAGACGCGGCACTCCTGGCGGTCCACGACGATCTTGCCGGCCGTTCCCATGATCGTCATCTGATTGGTCATCTTGCGGTAGGTCTCATCGCTCCAGTTGACCGACAGTTGCCCTGTGCGGCCGCCGGCGAACCACATCGACGCATAAACCGCGTCCTCCACGCCCGCGGAGAAGACCTGCTTGAGGACCGTGCCGCCGACCTTCTGCGGCATCCCGACCAGGTAATTCACCAGGTTGATCGCATGGGAGGCGTAGTCGTAGAGGCAGCCCCCGCCCTCGGATTTCTTCGTCCGCCAGGTNNAAAATGGTAAACATCCCCGATGGCCCCGGCGTCGAGCAGGCGTTTGGCCTCGTTGAACGCCGCCACGAAACGCAGGTGATAGCCGACCTGATTGACCAGCCCCCGCTCGGCGGCCATCTTCACCATCTCCCGCCCATCCTCCAGCCCCAGGCAGAAGGGTTTCTCCATGAACACATGAATACCCCGCTCCATGGCAAACCGCAGGATCTCGGCGTGTGACGCCGTCGGAGTGGCGACGACCACGCAGTCCGGCCGGGTCTGGTC
>DDXG01000168.1:1955-2547 GCA_002347125.1 Phycisphaerales bacterium UBA2266
GCCCATCTTGCCCAGGCCGATTACAGCGGCTTTGACCATGCTATTATGACCTCCTGTGGAGACTCATCCGGCCGCCCGTCAGGACGCGCCGTTCAACAATACCCGTTTGATCAGGTCGTATGCCTGTCGCCCCTTTTCCAGCAGTTGCGGGTCCGGCGGGCGGCTGCCGAAACGGCCAAGGTAGTCACGAACGGCCGCGCTGTCAAGGTTGGGCTCGTGCAACATCCGCCCGGCCGAGATCAGGTACCGGTCCACATCCAGCAGTTCGGCCTGATAGACCGAGATCGTGGGGATGCCCAGCACCGCCATTTCCCGCGTCATTGTTCCACCGGCCCCGATGAACAGCTTGCAGTCGTTGGCGATGGCAGGCAAGCTCATCTCCCGCGCCACCGTCAGGGCGGCGAACTTCTCCTGGCGATAGTGTTCGGCCTGCCTGGCGTCGCGGGGCAGAAGCATCACGCGATGGTCCTTCTTGAGGTCCACAAGGACCGGGTCCAGGAAGTTCACCGCCCCATCGTAATACTGCGCCGTCCACGGCTCCGGACGGACGTATATGGCCTTGGCCTGCTGCGCATCGCCGCTTTCGCCCGCC
>DDXG01000171.1 GCA_002347125.1 Phycisphaerales bacterium UBA2266
GCCAGTAAAATTAGTCACACACGCCTCCTCTGGGGTTCGTAGTAGAAGACGGCACGCTATGACATGGATGCGGGCCGCGGTGTTGATGCAATACCGGGCATCCGCAATAGAATACGAAAGGATTGTCCTATGAGACGTTTTAAGGTAGTCTTGCTGTGGTTGGCGCTGATGATGACGGCGGCTGGCGCTTTGGGGTGTAACACCGTTGAGGGTGTCGGCAAAGATATCAAGGGAGCCGGCGAAGCCATCGAAGAGGCGGCGGATTAGCATATATACAGAGGAAGGAGCAGACTTATGAATCTGACCGAAATTGAGAGGCTGCTGGGAGATGATAGTGAAAACCTGCTGGGTTTCGACCGGCCCAGGGTTGCGAAGGAGCATCTTCACACCCCCGGCCCGGACTGGGTGGAGCGGATATTCGCCGGTTCGGACAGACCCGCCCCGGTCCTGCGGAACCTGCAATCGCTGCTCGACCACGGACGGCTGGGGGGCACGGGCTACGTTTCGATCCTTCCGGTGGATCAGGGGATCGAGCACTCGGCCGGGGCATCGTTTACGCCCAACCCCATCTATTTTGACAGTGAAAATATTGTCAAACTCGCCATCGAGGGCGGCTGCAATGCGGTGGCCTCGACCCTCGGTGTGCTGGGCAGCATCGCAAGACGATACGCCCATCGCATCCCGTTCATCGTCAAGATCAACCATAATGAACTGCTGAGCTACCCGAACGCCTTCGACCAGGTCATGTTCGCCCATGTCGAGCAGGCGTTCGATATGGGGGCGGTGGCGGTCGGGGCGACGATCTACTTCGGCTCGCCCGAGAGCACCCGACAAATCCAGGAGGTCAGCGAGGCGTTCCACCGGGCCCACGAGCTGGGTCTGGTGACGATTCTGTGGTGCTACCTTCGCAATAATGCGTTCAAGATCAGCGGGACCGACTACCATCTCAGTTCCGACCTGACCGGCCAGGCCAACCACCTCGGGGCCACCATACAGGCCGACATCATCAAACAGAAACTCCCCGTCTGTGACGGGGGATACAAGGCGCTGAATGAGAAGGACTCGTTCGGCAAATTCAGCAAGAAAACGTATGAGCAGCTCAACTCGGACCATCCGATCGACCTGACGCGCTACCAGGTGGTGAACAACTACATGGGGCGGATCGGACTGATCAACTCCGGGGGGGCTTCGGGTGAAAACGACCTGGAGCAGGCGGTGCGGACGGCCGTGATTAACAAGCGAGCCGGCGGGATGGGGCTGATTACGGGCCGAAAGTCGTTCCAGAAGCCCATGGCCGACGGGGTGAAACTGCTCAATGCCATTCAGGATGTGTATCTATGCAAGGACGTGACAGTCGCGTAAGGAGGTTATCATGGAGAACAAAGGATTTATCGGTAGTCTGTTTGACTTGTCGTTCACGGAATTCGTTACAACACGTGTTATCAAGGTTCTGTATGTCCTGGCGATCATCATGGCGGCCCTGGTGACGCTGGCGCTTGTGATCACGGGCTTTGCCGGCGGGGTTGGCGGGGGATTGCTGGCCCTGATTCTCTCGCCGGTCGTATTCCTGCTGTACGTTCTGATGGCCAGAATATGGCTGGAGGTGATTATCGTGCTGTTTCGCATAGCCGAGAACACCGGGCGACTGGTCGAGCAGGGCAAACAGCATCCCCAGGCCTGATAACACGATGGATTCCGCAAGGCGGTGTTACTTGGGGCCGCTGCGCGCGTTTTTGCGGCGGTCGCCTTCTTTGAGAAGACGCTTGCGGATGCGGATGGACTTGGGGCAGACCTCGACCAACTCATCCTCCTGGATGTATTCGAGGGCCAGCTCGAGGCTCATCTTGCGGGCCGGACGAACGCGGGCAGCTTCGTCCTTGCCCGCGGCGCGGACGTTTGTGAGTTGCTTGGCCTTGACGGCGTTGACGCCGATGTCGTTGTCCTTGCAGTGTTCGCCGACGACCTGGCCCTCGTAGACCTGCTCGCCGGGCTCGACGAAGAAGAAACCGCGGTCGTACAGCGCATCCAGCGCGTAGGCGGTGACCTGTCCGGTGTTGGTGGCGATCATGACGCCGGCTTTGCGTTGGGGAATCGCCCCCCGCATCAGTTCGTATCGCTCGAAGGCGTGGTGCATGACGGCCCGGCCGGCGGTGGCATTGAGCACGCGGGCATGCAGACCGAACAGTCCTCGGGATGGAATGAGGAACTCCATGTGCACGAAGTCGTCGGCCCCGCTCTTGGCGTCGATTTTGACGACCTCGCTACGTCGGTCGCCCAGCAGGCTCATCACGGCGTTCTGGCAATCGTAGGGACAATCCACCGCCAGTACTTCGATGGGTTCGTGCCGCCGGCCCTCGACGACCCGCAGGATAACCTCGGGTTTGCCCACGCACACCTCGTAACCCTCCCGCCGCATGTTCTCCAGGAGGATTCCCAGATGCATGAGTCCGCGGCCTGAAACGCGGAATTCCTCGGGGGTCCGCCCCGGTTCGACGCGAAGCGCCACATTCTGCTGGAGTTCCTTCTCCAGGCGCTCACCGATGTGGCGGCTGGTGAGGTACTTGCCGTCTTTGCCGGCGAACGGCCCGTCGTTGACGCGGAAGGTCATGGTCATGGTGGGTTCATCGACCGCCACCACGACCAGGCGCGAGGGCTTGTCGGCGCAGGCGATGGTGTCGCCAATTTCAATTGGATCAAGGCCTGATATAGCACAAATATCACCGGCCATGACGGTCACCGCCCGCTTGCGTCCCAGGCCTTCAAACTGGTGGATGTGCATGACCTTCTGCTGCGTGTGCGATCCCCGGCGGTCGATGACCGTCACGACCTCGCCCTCGCTGATGCGGCCGGCGAAGACGCGGCCGATGGCCACGCGGCCGACGTAGTCGGAGTATTCCTGGCTGGTGACCAGCATCTGAAGCGGCAGGGCGGCGTCCGCCTTCGGCGCGGGGATGTGCTCGACGATGGTCTCGAGTACCGCTTTCATGTTGTCCGTCCTGTGCTTGAGGTCCCGCGTCGCCCAGCCTTCGCGCGCCGAGGCGTAGAGGATCGGAAAATCCAACGCCCGTTCATTGGCGTTCAGGGCCACGAGCAGGTCGAAGACCTCGTTGACGACGTCGTCCGGGCGGGCGTTTTCGCGGTCCACCTTGTTGATGACGACGATCGGCCGCAGTCCGTGGTCAAGCGCCTTACTGAGCACGAACCGCGTTTGAGGCATCGGGCCCTCGAAGGCGTCGACCAGCAGCAGCACGCCGTCGGCCATCTTCAGCACACGCTCAACCTCGCCGCCGAAATCGGCGTGGCCGGGCGTGTCGATGATGTTGATTTTGTATTCGTTGCCCTTGCCGTCGCTGTAATTGAGGGCGCAGTTCTTGCTGAGGATGGTGATGCCCCGTTCGCGTTCGAGGGGGTTGGAGTCCATGATGAGGTCGTGCTCGTCGCCGGCGAGCTTGTCGAGGTACTCCCGCCGGAACATGCCCGACTGGTACAGCAGCCGATCCAACAGCGTGGTCTTGCCGTGGTCGACGTGGGCGATGATGGCGACGTTGCGTATGTAATCCGAATACATGAGAAGCCTTGTTGTCAGTAACAAACTACGAACCGAGCGGGCTGGCCTGGGTGTATCGGGTCGCCGGCCCCGCGAAATCGCAAGCCGGTATGCGCTCCGCGAATCCACAGGATAGACGCCCAGCCCCGCAATGGGGGTAAATCCTACCATCGCCGGCGGGATTGTCAAGGGCGGGGAGA
>DDXG01000104.1 GCA_002347125.1 Phycisphaerales bacterium UBA2266
CCCATATCCAGCGGCTGCCGGTGAAGACGGCGACAGCGTTTCGGACCTTGGAGTCGGGGTCCTTTGAAAGGCGTTCCATCCATTCCAGCATCCGGGGGTCGGCGTCGCCGGGCTTACAAAGGATGTCGCGGCCGAATTCGATAGCGGCCTGGCGGACTTCGGGGTGGCCGTCACTCAGGCACGCGATCAGGGCGGGCCTGAAGGATTCGTCGAGGAGGTCGGAGAGGGCGCGGTACTTGATCTCGCTGAAGAGCTTGCGGCGCTGGGGGCTGGGGCCGGTTGCCATGATGTGGCGGATCTGGGGGAGCTTGTCGCCGATAAGGGCCTTGTTGTGTTCGAGTTTCTGTTGCCGCTGGAACTGGTCGTAGTCCAGTTCACCCTTGAAGACCTTCTGCATGACGGCGGCGCGGGTGCGGATGTCGGGGTCTTCGTGTTCGAGCCAAGGCTTGAGATAAGGGAGCATTTCGTCGAGCTGGGGTTTGGCGCCCCAGAGGATGCGGCCGACGCTCTGGTCGATCATGCACAACGCGACGAGGCGTTGGAGGACCTGGGGGCTCTTGCGCGGGCGGATGACGGACAGACCGTAATAGACGGCGTTGCCGGCGAGGTCCCTGTTGTAGCTGGCGTAGAGCATCAGTTCGATGGCCTGAGGGTTCTGGGCCTTGGCGGCCCAGAGAAACTGGTTGCCAAGCCAGGAGATGATGTAGGGGGCCTCCTTGCCGAGGGTACCGCGAAGGCCGCCGCGGGCCGAGAGGAGGATCTTCTCGGGGGCGTTGGGATCGCTGCTGCGCCTGCTCCAGAGGTCGGCCAGCACCCTGTAGCCGTCCGGATCATCCGGGAACCAGGTCTCGAAGACGGCCTTGTCGTAGATCGTATCATTGAGTTTCTCGGCGAGGACCTGGTTGGGCCAGGCGCGGGGGATGTCCGTGAACATGGCCTCGACGGTGGGTTGACCTTGCCCGGCGGGTTCATCGGGTCTGAGCCAGTCCGGGGCGGCCGGGTCCAGCCATATCGTGCCATCGGGGTGCTTGCGTTTGAAGAGGTCGTAGTTGCTGGGGATGGAACGCAGGACGTCGCCACTGTTGTAGAGGACCAGCCAGCGGCCGTCGACCTTTTGCAGATGGAGGATCATCACGGCCTGGTCGGGGGCCTCGGGATGGTCGATCTTGAAGGGTTTGGAGACGGCTTCCGCCTCGGTGTCGCTGAATTTGATGACGATCAGGTCGAAAGACAGGCCGGGGGCCATCTTCAACATGCGGCCGATCTGTTCGAGTTCGCGGGGGGCCTTATGCCTGGTATTGGGGTGGTAGAGGGGTTCGATGGCGGCGACGTCGCCTGCTGAGGCGAGCGTGAACCACTGATGGGCCAAAGCCTGGATGGTCTGCACCTCAGCGGGGGGCTTTGTGGTCTGGCTCGCAGGCACGGTCGCAGCCGCCAGGAGGACCATGAGGGCTATCGTGGTCGGCTCTTTCATCGGGCAATCTCCTTCGATGCTTCGAATATCGCACACTTCGAGTCTATGGGTATAGACGTACCCGGACAAGCCCGGCTACAGAGAAACATCTCGTGCGCCGTCAGATTTGGCGCCAAGTCATGGGCTGGCGGTCGATCTCGAGCAGTTCGGAGGAGTTGATGAGCCAGCGTCCGTCGCCTTGGCGATGGAGATACAGACGCATCTTGACCAGGACCGCGGGCTTGTAGGACTGGGCCACGTAGCTGTCGCTGGTGAAACGGATGACCACGGTCAGCAGGGAGATCGCGTCATCGCCGTCAAGTCGCACGGCCAGGGCGATCCTCTTGGTCTTGTCGATGTGGGACTGGCCCATGTACTTGCGGGCCTGGGCAAGGACGGCGGCCTTGTCCCGGTGGAAGGAGTCGCTGTAGTCCGGGGCCAAAGACCGCTCCAGAGCGTCGTAATCCTCATTCTCGACGGCGGCTGTGACGGCCCCGAGTGTCGCATGGACCCGTTCGCTGTCGGTCTTCACGAAGTAATCCAGCCCAAACGCCATGCCCAGAACGGCCAGAGGCAAGAGGAAGTGCTTCAGGTGGTGCTTTTCGGGCCAGACACTACGAACGGTCAGCACCGCCAGGAGTGTCAGAACCGCCGCTCCCGTCAGCGTCCAGGGTTGTTCGAAGATATTCCACATCGGCTCGGGCCTCCAGAAGTCCCTTTGCTGCTACATACGCGGCCGCGCCCGACCCGGTTCGGCGCCATCTACCGCAGGCGCTTATACCCGTAGTGGTCCTCCATGTATTGGAAGTCCTCGCGCTCATCGTCATCGACCGGCGTCCGGCCGAATGTGAAGCTGGCCGGCTCATGCAATGCCTTCAGATTCCACTTCATGAATTCGCGGCTCTTGAAGTTGTGCATCTCCACGTGGCCGTCGGCGAAGCCGATCGTATTGCTGTCGCCTCGATGCCAGACGCCGAGCGGATCAATCCATTGGTTGCTCCTCGGGTGGATGACCCAGGACCCCATATTATACCCGCGCGGGTCGCACTCGGCCAGGAATACGATTTTCATAGCCGGCTGAGAGATCTCAGAATAGCGCGTGTAGGGGTATATCTCCCAGCCTCCGCCGGTGGGGTTCACGCCGTTCATGCCGCCGGCGATCGAGTAGGTTCGCCATGCGTTCTGGTGGGCCGCGATGTTCTTGCGCCGGTCCGACGGGCAGCGGTACGTGTCGATCTCCTTGATGTACGTCCACAGGCTGCCGGCCTTGCAGTCGTCCTGCTGCTTCTGCAGTGAGCCGGCGCCCTCCAGCACCCACGGGTTGTTGAACGTATCCGGGGGGTGGCCGCCGACGATGTCATCGTCGTTAGAATCCCTGTACAGGAACCACGCGTACAACAACTGGCGGATGTTAGCGCGACAGGCAATGCCGCGTGCCTGTTCCCTGGCGATACGCAGCGCGGGCATGAGAATCGCCATCAGGACGGCGATAATGGCCACAACGACGAGCAACTCAATGAGCGTGAAGCCTTTTCTCTGCATGATCATATTCCTTATTTCGGCTATCAGTCCTGCCTTGGTCAAATCTCACGCGGCAACCAGTGCCCGCAAACGCACAATAGATGCAAGGTGGAAACCGGCTGTTCCGGCCAAACCTTGGCCATAGGCGGTTTCTGACAAGATTATGGGGCCTGCGCCAGGCATCATCAAGTTCCAAGTAACGTTGGAGGACGAAACGCCGGGGGGCCGACGATCCCTGAGAATCAGTGTATTTGGAGTCTGCCGCGGCCCGATATGTGGTGTGGTTAGGTATCTCATGGGCGCAAGACACAGGCATAAAGGCACACACAGTCCGGGCGGCCAGGCCGACCGGGTAGGCAAGTCCAGCCCCGCCAAGACCCATCCGGCGAAAGCGACCTCCGGCAGTGAGGCGAGGATCGGGGCGTCGCTGGGTCCGGTCAGTCGGCGACGATTGTGGCTGTTTCGGGCGGTCGCGGTTCTTGCGGGGCCTTTGGCCCTCCTGGTCGTGCTGGAGCTGGGTCTGCGTATCGCGGGCTATGGCTGCTCCACGGACGCCTTCAGTACGGTTCAGGTCAAGGGCAAGGCACACTACTGCGACAACGCCGATTTTCAGCGCAGGTTCTTCCCGCGGAGCATGGCGAGGCCGTTCGATCCCTTCGCGATTCCGGTGGAGAAGACGGCGGATACCTATCGCATCTTTGTGCTCGGCAGTTCCGCGGCGCAGGGCACGCCCGACGGGGCCTACAGCTTCAGCCGTATGCTCCAGGCAATGCTTGAGAGTGCCTGGCCGGCCCTGCGGTTCGAAGTGGTCAATGTGGCGGCGACGGCGATCAACTCGCATGTGGTGCTGGAGATCGCCCGAGATTGCGCTCGCCGCCAGGGGGACTTGTTCGTTGTCTACATGGGCAACAACGAAGTAGTGGGTCCCTATGGAGCCGGGACGATGTCCGGGCCGTTTCTCAAGCACCCGGCCCTGATTCGACTGCACAAGACGGTGAAGGCCTCGCGGTTGGGGCAATTGCTGACAGCCATCTCCGAGCGCTTGGACACAGAAAAACGGACCGGCTGGCGAGGGCTGGAGATGTTCACCGACCGGCAGGTCCCGGCTGATGATCCGGTATTGGATATTCTGCTGGGGCACTTTCGACGGAATCTCAGGGATATTATCGCGGCGGGCCGTGAGGCCGGGATGCCGACGGTGCTGTGCACGGTCGCCTGCAATCTGAGGGATTGCCCGCCCTTTGCGTCGTTGCATCGGGCGGATCTGACGGAGGCCCAACGGCGTGACTGGCAGCGGATCTACGACCAGGGCGTCCAGTCCGAGCAGGTGGGCGAGTACGCCGGGGCCATTGAGTGTTTCCTGTGGGCTCTGGAGATTGACGACCATTTCGCTGACCTGCACTTTCGCCTGGGACGGTGCTACTGGGAGACCGGCTGCTACGAGCAGGCCAGGGGGCGATTCGAGTTGGCTCGCCGGCTGGACAGCCTGCGATTTCGCGCCGATGAGACGGTCAACCAAGTCATCCGCGAGACTGCCGCGGAAGGCGGACAGGGCGTCTATCTGGTGGATGTTGCGGCGAAGTTTGCCGACGACAGTCCCCACGGTGTACCCGGTGGGGAACTGTTCCATGAACATGTACATCTGACGTTTCATGGCAACCATGTGCTGGCGATGGCTGTATTCGAGCGGCTTGCCCCCCTGATTGCGGAAAGGGCAAAGCCGACCGGGCCGGCATCAACCGGGCCGTTGAGTGAGGAGCAATGCGCCGAGCGGCTGGTTTACACAGACTGGGCGCGGCATCAGATACTCGATACGCTCTTACGCAAGTACGTTCGGCGTCCGCCGTTTACGAACCAACTCTACCACCGGGAACGGGTCGCCGACATGGAGCAACGACGCAAGGCCCTGTCGGCGGCGCTGACGCCCCAGACGGTCTCAGACGTCGCCGGGCACTATCAGCGGACCCTGGAGCGGTACGGGCAAGACGTCTGGCTGCGCATGCGGTATGCGGAATTACTGCGGGATACGGTCGGAGATTGCCGCGGTGCGGCTGAGCAATGTCGGTATGTCGTGGACGCCTTGCCGGGTTATGCCATGGGGCATATCCTGCTGGCCCAGACGCTGGGCGCCATGAGACAGGACGATGAGGCGATTCGACACTATCAACGGGCCTTGCGCATTACCGAATCCGCGGAGGCCCATTACGGGTTGGCCATTGTCCATGATCGACGAGGGCGAACAGAGGAGGCCGTCAAGCACTATCGCCGGGCGTTGGTGCTGCAGGCCGACCATCCAGGGGCCACACTGAACCTTGGAGCGGCACTGCACCGAGCGGGGCGGACGGAGGAGGCGATTGACCTGTATCGGCAGGCGGCCAGGATGATGCCGGAATCAGTGGACGTCAGGGTCAATCTCGGGGTCCTGTACCAGACACAGGGCCGCATCGCCGAGGCGGTCGCCGCGTTGGAGGCGGCCCGGCGACTCGATCCCAACTCACCCGATATACGGCGGATGCTGGGTATTCTGGGCTCACCGCCGGGCACACCCAAGGCACCTTAGCCGGCCACCCACAGTGGGAGCGGTTCGACTACCACAAAGCAGCCCCCGGATGAGAGAGCCTATGAAAGAGGGGTCCCGGAATCGGGACCCCTGTACGCGTCGTGGTGCTCTGACGGCGGCTAATTGGCGAGGATTTCCATAGCCTCCTCGCGGTAGGCATCCATGACAAACGGTATGCCCGTGATCCTGGCGCATTCTTCCGAGAGGCTCATCAGATCCCTGCGGCTGATGGCGCGGAGGTTGAAGCAACGGGCCCCGGCCATGAGCTGCTGGAGGCCGACCTGTATCTTCTGGCTGTAGCTGAAGATGCCGATGGCCCCGAGTGGGATGTTGTTGATCTCCTTTGAGCCGACGAGGTCCTTGACCTGCTCGTAGCAGACGAATATCTCTTCGACCTTGGAGCCATACTGGCTGACGGTCTTGGGCAGGTCGCTTTCCTTGATCCACTGCGCGATGTTCTTGCCGACCATGCCGGGGATCATCAGCGCACGGCCCATACAGACGGCCTTGGCGAACGGGGCGCCGAGGGCCAGGGCCTTGAAGACGCCGTCTTCGCTGCTGAAACCGCCTGCAAAGGCGATGTCCGGGACCCTCTGGCCTTTGTCGGCGAGCGTCTTGCAGAACTCGTGGGCAGCCGAATGGAGGTAGATGCTGGGCATGCCCCACTCCTCCATCATCCGCCAGGGGCTCATGCCTGTGCCGCCCGGGGCGCCGTCGATAGTAAGCAGGTCGATTTTGGCCGCAGAACTCCACTTGATGGCCATGGCCAGCTCCCGCAGGCCGTAGGCGCCGGTCTTCAGCGTGATCCGCTTGAAGCCGAGCTTGCGAAGGCGGTCGCACTCCACATAGAAGCCCTCTTCGTCCACGAAACCCAGGCGGCTGTGGCGTTCGAATTCCTTGATGGCACCATCCTTGAAGGCGGCCTGCGTGACCGGGCTGGAGGGGTCGGGCGTTACGATATAGCCGCGTTTCTGCAGTTCGAGGGCGCGTTCGAGGCTGTTGACCTTGATCTCGCCGCCGATGCACTT
>DDXG01000122.1 GCA_002347125.1 Phycisphaerales bacterium UBA2266
CCTGGTCTTCTCGACGCTGCACACGCGCGACACCACCGGGACGGTGACGCGGATTCTGGACTATTTCCCGACCGGGCGGCAGGCCGAGGTCCGTAATCAACTCTCGCTGGGGCTGGCGTATATCATCAGCCAGAAGCTCGTGCCGCGTAAGGATGGCGAAGGCCGCGTGGTCGCGATGGAGATCCTCAACAACAACTTCGCCTGCGCCAATCTCATCCGGACCGGCAAGATCGAGCAGCTCTATTCGCAGTTGCAGACCAAGACCCGCAACAAGCCCGATGAGAACATGATCACCCTCGAATCGCACCTGGCCATCCTGATCAAGAAGGGCATGGTCGATCTCAACGAGGCGATCAAATGGGTCGGCAACCCCAATCTGCTGACGGACGCGATGGGCCGGGTCTGACGCGGACCGCGTTACGCACGCCTGTTGTCATCTTGAGCCACGCGGAAGACCCGGCCTGGGCAGTGTGGCCATCCCGCCACCGCGCCGCTTGGCAGTATCCAGGCATTCATACCTTGTCGGAATCATGGGTGTATCTGGGCCAGCATTCGCTTGAGCAGTTCCATCGGCAGGCCCATGACGTTGGTGATGGAGCCGTCGATGCGTTCGATGAATTCGTCGCCGTTTTCCTGGATGGCGTAGGCGCCGGCCTTGTCGATCCATGATCCGCCGCAGATGTGGGCCTGGATCTGTTGGTCGGACAGTTCCTTCGGGTAGATGGTGGTGGTGTCGCTGTCAATGAGGATCCGCCCGTCGGCCAGCCGCACCAGGGCCACGCCCGTGACCACGCGGTGCATCGTGCCGAAGAGCTTGCGGGTGATCTGCTCGGCCTCGTAGGCGTTGGCGGCCTTGCCGATGATCTCGCCCTCGCACTCGGCGACCGTGTCGGCCCCCAGCACCAGCTCATCGGGGAATCGACGCGCGATGGTCATGGCCTTGGCCAGGGCCAGGCGCTTGGTGAAGTCCTCGGCCGAGACGTCCAGCGTGTCGAATCCCGACTCGTCGATATCCGCCGGCTGGACGCGGAATTCATAGCCGGCCGCCACCAGCATCTCCCGCCGCCGCGGCGACGCCGACGCCAACACCATCCGTGGAAGACCACGCCTGTTCATAGAGTTCGTATTGCGTCGTGCGGACTACGGACTGCTTGATGCTCCACGCCGGGATGGTATGCACCGGACCCCTTTAATTCGTGATTTCTGCGCAGAAGGCCAGATACTCCTTCTCGATGCGCTCGATGTCGTCGTCGATATAGTAGCGGAACAGTTGCGTCCCGACAACCCGATTCCATTCGACGATGCGGGGCAGGTTGCGGTCGGCGGCCATGCGGCCGGCGTATTCGCCCAGCGGCCATTGACCGGTCAACCCGTCGCCCAGCAGCCGCTGGAACCGCTCGAGACGCCGGCCCTGGTCCGCCTCTCGCAGGAACCGCACCAGGGCATAAGCCTGGCTGTAGAAGGTCAGCAGGGCATCGGCGTCGTTGCTGGCCAGGACCTCGCCCGGGTTTGACTTCAGCAGCTCACCCAGAGCCATGGCGCGGCGTTGCCGCAGGGTCGTCCGCAATCCATCGAGGCGGTAGCTGTTTCGGGCCGGATCGAACGTGTAAGTACCGTTGCTCTGCTCGCTGACCTCGAACAGCATCGCCACCCCCTCATCGAGCCAGCTCGGCAGGCGGTAGCGGAATATCCGCATATTGAACTGATGCCAACCCTCGTGTCCCAGCGCGGCGAAGGTCCGCTTGCGGCCGATGTTGTAGACCACACACGCGCCGTTGTGGCAATAGGCCCCGGCGCGAATCCTGCAGTACATCTCGGCCTGGGCCCCGGCGAACTGGCGGGTGAACGCCTCCCACTGGGGGCGGTCGGCGAAGAGATAGACGGTCAGCGGTATCGTCAGTTCGATGGGCTTACCCAACTGGGCGACATAACTCTGGTAGGCGGCCTCCATGAACGCCGGAACCTGGCGGAGCATCAGCGGATCGAGCAGTGTGGTATAGACCTCGTAGTGTTTGGTGGTCAGGCAAAGACCCGGGCCGTAGTCGTTATCCCAGTCGGCGATGGATTCGAGGCCGTCCGTCCGCTCCTGCAAGAGATAACGAACGATCCCCTCCGTCTCGCGGCCGACTGTCGGCATGGCTACGCCGGAGGTCTGTTGAGACTCCTGACAGCCGCCCGCCAGGATTAACCATATTGCCCATATTAACACGAAATAGCGCACGCAAACCGCCCCTGCAAACTGCGAGCTTCCGTGCTCAAGGCCGAACTCGCCGATCCGTCGGCGGCTTCTCATTCTCAAGATACCCGAACATCACGTTCGGGCCGTCATTATAACAGCCAATCGGCCTACCAAGCGAGCGAATCCACCAGATTCTGCGCCTCTGTCCGTCCTTTGTATGGGCAGCCACTCCAGTCCCATAACAATTGTCATCAATGCTGAAAAACAGGCGCGGTCTGATCAGGGCGATCCGCCATCGGAGCCATAAGAGATTGTCTCAAGACGCTTGGCCGCTACACGCTTGCGCGGGACTCATGCGACGCCAATCGACTGAGCCCGCACGGAGCCGGGGAACCCGCCCAATGCTGCCATCAACCCCCTGAACGCCTCGTACACGGCCTTCAATTCGGGTGGAGCCGACTCAGGATCGGCTGATTCCATCAGGATCAGGGCCAAAGGCCGCCGTTCAGCCTTCTCAAGCCGCGCCAGGTGCCTCAATGTCAGGCTCCGTCGACCATGCAGCACATGGCTGATGAACGATTCACTGAGCCCCATGACCTCACCGATCTGACGGAGAGTCATTCCCCGTCTTTGGAGGTACTTGACTACATCACGAGAAACGGCCGGGTACATGGAAGCCGTCTCCGATGCACTCGTTGTCGTGGATCTTGTCATACTAGTCGCCTCCGAGTTCTCAGATGTCTGCCCAGGACTCATTCGTCCGCCCTTCTACCGCGGCGGAATTCGGTCTTGCCGGCTGCTTTGTACATCAGGTACCCCGTGATCTCGTAGAATCGGGGCAAGAGGTAGGCCTGCCAGGCATCTTTGACAATTCTCCGGTTGCCCATCTTGTCGCCATACTGGGCAATGGACCGATACCCTGCCATCAGATTCGCCAAGTCTTCCGTAACACGGCAATTCTCGGCCACCTTCTTACAGAAGAAACTGGCCCACTCATACAAACGCCCCGGCTCCATGCCACCATCGACTTGCATACTCATTCTCCTTCCGCCTTGTGCCGCGTACTTACACTTGTACTATACCACTGCCGGCACTCCTTGTCAAGGAACATGCCTCTATAATACAAAAAAGCCCTTCGACTTGTCTGGCAGACAAGGAACGGCGTTCGGCTCGACTCCGGCTCAGACCTCGCTCAGGAGGGCGCCGAAGACCTCGGCGGTGAAGAGGTAGACCTCCGTTTTCTGGTCCTCCCAGGCGTTTGGGGCCAGGCCGGCCTTATGGCTGCAACAGCATGAGAGGAACTGCTCCTTGTTCCAGCCGGTCTCGGTGGCGACCTGGGGCAGGAAACAGCCGGATGCGTACCCCCGCTTGATGTAGATTCCGTGGACGCCTAACTCCAGGCTCAGCGGATCGTCAGTTCGCTGCAGCGGCGAAAGGACGGAGATCTCGATATCCAGCTCGTTCAGCTCCTTCGGTCGGATGGGATGGTCCAGAAATCGCGGGTCGCTGGTGGCTGAGGCCGTCGCCATTTCCGCCACCAACTCGATAAGGGGTCTGCGGCTGGTGAACTGGCCGATACAGCCCCGCAGCGCCTGCCCGTTTTTGAGGGTCACAAAACAGCCGCAATGGGCGTTCAGGTCGGGGTCGTCCGATTGGGGTCTCGACGGTTTTCGGCCGCAGACCACCGCCTCAACCGTGCTCTTTGCGACCCGCAACAGCGTCATCCTCTGGTCTTGGTTCATCGCAGTCTCCGTCCAACGGACCTGTATTCAGCGTCGAGGCCGCCGAGGTCGCTGAGAGAGCCGCAGCGGTCCGGGGCGTGCATGGCGGCGAGTTGTCTAGTGAATCCACTTGATGACCAGAAACCCCCCCACAAGCAGCACGACAAAGGCAAGGCTGAACCAGTTGAAGTACTTCTCGATGACGGGCCGGATCTTTTCGCCTTTCCAGCCGAGCAGCCCGGCCACGATGAAGAACCTGGCGGAGCGGCTGACCGTCGAGGCGATCAGGAATCCCACGAAGTTGATCTCCGCCACGCCGGCGGAGATGGTGCAGACCTTGTACGGCAGCGGCGTGAAACCGCAGGTGAACACAATCCAAAAGTCGTACCTGTCGTACCAGCCCTGGAACCTGGCGAAATTGTCCTCGGTCAGGCCTACGGCCCCCAGATGCGCGAAGACCCAGGCCGAGATCGCCGACCACAGCAGCAATCCAATCAGATAGCCAAGTATGCCACCCAGCACCGACGCAATCGAGCAGAGGCCGGCGAATCGGGCCCATTTCCGCGGTGCGCCTAGCGACAGCGGGGCCAGCAGCACATCCGGCGGCACGGGGAAGAAGCTTGACTCGGCGAAGCTCAGGACAAACAGGGCGGTTCCGCCGTGGCGGGTGTTGGCGAAATGCACGACCCAGTCGTACATCCGCCGGTGCAGATGCCAGCGTGCCACTTTTGAGGCGCCGTGCCCGGACTGGCCGGCGGCTGCGACACTTTCGATATTGGGATCCGTCATAATCTTGCCTGAGAATCAAACATTCGCCACGATACGG
>DDXG01000181.1 GCA_002347125.1 Phycisphaerales bacterium UBA2266
CTTGTGTTGGTCCTGTCATGGGGCTTCTTCGGCTTGGCGACGCCGGGTCGCGCCGCGGTTCTGGCCGACTCCGTCGCGGACTGGCAGGCCGCGGCCGCCAATGACGGCGTGGTGGACCAGAACGAGTTTGGCTGGCAGTACGGCTATATCAGCAACTTCCTCGGCAACGAGGGTATCTTCTTCGGCTGGCATCAGAGTCCTTTCTATTGGGAGGCAAGCAGCGGAATCAACATCTTCTGGCCGCCCGGGCAGAGGCCGCCTGACATTGTATGGGGCCAGGGCGGCGACAGCACGGGTTGCCGGCCCGCGATGGTCTGGGTGGACGGCGGATACCCCTGGTCGGGGAATGCCACCGACCGATGGGCCGCCGTCAAGCGGTGGACGAGCGATTATACGGGCAAGGTGCAGATTTCCGGCGAGATCGGCCGGTACTTCGATAGGAGCGTCGTGACCGGCTGGGATATTGAGTTTCAGGTGGCGGTCAATGCCAACATGCTGGGATCGCCGACGGTCTACCGCCGGACGATTGCCTGGGACGACACGGCCCGCTATTCCTATTCCATCGACAAGATTCCGGTCAAGGCCGGCGATACGGTCAATTTCCTGATCATCCCACTCGACTGGAACGCCGCCAACAGCCAGATGCGGATGACCGCGGCCATTGCGGAGACCTCGGGCGAGCCGCTTGGCGACCTCGACATCGACAACACCGTCATTTTGACGGATTTCTCCCTGCTTGCCGCCCAGTGGGGCCGGATGGACTGCTCGGCCCCGGCGTGGTGCGGCGGCGCGGATTTTGACCACAGCGGCAGTGTAGACGCGGCGGACCTTGCCCTGTTCGCCGCCCATTGGCTGGAAACGACGCCGGCGAACTGATTCGTCCGGCCGCCGGACGGCCCGGTGATAAGGACCAAGGAATCACGTATGGTTGTGGAAGGATTGCCCCCCAGGACGCATGCACCCGCCGGCCTTGTTCGGCGGCCCATCCGGTGCAAATCCCGCGTCGATCCGGCGTTGTGGATGCTTCGCTCGGACTCCGGCCGATGGGTCGGGCGGGTCGATGGCGGGGTCGTGACTCAGCAAATCCCTACGCCATTAAGGGGGCCTTCCCTATTGGGTCTGCCGGCCCCCCGAAGGTAAGTTCATCGGTAAACGCGGTGTTACGAAGGACTGACGACCACGCGGAAACAATCGAGCGCAGCGTCATAGCACAAGGCAACGACCACTGACCGTAAGAGCACGAAAATGGCTGTTTACAGAGGACATCAAGGGGCCCGCAGAACCACATCATTAAGGAGATCCGGTTATGGACTATCGCATCCGATGGATTACCGAACCCCATATTGTTGTAAGGAGGATTCTGTCATGAATCGAAGACGAAGAGTTACCAGAGCAGGGTGCGCGGCACTGCTGATGGGGTTGCTTTGCATCCTGTCACTGCAAACCGTCGCCGGGGCGTTCACCCTGAGTGTCGCGGACCCGGCGGGCAACCCGGTCCTGACGGGCTTCCGCTGGCAGGTGGAAGAGGACACGACGCACCCCGTCACGCCGGGGGCGCTCGTGGCGGACAGCCTTGCGGTGAGCGTTCACAAGAGCTACGCCCCGGTCGTCGCCAACGGGCATGTCGCCGCCGGCACGTCCAGCGTGGTCATCAACCTGCCGGACGACGTTCGCTACGCCGTATCCGTCCTGCCGGACGCCGATTACAGCATCAGCGGCCAGAACGTAGGCCTGGGCCAGGACAGCGTGACGGTGGTGGTCAACGCCTCGCCGATACCGACCTCCCAGATCAGTGTTCTGGTGTTCCATGACAACAACCCCGTCAACAACATCCCGGATCAGGGTGAGTCGCCGCTCGAGGGGTTCAGCGTCATCATCTCGGACATTTTCGGCCGACAGATGATGGACGCCTTCGGCAATATGCTCGGAACGACGTATCAGACCGATGCCAACACGGGCGAGTTTCT
Organism: Phycisphaerales bacterium UBA2266; assembly: GCA_002347125.1. GTDB lineage: Bacteria > Planctomycetota > Phycisphaerae > Sedimentisphaerales > Anaerobacaceae > UBA2266. Next base: position 1,968 of record DDXG01000181.1, read on the forward strand.
GCTGGATGGCGAAGGCGCACCCATCGTCGATATGCTGGGCAGCGCGGTCCTTCGCACCGATCCGAACGGCGAGGTGCTCATCAAGAACATCGCCCCCGGCAAGTACGCCGTGGAGGTGGTCCCGCCGCCCGACCAGACGGGCTGGGTGCAGACCTCCACCATCGAGGGTACGCCCGTTGTGGACGCCTGGGTCAAGGCCAACGAGCCGCCCTTCTTCGTCGAACTGGGCCCGGCCGGGTGGCACTGCTTCTACGGATTCGTCAAGCAGATGAACAACCTGGGCGACCTGCCGAATCCCGGCGGGACGACGGGGACCATCACCGGTCGCGTCATGTACAACCATTTTGATCGGCCTCCGAACAATCAGGGCTACGTCGCCGGCGAGCCGGTCGGCGGCGCCTGGGTGGGCCTCAATCTCCTGAATATGCCCTTCACGGGACTCTATACCGCGCCGTGCGACGAGAACGGCTATTTCTCCATCGCCGATGTGCCTCCGGGAGACTATCAGCTCGTCACCTGGGATCTGGACCTGCTGGCCATCTTCGGGTTCAACGCAGTCAACGTACCGGCCGGCGGAGGGACCATAGACCTCGGCGACGTCCTGAGCTTCCGATGGTTCGGAACCTTCAAGGGAAGCGTCTTCCTTGATACCGACGAAGACGGCTTCCCCGATCCGGGCGAGATGGGCATCATGGAGCAGAACGTCAATATCCGCTTTCGGGATGGGACCATCTACCAGGCCCAGCCGACGGACATGATGGGCGAGTATGAACTGTCGGGGGTGTTCCCGTTCTTCAAGTGGCTGGTCATTGAAGTGGACTTCGCCCGCTTCAAGNNCAAGGCCACGGGCATGACGGCCATTATCGACTGGGGCGGAGCGATACCCCCCGACAATGGCTGGGATATGCCCTCCGGCGACGTGCTCAACCCGCAGCCGCAGGTTGACGCCAATGGCACGCCCATCATCAACCCCAACACGCTCAACAATCTGTCGAGAACCGAGACCGGTCCGGTCCTGACTCAGGCCATGCATCTATTTCTGAGTCAGACCAATATCGTCCACTGGGGCAAGACGGCCTACGGGCCCGGCGAAAACGGCGGCATCTCCGGCATCGTCTACTACGCCACCGTGCGTGCGGAAGACGATCCAAGATACGCCGCGGCCGAGCCCTGGGAGCCGGGCAT
>DDXG01000395.1:0-6548 GCA_002347125.1 Phycisphaerales bacterium UBA2266
CCCCTGAGGCCCTGAAGCTTCTTCATGGCCTTGTCCTGCAGGGCAGCGGGTTGACGGGCCTTGTCGAGCATCTCGTCCAGTGCAATCTTGCCCATGTCGTAGAGCTGCCACAAGTGCTCGTCCAGGAGCTGCATGCCCAGCTTCTTGCCCGTCTGGATGCTCGAGTCAATTCGGTATGTCTTATTCTCCCGGATCAGGTTTGCGATAGCGGGTGTTACCACCATGAATTCATACGCCGCGACACGCCCTCGTCCGGAGACGACCGGGCACAACGCCTGTGAGAGCACCGCAATGAGGTTTGAGGAAAGCTGCACGCGGATCTGCTCCTGCTGGTCCACCGGGAACACGTCAATAATACGCGTGACCGTGCCGGATGCGCTGGTCGTGTGAATGGTGGAGAACACAAGGTGGCCCGTCTCGGCCGCTCGCACCGCCGCCTCGATAGTCTCGAGGTCTCGAAGCTCGCCGACGAGAATGACGTCCGGGTCCTGTCGGAGCACGCGACGCAGCGCCTCGGCGAAGCTCGGTACGTCAATACCCACTTCGCGCTGGTTGATGACGGATTTCTTGTGATTGTGATAATATTCGATCGGGTCCTCCACCGTAACGATATGGCGGTCGAAGTTCTCATTGATGTAATTGATCATCGTCGCCAGCGTCGTAGTCTTGCCCGAACCCGTCGGTCCGGTCACAAGGAACAACCCTCTGGGACGGCGACAGAGAGCCGCACAGATCTTCGGCAGACCGATCTGCTCGAACGACATGATATTGGTCGGAATTAGACGCAGCACCATTGCGATGTTGCCCTTCTGGCGGAACACCGCAACGCGGAACCGGGCCTGGTCGCCGAACGCGAAGCCGTAATCCGTTCCACCCTCTTCCTGGAGTTCCTGCTGATTGCGCTCCGGGGTAATCGACTTCATCAGGCTCGTGCTGTCGTCGGCGTCGAGAACCTTGGTCTCGAGCGACCGCAGGCGACCGTGAATACGAAAGACCGGCGGTCTGCCGACGGTGATGTGAATATCCGACGCGCCCTGCGTAACGCACGCCTGGAGGAGCCTGTCCATATTGACGGTTGTTGCCATACTTGTGCCACCTCAAATCCAATCCCGGCCGGCGGGACTCAACTTTCCACCAATCCTTCGGCCTGCGTAATGCCGGCGACCTCCTCCGGCGTCGTCATCCCTCGATAAATCTTTGCCACACCGTCGTGGAGCAGCATCTTCATGCCCCCCGCGATCGCGGTCTTCTTCAGCTCTGTCGTATTGGCCCGCCTGAACGCCAGCTCTCGCAACTCGGTGGTCAGTTCGACCATCTCGAAAATGCCTATGCGACCCTTGTAACCCGTCCCCTGACACTGGCTGCACCCCTTGCCCTTGAAGAACTCGTGTTTCTCCGCCTCCTCCTGGCTGATGCCCAGCAGACGCAGATGGTGCGGATCGGGATTGGGGTCGGGCGCCTTGCACTTCTTGCAGATCAAACGTGCCAATCGTTGAGCCATGATGGCCTGAATCGACGAGGCGACGAGAAACGGCTTAACGCCCATATCGATTAGACGCGTGATGGCGCTGACCGCATCGTTTGTGTGCAGCGTGCTGAACACNNCGCAACATGGCCCGCAGAATCTTGTCGAACGTCAGACCGATTTCGTCGCGGACCTGGCATTGATTCATGCCTGGGAAGTTGTACTCGACGGGGTCTTCGGCGGTGATGATCTTCTTGTCGGGCCGGTTCAACTCCTGGAGCGCGGCGTAAAGCGTCGTCGTTTTTCCCGAACCGGTGGGCCCGGTCACAAGGAAGATGCCGTTGGGCCGCTTGATGATCTTCTGGAATCGGTCGTAGTCGTCCTTCCCGAAGCCCAGAGCCTCGATACCGATGTTGACCGCGTCCGGCCGCAAAATACGAAGAACGATGCTCGGCCCGTGCGTTCCCGGCAAGGACGAGACGCGGAAATCGATGTCTTCGCCGCCGATCTCCCGCTTGATACGGCCGTCCTGGGGAAGCCGCTTTTCCGCGATATCCATCCCTGAGAGAATCTTGAATCGCGTCACCAGGGGCGCCTGCATATTCTTCGGGATATTGTCCTTCTCCAGACAGACGCCGTCCACGCGATACCGCACGCGGACCCGGTCGTTCATCGGCTCGATGTGAATATCCGACGCCCGCATGAAATAGGCGTTGTCGATAATGAGGTTCACCAGCCGGATGATCGGCCCCTCGGCGTCGGCCCCGGCCGCCTGGGCCTGAAGCGTCGCCGCCTGCAGTTCGTGGCCGGCCTCGGCCAGTTCCGCCGCCGTAGCGTCGATGGAGTGGCGCAGACGGTCGTCCTCGACCTTCTGCTCCTCCTGCATCGAGTCGTCGATGTGCCGTCGGATCTTCTCCGGATCCGCCAGATAGCACTCCAGCTCTGTGTTCAATCGAAACCGGATCGAATCCAGCATCTCCAGGTCCATCGGATCCCCGATAACGAGCTTCAACTTGCCGTTGCTCATACTCAGAGGCAGCACATTGTGCCGCTTGATCAGGTCTTCGGGGATGATGGACGCCGGATTCGCCGGCAGCGGCGCCCGATCCAAGTCCACATACTTCATCTCGAACTGCTTGGCAATGGCCTTGTAGAGCGTCTCCGCCGTGATCAGCTTCTGGCTGACCAGATATTCCCCCAGCCGTTTACCGTTCGTCCTGGCCGCCTTGATTGCCTTAATCAGCGGCTCTTTCTGAACGATGCCGGCTTTGTAGAGGATTTCACCCAGATGTCTGCGTTGCTTGGCCATGTACACCCCGTCCGGTCGGCACCCTGACAAGCCATTATAGCAGGTTTTTGCCCTTGAGTCAACCGGCCAGTTGCCTCCTCAGAATATCCAACGCCGTCATTGCGGCGCGCAGTCGAACCGCCGCCCGTGGTTGTCCGAACTCGCAGCGTTGGCAATATAATCGGCCATCGGCGGCCAGGGCAATATATACAAGTCCGGGCGGCTTCTCGCTACTGCCGCCGTCCGGTCCGGCTATGCCGGTTATGGCGATTGCATAGTCCGCCCCGGCCGCCTTGCGGGCCCCCGAAGCCATTGCCTCAGCCACCCGGCGGCTGACGGCCCCATCCGCGGCAATCAGCGCCGCCGGCACACCCAACAGAGCGGACTTGGCCTGGTTGCTGTACGTTATCCATGACTGCAAGTAGTACCGGCTGGCTCCTGGAACGTCCGTAATGAGCTTTGCCAGCAGCCCCCCGGTGCACGATTCAGCCGTCGCAACCGTCATCTTACGCTCGGCCAGCGCGCCCCCCACAACCTGGGCCAGGCTCTGGTCCTCCACGCCGAACACCACCGATCCGAGCATTTCACGAAGTAGCCGCTCATCCTTTTGCGCCAGATCCAGGGCGGCAGGCTTGCTCGATGCCCTGGCGACGATGTGCATCGTGATGACCCCCTGTGACGCCGTCGAGTTGATCAGCGGGTTGCGGCCCCGGGCCATCAACGGACCGACGATTTGGGCAATATCTGATTCCCCCGTTCCGTAGCATTGCAGTTTTCGGACGACGATATGCTGTCCGGGGTCCAGCCGTTTCAGTGCCGGCTTGATGCCATCGGTGAACATCTGCTTCATCTCCGATGGAACGCCCGGCATTACGTAAATCCGCCTGCCTTCTTGCTCGACCGCGATTCCCGGCGCCGTTCCCGTGGTGTTGGCCAGGGCCCGTGCGCCGGCCGGCAGATAGGCTTGACGCCGGTTCGTCGCTGCCATCGCCCGCCCTCGCACCGCGAAGAACCCTGCGATGTCGTCCAGCAGTCCTTGGTGGAATTCGAGTTCCGTGCACACAAAGGCCGCCAGGGCGTCCCGCGTCAAATCATCCTCCGTAGGCCCCAATCCCCCCGTTACCAGCACGATATTCGCATCCCGGCAGGCCGCCTCCAGCATCCGAACGATTCGATCTACCTCATCGCCCACTATGTAAGTGGAAACAACCGGAATATCTAGCGCGAGTATCTCGGCCGCCAGCCACGCTGCGTTCGTGTCAACGGTCCGCCCGCTCAACAACTCGTTGCCAATACTGATGATCGATGCGTTCATAGACACCCTGGACTGCCAAGAAGAAGACGGCTACCGCAATAAGCAGGCCGCTCATTACGCATTCACAGCCCCTGATCCCTGGTCGGATGAATCCAACCGCTGTAAGCGCAGACTACCCACCCCATCAGCGTGCGATTGCTCCACTTCTACCTCATACACGCCACAAGTGCAAGCAGAATCACGGCTTGCGGCCGCCCGCGGGCAACATTACATTCCTGAGTTGCCGTGCGCCTGACGGGGGGGCTTCCTGAACAGGTCCACCGCCCAGATGACTACAGTGCAGAGCAAACCTGCCAGGACCAGCATCGCCGCCGAGACCGCCATCACGAGCGTCAGCGCGCGTGCGGCAGGCAGAATCGCCGCAAACGCAATCGACGCCACGAGGGCGAGCAGTCCGACCAGCAGCAATCGGCTGGGCACCGACCGAACCGCAAGCACCACAATGAAGCTCGGCACCACGAACGCCACCGCCATTATGCAGAAGACCGGCAGCACCAGCTCATTGTCGATATATGTCGGCGCTGCAAAGTTCACCATGTTACAATCCCCTTCAGGCCCATGCGGGCCGAACACACATATTGCCATGCAACAATTGCGCCTATCACCACGAGCGCAAAAACCCCTGGTACTCGCAGGGGTATCTGCTCCAGCTACGGACTATACGCATTCTTGAGGTCTCTGGCCAGATTGCCAGGAAAAAAATATAACATAAGCCAAAGGCTTGCACTGCAAGGGGTCAGAAGGTAGATTGTAGATAGCGGGCATGGTCCGGTAAGCAGTCTATTCTTGAAGGGTACGGTTATGGCTGACGACAGACCTACGGTATTCATCGTTGACGACGATCAGGCCGTGCGGGATTCCCTCAGCATGCTGGTCGAGACGGTCGGACTTGGGGCCAAGGCTTACGCCACGGCCATGGAGTTTCTCGATGACTATCGTCCCTCCCAGGCCGGATGTCTCGTCGCTGATGTCCGCATGCCTGGGATAAACGGCCTTGAGCTGCAGGCCTGCCTTGCCGACAGGGGGATCCCCATCCCGGTCGTCATCATTACCGGCCACGGAGACGTCTATATGGCCGTCCAGGCCCTCAAGGCTGGGGCGGTGGATTTCGTTGAGAAGCCCTTCCGCGACCAGGAGCTCCTTGACAGCATCCAGCGGGCCATTGCCATCGACGCCAGATTGCGATCCGAACAGTCCGAACGCGACAAGGTGCGCGGGCGGCTGGATCAGTTGACTGAGCGGGAGCGAGAGGTTATGGAATTACTCGTCCGCGGCAAGAGCAATAAAGAAGTCGGCGCTGAACTGGGCATAAGCCGAAAGACGGTCGATTTCCATCGGGTCCGTATTCTGGAGAAGATGGGGGCCAACTCCCTCGTCGAACTCGTCCTGATGATGCAGCGAACGCCTAGACCCTAGAGGACCCTCCGGAGCCAACACCTCACAGCACGATGTGAATACGAGTTGTCTTCTCGTCCGTCTCTCTCGCCCCGTAGCCGTCAGTACGAAAGCCAGTTGCCTGCCAGTACCGCTACATCCAACAGGTTCACCACCCCATCCCGGTTGACATCGGCGTTGTCGTGTGAACACAACTGGCAACCATCGGCCAGATACTGACCGGCCATCAGAGCCATATCGTCGAAGTCCACCCTCCCACTGACATCCAGATCGCCGGTCGGCGATGAGATTGCCAATGCCTGCAAGACTTCGCCGGCATAGACGTAGAGCACCTGCCCGGATCTCGAGACATGCTCCCAGACACTGCCGTCGTCGGCGATTGCCCCAAACAGGGCATTACGCCCCGCCACCACCGCCGTATCGAGACCCGGTGTTGGACTTGCTGTTTGACACGCCGCCAGGGCCAGAATCCCAAATGAGGCGTCCTCCGTGTAACCGGCCGCGAAGGGGAATGCTCCGCCGTCGTTGGTGTGGTCAAACCGGGCATAGAAACTACCCGCGTACGGATGCCCGGCAGGGGCCTGATGGCTGAGCAGCAGAGATGGAAGCCCCGAGAGCCTTCGCAGATTCCAGTACGGCGTTCCATCGCCGGAGGGATCGATCAAGGTCGCATCCAACGGGCCGGTGCTCGCCAATGCCCACGTCGCGGCCGCCATCGCCATGACAGGGAAATGCGTGTTGTCATCGACTTCCGCGAGCCAGTCGATCAGTGCCTGCCGCCACAGGCCCGCGTCGGCCGCATTGGCATAGTGCGACGCGATGACGTGGTGCGCTATGTAGATAACCGCCTCGGAGACGTCCAACGCCGAGTATTGCGCGATGTAGGCGGGCGTTCCGCCGGGGTCATGGGCGATGTTGAAGTAGAAGTCTTCCAGCACCGTCCGCCATGTGTTGTCGGCCGGGTCCTCGGACATCTGCGAAAGGAGCGTCAGGGCATAGGCTGCATCTCCATAGAAGTTGCCGCGACTCTCGAACAGAATGTAGTCGCCCGCCAGTTGCGCCGACGACGCATAGGGCCCGTCGCA
>DDXG01000395.1:6557-6945 GCA_002347125.1 Phycisphaerales bacterium UBA2266
GTCATATACGCCACCGCCACACCCGATCCGATCGGACCCGTATAGCCGACACTCAGGGGCCATATACCCGCATTGACGCCTACTTTGACCTGCTTGGCGACAAGCCGATCCGCGACCTTCACCATCGCCTGTGCCAATGTCGTCGCCCGGCTTTCGTGCACACCCGACATGATCAGTAACAGGGCCAGCGCTGTCATCGCCTTGGCTCGCCGCTGTATGTTCATCTCACTGCCCCCTGCTTGAAATGCAATCGGTTCACCTTCGGAAGGTCGTCGGAGAGGCAAAACGAAGTGCTCTTCATCGACCTGCCTGCCTCACGGAATTCTGCATTGACTCTACCGTGTCCGGGCCGTGCTGTCAAGAGCGATTTGCGAAACGCTGCTCCGCC
>DDXG01000042.1 GCA_002347125.1 Phycisphaerales bacterium UBA2266
GGACCGCCCCGTCACGCCGAAACGGCTCGCATCGGCCTCCGGCCGTGTCTCGAGGTAATCCAGCGAACGAATGCAGTTCCACGCCTCCGCCCCGGCCGGTGTATATCCCCGATTGTTCCACCACCACATATCGTAGCGATAGGTCCCGTGATGGATGCCCTCGATCTCGCCCAACTGCACCGAGTCGATAATCAGGCACACATACCCGTGCCGCGCGAACCACGCCCCATGGTGCTGGTAGCCGGCCTTGTTGCCGTAGCTGACGCCGTCCTTCTTCACGGCCCCATGTCCGCAGACATACAGAATCGTCGGCGCCGGCTTGTCCAGATTCCTGGGGATGTACAGATTGGCCGTCACATACAGATGCGGCCGCGATTGAAAGTGCAGATTCTCCACAATGAACTGCTCATGCTCAATCCTGCCTGTAATCACCGGCGACAGGTCGGTCTTCTCCGGCAGTGGGTCCAGGCCCAGCATCTCAAACAACTGTGCCCGGTATGTATCGCGCTTGGCCTTCCAGTCATCGAGGCTGTTGATGCCGGCCATGCACCGATCGCGCAGCCTGGCCGTCTCTACTTCAAAGTAATCAGCCGGCATCGCATTGCCCCCCGGCACCGGCGGAATCTCAGCCAACCCGCACACTGCAACACAGCCCAGGAGCACAACAAGCGGACGTAATGAACGATAGCGCATAATCACCTCACGAGCAAGAAGGACCTTCGGACTATGATCCACACAACATCGTATGACTCTCTATCACAGGTCACTGCGTTATGACAGCCACGCATCCAGGTGCATCCTCACGAATTCATCGTCGGTCAGGTGCGGATAGTCCGCGATGACGCCGTCGATGCGCTCACATTGGCCCGGTGAGAGCCCCTCGGCGGCATCCAGCGTCAGCGTGTTGCTAAGCAATCCCTGGCGCATCAGTACGTGTGAAATACCCGGGATACACCCGGCGAACGCATGGTCGGCGTCGAAGATGGCCTTGTTGGCCAGGGTCATCGCCGATGCCAGCGTCAGCAGAGACATCGGCGCCGCCTCGCCGCGTTGGTGTACGTTATGCACCAACTCAAGCTGGTCAACGGCGCGCCGCGTCCAGCACGCCCACTGCCCAAGCAACCCGCCGACGATTCGCACCGGAATCGTCTCGCCGTCAACCTGGAATTCGTACTCCGTCAGCAGGTCAACGATGATATTGTCGTCGTTGCCGGTATACAGGGCGATGTCGGCGGACCGCCCGGACCTCGCAACGGCCTCAAGCACGTCCAGCGTCTGGTAGCGATTGAACGGGGCGATCTTGACGGCGACCACCGCCGGTATCTCAAACAACCGACGCCAGAACTCCCCCGGCAGCGTCATGCCGCTGATGGCCTGCTGCAGGTAGAATCCCATGATAGGCATTATCCGCCCAACCTCCGCCACATGATCGAGCATCGCATCGACGGACTGCCCGCGCAGGGCCGTCAGCGACAGCAGACCCACGTCATAGTCCAATTGCCGCGCCAACTCGGCCTCGGCGCAGGCCTGCTGCGTATCCCCCACCAGGCCCGCAATCATGACCGGCCGCGGATAACGCCCGGACGCCACACAGTCGCAGGCCGTTTCGCCCGCCAACTCCAGCACCGGCCGATACAGACCCACTTGCGCCCGATGGATAGCGAACTGCGTCGTATGCACGCCAACCGCCAGACCGCCGGCCCCGGCCTCCAGATAGTACCGCGTCAGGGCCCGCTGACGCCGCTCATCCAGTCGCCTGTCGTCCGTCAAGGCCAATGGATGGGCCGGAACGACCAGCCCGGTTCGAAGCTTCTCCATGATGGCTGGATCTGCCATAAGTCATTTCCAAATCAGAACTTACCATCCCGCACATCGTACTTCGTTGGCTTGTTCAAGGTCCGGTGGCCGCCTGCCACCCATGGCACGATTACGTCCAGCATCCTCTCCAACGAGGCGGGGGGCCGGCCGAACCACTCAAAGCACCGCGACGCATCCGACAGCAGGGCGGTAGGGGCCTCGGACCCGGCAAAGACGGCCTTCCTACCGAGCCGCTCGGCAATCCTGCCCGCCACCTCTCGCACCGACAACACCTGCGCCCCGGCGACGTTCAGCACGGTCGGAGGCGACGACGCCCGCGACAGGGCCGCAACAACGTAGTTGTTCGCGTCCGCCTGCCAGATGAGGTTCACGTAGCCCATCGTCAGGTCAATAGCCCGCCCCTCAAGGACCTTCCGCGTCAGGTCCACAATGATGCCGTAGCGAGGCTCGTTGGCATAGTTGAGCCGGATGAGCGCCACCGGTGTACCGTAGACCTCGGAGAAATAGCCAAACACGCGCTCGCGAGCCAGGCACGACCACGCATACTCGCCAACCGGGTCCGGCGGGGTCGCCTCCGTCGGCCCGGCTGAACGGGCATCCGTGAAGGGATACACGTTGCCCGTCGAAAACGCCACAATCCTCGCCTGACGATAATGCCGCGCCACCATACCCGGCAACAGGGCGTTCATGGCCCAGCTCAGCGTCTCCCTGCCCGTAGCCCCGAACTTCATCCCTGCCAGGAAGAAGACATTCGGCACGTCCGGCAGTCGGCCGTATGCCGAATCATCCAGCAGGTCCAACTCGACCGTATCGATCCCGACGTCCTCAATCCGGCGCCTGAGGCCCTCCTCGCTGAACCGTGAGACCGCGTAGACATTCCGCTTCGGGTCGGCCTTCTTGAGCATCATCGCCAGCGTCGGCCCCATCTTGCCACCGGCCCCGAGAACCGCCACATCGCCTTGCACGCAACGCAGCCCGCCACGGACTACGTCGGTCGGTTCACTGAGCAAGTCTTCGAGCCCGGGTTCATCCAGCCGCTTTGTATCCGCCATAAGTGCTTGCCCTTACAACACATGCGCGGTCGATACAGGGGCCGGTCCCCGCTTCACGTCAGCCGGTAGACCAGCAGAATCAGCACCCGCACGGCCATCAGCAGGACCAGGACAAACCCCAGCCCGCCGAGGATGTTCATAATCAGGGAATTGCGGCGATGGCCCATGATCCGCTTGCTGTTGGCCAAGAACAGAATCGAAGCCGCCATCAACGGGTTGCCGATGACCGTCATCGCCTGGCCGAAGATCATGGCGTCGATCTTCTTGACGCCGGCGTGTAGCACCAGCATCGCCACGCCCATGCCGATCAGCAGCACCACCACCGTGCATCGGCGCGACCACGGATCGCTGAGCCTGGCGGGCTTACCCAGACCGTCAGCCAGGATGCTGCCGCCGATCATGGCATTGATAACGAACGGATTCATCGCCACGGCCAACAATCCAATCGTGAACAACACGCCCGCCATCGCGCCGAGCAACGGCCGAAGCTGGCCCGCCAGCACGCTGATATCCGTGGCCGGCAGCCCCCGAAGAACCGTCCCGCTGGTGATCATAATCATGGCGCTGACGCCGGTCAGGACCGCGACCCCGCCGATGGAATCGCCCAGCCCCTGGTTGTAGTCCCGCAGCGTCCAACCCTTCTCCCGAACCAGGTTGCCCTGATAAAACGCCCCGGCCACCGAAAACGTCGTGCCCAGAAGCGACGCTATCAGCACCATCGGATCGACAACCCCTTCCGCCGTCCGCGTGGGCAGTCCAAGCGTCAGGTTTGCGGGCCTGTGCGGGATCAGGCCCCTAAGCAGGTCAAGGAGGTCGGGCCCGACGACGAACAGATTGACCAGGAAACACACGAGAATGATCGCCACCATGACCTTCATGCCCCGTTCGAGCACGCGGTACACCTGCCGCAGCGTAAAAGTCAACGCGATGACCAGGGCGTTGAACACAATCAGGACTCCGCTGTCGATCATCGCACGCGTCTTTTCCGACATTTCCGCCGGGTCGCCGAAGAGCCTCGCTATACCCATCGCCTCGCCCGCCGCCGCGATCGCCAGGTTGTTGGAGAACTGAAACGCCGTGCATATCAGGCACAGCGTAATCCCCACAACGGCTGCGACGACCCGATGGATCCGCCGCGCCAGCAGTGTGCAGAGTGTTTCACCGGCCACCACGCCGACCCGCGCCGCCGTGGTCATATACGTGCCCATGAGCAATCCGGTCAGCAGCAGCAGCCAGAGCAGTTCATATCCGTAGGTGGCCCCCACGTTGGCGCTGATGACCAGGCTGCCCGGCCCGAAGACCACGCACGCCACAATCAGCGCCGGACCGATGGACCTATACCACGGCGGCCGCTTGCCCGGTTGAACCTCCTGTCCTGCATCCGACATAGCACCTCCGTGCCTCACACGTCATCGGGCACCACGAAGGGCGCCCTGTAATTGCGGCCGATCAACATATTGGCCCGCTCGCTGAATTCGCCGGTGAATCGCTCTGCATCGGGATCAAGCGTCAGCCACGGCCCCAGCACTCGCGGCGTCTGCTCGAAATCCACCTCGTTGAGCGCCAGGTGCTCCTCCATCCGGCCGAACGCCTCCAGCATCGGCTCGCAGCCGCTCAGCGCCTCCCGAATCTCATCAGGACCGGCCACGCCCCCGAGCCGATACGAGGTATTGCCCATGTGGCACAACGCGCTGGACAGGTGCCCCTCGAGAATCTCCGCGTGGAGGTCCGACGGCTTTCGGGACCGCACCGCATCGATGAAATTCGCATGGTGGCCGGCGCCCTCCGTACGCTTGAATTGCCTGATCTTCTCCCCGTCGTTGTCGTATGCCCAGCCACCGACGAAATACCCGCCTTCACAATGCACCACCGTCTCCGCCCGCGTGCCCAGGTAGCTGTCCATCGCCGAGTTGCCCTTGGCATGGGGCAATCCCCGCACCTCGCAGAGAATGGGGGCCTCCTCGTAGTCCAGATAGACGATCTGCGTATTGGCCGTTGTTCCATCGTCCACATAGCCAAAACGCCCACCCACGCTGATGACCCGCCGGGCAAGCCGGCTCGCCCCGGTCGCCCACCTGCACGTATCCACAAAGTGAATCCCGTTGTTGCCAAAATCACCGTTGCCCGTGGGCCACACCCAGTGCCAGTCATAATGCAGATTTCGCCGCCTCAGCGGCTCCAGTGTCGCTGGCCCGCTCCACAGGTCATAATCAACGCTCTCCGGCAGCTTCTGCGGCCCGTTGACCCGCCCGATGCTGCCCCGCTCCACGTAGACGATGTTGCGGGCCAGCTTGATCTTGCCCAGATTCCCCTGCTTGATCCACTCGAACGCCTCCATCAGCCCCGTGTCCGACCGCCGCTGCGTCCCGGCCTGCACGATCCGGTTGTACTTGCGGGCGGCCTTGACCACCTGGCGGCCCTCCCAGATGTTGTGCGAGACGGGTTTTTCGATGTAGACATCCTTGCCCGCCTGGCACGCCCATACTCCCATCAGCGAATGCCAGTGATTCGGCGCCGCGACAATGACCGCGTCGATGGATTTGTCCTCCAGCAGCTTGCGATAGTCGATATACGTGTCCACTGTCTCGTTGCGTTCACCGAACTTCGCCGCCTCCCGGTCGACGAAGGCCTTGTCGGCATCGCATATCGCCACCACTCTGACGCCGGGAATCGCCCGGAACCAGTTGATGTGATTGGCCCCCTGACTGCGAACCCCGACGACGGCCACACGGATGTCGTTATTGGCTCCGCGGACCTTGGCGACGGGTACTGCCGCCACGGCCCCGGCCAGCACGGATGTCTTGATGAAACGACGGCGTGTCATACGGTCCATAATCGGCCTCCTGTTCAGCCGGCTCACTGTGCCGCAATCGCATCGGCGATGCAGTGTCCATCGACCCACAGTAACACACAGGGTCGCTAAAATCAACGCATCCGGTCCCCTCCGGTGTGAATCCGATTCGTGCCCCACGCCCTCTCCAGCACCTCGTACATGTTCGGGTCGTGCGCCTTCAGTTCGCTACGGACAAAGGGATAGAAGTCGTTCGTGCCGAAGAACGCCTCCGTACACTCGGCGAAGTACTCCTGGTCGTTGTTCAACGCGTAGGCCCGCTGGTTGCGCCCGTTGATATGCTGAACCGATTCGTATGACTTGCCCGCAACGGCGTCCTTGTAGGCCTTCTTGAGCGGCTCGTAATCGTAGCCCAGTTCGTTGTGATGATAAGCATGCGCCAACTCGTGCAGCACCATCCACGGCTGGGTCTTCGTCCAGCTCAGGAAGTTCCGCGCATTGGCAATCTCGACGCCCCGTTCCTTCTGGGGGTTGAAATCGTTGGCTTCGAGCCATTGCCGGCTTGGGTGGTAGCACATACAGGGGTGTCTCGGATGATTGTACTCCACCCAGATTGTCGTCCGGCGCAGCGTCTCCAACGCATCCGGCGGCACAACGCGAGTGATCTGGTACAACTGAAAACGCAGCAGCCGCATCGTCTCACGCGCCAGTTCGGGACGCTCGGTCAATTCCTGGTTGACCAGCACCCTCCAGCCCTCCACATGTCGTTCCCGATAATCCGACGTCGGGGCGAAACCCGCCGATGCAACAGCCATCAGAATCATGCAGAACATAGTGCGTCTATTCACTCAACCATCTCCTTATCGGTAGAATCAGAATTCAATCAGCCCCGCCCCTTCGGTTGTGATACAGGCCATAACCTCCGGCGTCAGACCCCTGGGCCGGTAGTACCGCCGCGCCAAAGCCCTGCGAACGGCATCGACGGCCTGCCTGGCGGCCAACACCATGATACAGCCGCCCAGCCCCGCCCCGGCCAGTTGCGCCCCGACGACGCCGGGCGTCGCACATGCAATATCCACCATTTCATCGATCTCCGGCGTACTGCATGCGTAGGCACCCGCCTGCATCGACAGTTGCGCCTGGAGGACCCGCTGAGGATCGCCGCTGGCCAGATCGTCGATGGATTGCCGCAGACTGGCGTCCGTACAGGGATCAGGCATCTCGACATATCGCCCGGCCGCATCGGGCCGACTGACCCGGTCGCCGTCATGGCTGACATTCATCAGCCGGCCGAACGCCTCGATCCGCCCGCTCTCAAGGTAGTCGCAGCATACGCGGCTGCGTATAATCTCCGAAACCCCAAACAGCAGGACGCCTCGAACGCCATAACGCCCCGGGTCCCCGTGGGTCGCGAAGTTGGTTTGCATCAGGCCTTCCGCCGACTCGCCCAGTGCCTGTCTGAACTGCCGCCGCGTCATGAATTGCGGAACACTCAGGAGCATCCGATAGACGTCCGCCGCCGTGCAACCGAGCTTGTTCGGATCGAGATCTCGCACATAATGCAGACGGTCCCGAAGGTGGGGAAACCGCCCCCGGAGCACCTCGAATCCAAGGTTGGAGGCGGCAACTCGCGCATTGAAGGTGTCGCGGGCTGCGGCGCTTTTGGGCGCCGCAATCCCGCTGTTGGCGATCACCAGTTGGTAGTCCCGCGGCGCGTCGATCACCCGCTCGATCCGAAACGGCAAATAACCTACCCGCGTAATCCTGCCGCGCCGGCCCAGCCGTATGGCCGCATGGTCCCCGGCCCCGCCCCGCGAACCGACGAACCATTCGCCTTCCCCGCACAGGTCGATGAACTGCCCGGTCGCCAGGTCGAACCCGTTCAATGCGATGGCCGCCTGCAGCGTCGCCACCACCAACGTCGAACTGCTGCTGAGCCCCGCCGCCATAGGCACATCGCCCGTCACCGCCAGGTTCAAGCCGCGAATCCGCGTCTGGCGATGATAATGCTGAAGCCGCAGCATCGCCGCCTTGACATAGTTGGACCAATGCCCGACCGAGGCCCGCAGCAGACTGCGAACATGTTCGCTGTTGACGAAATCGATCCATTCGCTGAAGGCGAATTGCCCGATTGACTCGGCGATATTGAACTCAAAGCGAGGGAACTCCCCCGGACGGGTGTTGACGGCCACCACATTGTCGTCGTTGCGGACGCCCGCCACCGCAATGGTCTCGCGGTCGATCGCCAGGAAGTTGTTGCAGCCTCCGCGGTGGTCGATGTGCCGTCCCATGATGTTCACGCGCCCCGGGGCGCGAACGATACAGACCTTGTCGTCGAATCCGAACCGCTTGCCGTAGCAGGTCAGCACCTCGCTGAGGTCCCGCCGTTTGCGGGCGTGCAGCTCCCGATGGGCCCCGTAAATCTTCGCAAGCCGCCGCCGCAGCGAAGGACCGTCGGCCTTGATCTCGGTCAGCCACTGCGAGACGCTCCGATAGGCCCGGCGGCCCAGCCGTGGACCGGGCACTGACGCCGCCGCACCGGTCTGTACGGACTGCGTCCGTCGCACGTAATCGCGGATGGCCAGCAATTCGCCGGGCGAATTGAACCCCTGGATCCACTCAGGATGTTCAATTGGCGCATGAATCACGCGGTGCGGCCGTCCGTCGGGGTCCCGTGCGCCGGCCAGGTGCCGGACGATATCCGTCAGGTAATACTCGCCCTGGGCGTTGTTGCGGTCCAGCAGGGCGGTCCCGTGGTAGAAGGCCGCCGCCCTGAACAGGTACAGACTCGGATTGACCCTCCTGCACCGGGACTCGATCTGCCCGGCCGTGTACGCCTTGCCCGCCACCTCCAGCTGATACGCCGGCGACCGGAGTATCCTGCGAAGCCTCGCCCTGCTCACGCGGCCGTCCTTGGCGGCCGGCTCCAGCAATTCCGGCACCGCCTGCTTCTGCTTGCCCGGACTGCGGATGTAGGCCTCGACGGCGCGGCTCACATCCGCGCCGGTCATCGTGGAAGACGATTCGACTTTTCGCAACAGCCGGTCGGCGATGGCCCGTCGGGCGATGTCGATGCGCTCGATGATATCCACCACCGCCCCCGACTTGTCGATGAACACCCGGCCGGACGAATCTCCCGTCCCCTGCATCCTGGGAACCGTCAGCAGCGCCAGGTCCGGCCCGGCCCCGGCGAAGACGTCGAGCACCGCCTCAATCGCCCCCGGTTCGATGAGCTTGTCGCCCATACTCACCAGGACGTAGCCGTCGTGGCCTATCCCCTCCAGACAGCGGGCGGCCGTCTGCGCCGCGTGCCCCGTGCCAAGCTGCGGGCTCTGGTACACAAACGCCATGTTCGGGTGCTCGGCGTTGACGGTCGCCATCACCTGGTCGGCCGACGAGCCCAGCACAATCACAAAGGCTGAGAAGCCCAGCGCCTTGAACGTCGCAATCTGACGGTTGATAGCCGCCTTGCCGTCGATCTCCAGACATACCTTGGCCACGTCTGGCGAGCCCATCCGCGTGCCCTTGCCAGCCGCCAGAATCACGACAACCGTCTTGTTCACAACCTCGCTGCGGATGCTCATGCGCGGACTCCGGATAGACCTATGCCCCTACGGCTCGACCACGGGCAGCAGGATATGCGACGGCCGTTCGGCGTCGAGATAGATGCGGTTCGTCGCCACCACCGTCTGCCCGTCCGTCCCGGACGCCTTGCCCGTATTCGGGTTCGGCTCGAAGCGNNGGTGTCTGGCTCGGATGATGCCGTCAAGCACGATCATGCTTCGCCCATCCGGGTAGACATCGCAGAGCTTGGCCGTGAAGTCCGTATCGGTCGCCGTCGACGACGCCCACAGCTTCACCCGCACCTTGCCCGTCACCTCCAGATAATCGTCCAGTGGCCGCGACGTGAACAGCAGCACATCTGCCCGGTCCTCCACCGCCCGCTGGTCGCGCGGCCCCTTCGTAATCGTCAGATTCGCTCCTCCGATGGTCGGGACGGGGTCCTTCGGATCGTAATCATAAGCCCGTGACGCCTCGGTGTCCGTCGGGGCCCTGCGCCGCAGACGCCCGTCGGCGTGAAAGTACATCGGCCGCATCGTCGCCGCCGGCGGCCAATCCGCCGCCGTTCTCCACTGGTTGCCCGGCGAGTTGGCATCCCCCGGATCCCCCATCACATAGTACCGCACAACCGGTATGGCCTGTGCCCCGCGCCCATCCTCCTTCATCCATGTGTCAAACCACTGGAAGATGTCCTCCAGCACCAGCGCACTGGCGCCGGGGAATTTCAGCTCGTTGCTGTTCCCATGCCCATAGGGCTCCATCACCAATCGGCAGTTGCCCCTGGCTCGTCCATCGCCCTCGTGCTGGACCACGCTGAAGGCGTGAATCGTCCCCTCGTTGAAGATGTCATACCAGCCCCCCGCGAACATCACCGGCACATGGACCCGCTGCAATACGCACCCCGGGTCCATCGCCTTCCAGAAATCGTCGTAGAGCGGGTGCTCCCGGATCAGTTCGAGATTGCGGGGATGGAACTTGTTGTCCCGCAGCCAGTTCTCCACCAGGGACTTGCGAAACGCCCCGCCCTGATACGCCGACTGATGGTACATGCTGGAGAACGCCACGCCCACGTACATGCAGACCAGATGCGGTGGCCGGCTCGGCCCCATCATGTTCAACGCGATGCCCGGCGCGCTGATCCCGAACGCCCCGACCTTGCCGTTGCACCAGGGTTGCCCGGCGATCCACTCGACCGTGTCGTAGCCGTCCTGCAGTTCGCCCCATCCGCCGTGCAGAAAGACCGGGTAATCGACCCCCTCCGAATCGAACCGCCCGCGAAAATCCTGCACCACGCAGGCGTAATCGTTCATGATCGCCGCACCGACTGCCGCACCGGCCGCCTTGCGTCCGTAGGGCGTCCGGATCATCAAGACCGGCCACGGACCTTCTCCGGAAGGCAGGCACACCTCCGTCGCCAGTTTCACGCCGTCCCGCATCGGAACCATCGCCGTTTCGACCGAGACCGCACCCGCCGTGGCGACGAAGACCAGGACACCCCACGCCACCGCCACATAAACGCCCGCCTTCGACATGTCAGACTCCAACCGGTCAAGCCCCAGAATGGCGTAACGCCCGGACCGCCGTCTTGCCCCCGGACGTACCGACAACTCACCTATACATAGTGCATACGCCGCCGTATTGCAAGGCCCGTATTCGATCCGCGGCCCTCTCGCACCCCCAATGCACGGCCGTATCCGGCTTCCAGGGCTTTTCCTGAAGAACCTCGCAGGCTCCCTTGCGTATGTACCCGCACAGACAACAAGCAGCCAAAGGAATCCGCTATGGCAATGACGGCCTCAACCATGCTTGAGTTGGGTACTTCCGAACCCGATTTCCGCCTGCCCGACACGCAGGGCCACATCGTCTCCAGAGACGATTATAAGGATGCCCCTGCGCTGCTCGTCATCTTCATGTGCAACCACTGCCCCTTCGTCAAGCACGTTCAGGACCACCTGGTTCAGCTCGTCAAGGAGTATCAGGCCAGGGGCGTCGCCGTCGTCGGCATCAACTCCAACGACGTCGCCGGCTATCCGCAGGACCGTCCGCGGATGATGGCGGAAAACGCCGAGAAGTCGGGCTTCACCTTCCCCTATCTCCACGACGAAACACAGGATGTGGCCAAGGCCTATCATGCGGCCTGCACACCCGACTTCTTCCTTTTCGACGCCGACCGAAGGCTCTTCTACAGGGGCCAGATGGACGACAGCCGTCCCGGCAACGACCTGCCCGTCACCGGGGCCGACCTGCGCGGGGCTCTGGATGCCGTCCTGGCCGGCTGCCGGCCGCCCGCCGTCCAACGCCCCAGCATGGGCTGCAACATCAAATGGAAACCGGGCAACGAACCCGATTACTGGGGCTGATACCACCGTCAGGCCGCGACCGCACCCATGGGCTCTTGGCGCCGACTGCCTTCTTCCTCGAACGCCAGGGGGGCTGTCACCCTATCCACGGCCGTGATCGCGACCCGGCTTTGGCAATCGCCTCGCGGGCCAGCGCGACATCCTGACGCACCTGGAAATCGAACATGCCCAGACATACGAAGTCCGCCCCGCCGGCAAACGCGAAATCCAACCCCTCCCTGGCCGGTATCGCCCCGGCCGCCAGGACCTTGAACGCGATCCAGGGCGCCTTCACATCCTTCATGAAGTCAATCGTCTCCTGATGCCGATGACAGAACATGTTGTCGTGGTAGAACGCATGGTCCGGCGACTCGGGCTCATACATCTCCAGGAACCGACGATTCTGCTCGGGATGGGCCGACCAGTAACGGTCGTGGTGCAGTGTCTTCATGTAGTAGTCCGGCTTGAGGCCCTCCTTCTCGCAAAACAGGATAGGGGCGAGCTGATGGGCACAGATGCCCACCGGCACCTTGTACTTCCGCATGATCTCGTAAGCCCGCACGATGTGGCCCTGCTGCTTGCTGTAATACCACATGTCACTGGCCCCGCCCCAGAGGTAGACGCTCGCCGCACCCAACTTGAGATGCTCCTCGACCAATGCCTCGAACTTGTTGATGTCAGTCGTGATCACGTCCGCCAGCCACTTCATCCGCCCGCCCCACTCGTCCCAGTAACGCGAGAGTCTGAACTTGCTGAAGTTGTGGTTCTTCAGGACGATGGAGTTGATGCCATGCTCCTCGCACAGTTTGAGCGTCATAAGCACGCGGTCCTCCGTGTTGTACGCCGCCGCCAGGTCATAGACGTACTTGAGGTCCCGCGAGTGCATGTTCATGCTGATCAGGTTGCTGCCGCTGATGATCCGCCCCAGCGTCATATCCCCAATCCGCCCCGTGGGCATCTTCTCCCGCCGGGCCATGACATCCGGCGCATCGAGGTCGAGGCCCCATAGCCGCTCATATTCCTGTCGGTCGCTCTTGGTGACCAGGGCCAGTCCCGCCTGTTCACTACTGCGCCCGTCGCGATGGTCGGCCCCACAGGCCTGTGATACACCCAGCACAGGCAATGCCCCCATGGCCCCGAGCACCTGTCTGCGATTCAGCTTTTTGTGTCGCTTCATTGCGTATCTCCATTGGTTATCGCACCGCGGACACCTTCGGTCGGCTTCTCAACCATCGGCGCTCGCACGGTCGGGCATCTGCTTCTTTGGCGCGCCGTTCGGCCCGACCGCCTCAACTGCAATCGGGGGTTTCGCCGCGGCCGTTCTTTTCCTGGGCGAAGACAGCTTACCCAGCAATCCCGCCGCGACCTTCGCCCTTGGGGCACTGCCGTCGAGTCCGGCAAAGGCATCCACCAGCTCGCGCAAGGCCGTATCGGCCGGGCTCTCGCCGTAGTGATAGGCCACATCCAGGAACCCACTGTCGAACCCGCAGTCCAACCCCGCCGCGACGAAGGCCCTGCACACGCCCACCTTCCTGCCCGGAATGCCGCGCATCGCCGTGTCAACCCGCAAGAGGCAATGGGCCTTACGAAGCATCGGGTCTCGCTTGATCTCGCGGATCGTCTGGAAGGTCTCGTAGGTCTGCCCGGCCCGGCCGCCATCAAGCGGTTCCTGCACCAGCGGTCTCAGCGGCAGATCAAAGAACACCGAATTCGCCCGCAGTCCACCCTTCACGGCTGCCGCCAGAAATGTCTTGGCCCGATCGAGCAAGACCGCCGCCGACACGCTCTCGTCCATTCCGCCCAGGCGAACTACAACGGCAAAATCATGCTGCTTCCTGAGCATGAGAACCTCATCGGCCCGCCCCGGGTCGCCACAAACCAGCAGCGGCGGCCGGGCCGCCCCGTCGGTCTCATACCAGGCCCGCAGGCCCTCGGCCACGACCTCCGGATACACGCTGTCCACGCAGACAGGCGTACCGCCGCCCCATTTCCGCACCAGGCCGACGTGCTGCGCCATAATCCGGCCAAGTTCACCCGGTGTTGCCGCCACGCCATCCACGTTCACCGCGATGGCATCGGCCCCTTCATCCGCCTGGCTCTCGATGACCGCCCTGATGTAGCTTAGGGGTGCATTGGGCTGAGCGAATCCCTGCGGCCCCATTTCCATGAGCTGCCGCATGACCACTCCGGCTGTCGGCGATGAGGCGTTCAGGGCATCCCCCACAGCGATCAGCGGCCGCTTTCTGGCGTGGTCCAGCCCGAACAGGTAGTTGAGGATGGACGCCGTATGCTCCAACGCCGGGTCCCGACGAGGCAGTATCCGCTCCCGCAGCAACTGCTCCCCGCCCGGCTCGGCCAGGGCCGCATCGTAGATAAGGTCGCCGATGCACACCCGCTCCAAGTCATTGCCGCACCGGCCGTCCACCGTCGAATCCCCGCACGGCGCATTGTCCAGACCCTTCATGCAGCCGCCCATTGTGCAGTATCCGAAATCTTCCGGAAGGTGGCAGTCGCCGCAGTCCTCACAGTCGAAGGCCAGATACTTCATCCACTTCTCAGCGGCATGGAAACTGCGGTAGGCGAAGCCCCTGCCCTTCCTCGCCCCAAGAAGCCGCATGGCCCCACGAAACGCCCGAAATCCCGGCGTGTCCTGCGTCAGAATCGCCCGGTGAGCGAGATTGAACGCACGATGCCTCAGCTTCTTGCGCCTGCGGGGCAGAGCGACCCTGGCCCCATTATCGTCGTAGAGGTAGAACTCCTCGCCCCCGGGCCAGCACAGGTTGTCCTTATATCGCTCCCAGTCCGCCCCAATTTCATCGGCCAGCTTGAGTATCCGCACGAATACCCCATAGTCGTGTACGCCGCCGATATCCACCCCCGCGGCCCCCATCGAACGGTACATCGCCACCTGCTGCGCCGCCCGCTCGATATGCTGCTCAGGACTCTCCCGTTGGAGTCGCCCATAGAGTTCGTCGCTCACGAAGCAGCCGGGCAGCTTCCCGTCGTGCATCAGCCGCGGTGCCGGGCTCGTGGTGCTCAGCAGGTACACATTCCCCAGGACCGGCACGTCCAACCCGCCGTCCTCCAGATACCGCATCAACTCCAGCGACTTCCTCCAGTCCCACCCCACCTGCGTCACAAGGAACTGTGCCCCCGACGCCAGCTTCTTCTCCATCTTGTAGTACTGCTGCATCTGCGAGGCCCGGCTATACTTGAACGGCGAGACCGCCGCCCCCGCATAGAACTGCTTGACCGATCCAAGGTCGTCCGGCTTGGCCGTCAGATATGCCTCATGGTTCATCCGCCGAATCATCCGCAGCAGCCCCACCGACTCGACCTCGAAAACCCCCTTGGCCGAGACGGGCTTGTCTCCGGTCAGCGTCAGCACGGATTCGACGCCCTGGGCGCGGAATCCCACCAGCGAGCTGACCAGCGCGTCGGTGTTGTGGTCCTTGCAACTGATATGCGCAATGAAGTCCAGCGGGCCCAAAAGCCCCCCGGCGAAGACCTTTGCCAGAACATCCGACGGCGCGATGTTGGCCGTCCCGCCCGGATTCTGAGGCGACATGATCCCCACGAAATCAAAGCCTTCCGGAATGCCGGCCGACCCATTCTCATGGAACGCCCTCAGGAAGCCCTCGATCGGAGCAAAGCTGTAGCCCGGCCCACCGGTCAACTCCGCGACCACGACAAACGATGACCTTGCTGTCAGGCTTGCCTTCAGCCTTCGGCTTGGCATGTGCATGTCTCCAGAAACTGTAAAGCCTTTGTCTTTCATGGCTTACGCAAGCCTGCCGGCCTGAGGCGTCGCGCCGGCAATCCACTGGACCCATGCCTCATTATACACTATTACACTGTCGCGGCGAGGCTTTCGTCCAGCTCTGTGCCGACGGGCGGTTGCAGGCCGGCTTGCGACGTCAGAAGGCACACCTTATACTGGTCATAGCCTCCTGCCACTTCCGTGCAGGCGATTGGCCGCCGACCACTGCCATAGTGGAATCTCGCATGACAACTTTCGACCAGGCGTTCGACATTGTCATGGCTTCAGCCAGACGGCTGGGCACGGAGAAGGTGCCTCTGGCCGAGGCCCTTGGGCGGATACTCGCCGCTGACGCGGTTTCTGACACGGACATGCCCCCGGCTGACGTGTCCATCATGGACGGCTTTGCATGCCGCCGCAAGGACCTCGACGCCGACGCCCCGGTTCTTACGGAGATAGAGACGATTCCCGCCGGTTACCTCCCGACCCAACCCGTCGGGCCCAACCAATGCGCCCGGATTATGACCGGCGCCGTCATCCCCCAAGGCGCCGATACCGTCGTGATGGTTGAAGATGCACGCCAGGACGACAACCGCATCCGGGTCATCAAGAAGCCGGATCGAGCCTATATCCGCCCACGCGGCCAAGACATCAGGAAAGGCGACGTCGTCCTGCGGTCCGGCGTCCACATTGGCCCGCCGGAGATCGCCGTCCTGGCATCTGTGGGTCTTGACCAGGTGTCGGTCGCGGTGGCCCCAAGGGTTGGCGTGCTGGCCACCGGTGACGAACTCGTCGAGCCGGCCGAGACGCCCGGACCCGGCCGCATACGCAATAGCAACGGCCCCCAACTCTGCGCCCAGACTGCCCGTGCCGGCGCTCGCCCCAGGTATTTCGGCATCGCCCCCGACCAGCCCGAGGCCATAGCCAGGGCCCTCGGACAGGTCATGGCCGAGTGTGACGTGGTCCTCCTGTCCGGCGGCGTCTCGGTAGGCCAGTTCGACTTCGTCCCGGACGTGCTCCGGCAAAGCGGCGTGGACCTCAAGTTCCGCAGGGTCTGCGTCAAACCGGGCCGACCTACCGTCTTCGGCCTATCCGAAAATCGCTACTTCTTCGGCCTGCCGGGCAATCCAGTATCAACCTTTGTGATCTTCGAAGTACTGGTGCGTCCGTTCCTCCTGGCCCTGATGGGCCATAGACACGAGCCGGTACGTGTC
>DDXG01000394.1 GCA_002347125.1 Phycisphaerales bacterium UBA2266
GGTGGGTCGTGGGCAAGGCGGCGGTCTCGCCGGATAACCCGAAGCTGCTGGTCGTTGAGGACGGCAAGGGAGAGATGATCAACCCGGTCAAGGAGCACGGCGAGAGCCTGGATTTCTACTCAAAGGCCAAGTTCGGCGACTGCCGGATTGAAGTCGAGGTTATGGTTCCCCAGGGCTCCAACAGCGGCATCTACGTTATGGGCGAGTACGAGGTGCAGGTGCTCGACAGCTTCGGCCGGATGAAGATGGGCAGCGGCGATATGGGCGCGATCTACGGGGGATTCAGCCCGCCGGTGAACGCCTGCAAGGCACCGGGGCAGTGGCAGCAGTACGTGATTGAGTGGAAGGCCCCGAAGTTCGACGCCACCGGCAAGAAGACGGCCAACGCCGAGTTCGTGAAGGTGGAACTCAACGGCCAGGTCCTGCACAAGAATCTGGTCATGAATGGGCCGACGCCGGGCGGTGTTACAGGCAAGGAGGCTGCTGAAGGGCCGCTGATGTTCCAGGGCAACCACGGGCCGGTGGCCTACAGGAACATCGTTGTAAGGCCTTTGAAGCAATAGTCTTATACCAAGCAGAGACGCCGGATCGTCCTTATTATTGAGACCGGCCGGGGCCGGTAAAATCAGCCCCCGCGGGTTGACAGGGGTTTTCGGCCCTGCCATAATCCGCGGAATTGTAACGTAGTCCTAACAACTAGATGGAGCCTACAGCACTCATGAACAGCGAAAAGACCAAGATGGACAGGCGTAGTTTCCTTCGTTCGACGGCGGCCGTCAGCGCGGGTATAGCATTCTCACCGATGGTATTTGCCGGGGCAGGGGGCAAGGACGACGACCTCAAGGTCGCCCTTCTGGGAGCCGGCGCCGAGGGCCAGGTCCTGATGGACTCCATGCTGAAGATTCCGGGAATCCGCTTTACGGCCGTCTGCGACATCTGGGAGGCCTATAACCTCAAGCGTGTCTCGCGTCTGCTGGACAGGTACAAACACCCGAACAACGCCTACGTGGATTATGAGGAGATGTTGGCCAAGGAAAAAGATCTCGACGCCGTGGTCATCGCGACGCCGGACTTCTGGCACAGCCCGCACGCCTGCGCGTGCATGGAGGCGGGGTTGCACGTGTACTGCGAGAAGGAGATGTCGAACACGCTGGAAGGCGCCAAGAAGATGGTCGAAACGCAGAAGAAGACAGGCAAGCTCCTGCAGATCGGCCACCAGCGGCGGAGCAATCCCCGCTACATCCACTGCTACGAGAACATCATCCAGAACGCCAAGATGCTGGGGCGGATCACCACGGTCAACGGGCAGTGGAATCGTGCGGCCAGTGCCGACCTCGGCTGGCCCAAGACCGCTGAGATTCCACAGGAAACACTTACGAAGTACGGCTACAAGGATATGGGGGCGTTCCGTAACTGGCGTTGGTACAAGGGGTTGGGCGGCGGTCCCATCGTGGATCTGGGTTCTCACCAGATTGACATTTATGCCTGGTTCCTGAACGCCAATCCGACGGCCGTGATGGCCAGCGGCGGCACGGACTACTATGACAAGGCCACCCACGAGTGGTACGACACCGTCCTGGCCCTGCTGGAGTATCAAACGAAGGAAGGCGTGGTCCGTGCGTTTTACCAGGTGCTGACGACCAACAGCAACCAGGGTTATTATGAGACGTTCATGGGCGACCAGGGCACGCTGAGTATCTCCGAGGCGTCCAGCCGCGGTTCGGTCTACCGCGAACCGACGGCGCCGCAGTGGGATAAGTGGGTCGAGATGGGCTACGTGAACGCCCCGAAGGCCGTCGAGGAGCCTGAGAAGGACGCCGCGGCCGGTCCGCTGGACGTCCGTGAGACCGTGGCGCCGCCGGCGTATGAGATTCCGGTGACGATGGAAGGTATGCCGTATCATCAGCCGCACCTGCAGAACTTCTTCGACGCGATCCGCGGCAAGGCGAAGCTGACGTGCCCCGGCGAGATCGGCTACGAGACCGCCGTTACGGTGCTGAAGATCAACGAGGCGGTCGAGGCTCAGAAGCGGTTGGCGCTGGATCCGGCCGAGTTCCACGTCTAGCCAGTGGGTCGTCCGGTTTTATCTTTCGTACAGGGCAGTTTTTGGATTTGGCGACGGGGCCGCCGGCTGGGTGTCGGGGGCTCCTGAGAAAAGGACTGGTGCTGATTTGAGAGACGGACTGGTACTTGGATTGGCCGTGCTGCTGGCATTTGCAGTGGTATGTCCGGCGGCGGAGAAGGAACAAGCACCGGCGGCCGGGCCGCTGCTTGGCGACGAGGCCGACGGTAGTCTGGCCCAGCCGGTTCATTGGATTCCTCTGCTCACCGATGAAGGCGACGCGGTGGCTCCCGGCGAAGAACCTATGCTGGCCTTTTCGATGAAGCAGACGTGTGGGGCCTGCCACACCTACGGCACTATCGGCGGCGGGTGGCATTTCAACGCGGGCGATCCGAACGTCGATCCCGGGCGTCCGGGCCAGCCGTGGATCTATGTAGACTGGGCCACCGCGACGCAGGTGCCGCTGTCCTATCGGGATTGGCCGGGGGCATTCAAGCCGGAGCAGTTCGGCCTGAGCACGTGGACATTCGCCAAGCGGTTCGGGCTCCATCTGCCCGGCGGCGGGGTGGCCGAGGCCGAACCGGACGACATGGGCGAGATGGGCCGCCAGATCGTGTCGGGCAAGATCGAGATCAACTGTCTGGGCTGCCATCATCGAGGTCCGGCGCAGGACCAGGCCGAATATGCCGCGCAGATACTGAAGGAGAACTTCCGCTGGGCTTCGGCGGCGGCCAGTGGCGTGGCCGCCGTATCGGGCAGCGCCGCCAAGATGCCTCCGACCTTTGACCCGCTGATGCCCGACGTCATCACGGATCCGAAGCTCATCCCGCAGGTGCCGAAGATTACCTACCATGCGGGTGTGTTTGACGAGAAGAACCAGGTGTTCTTCGATATTGTCCGCCGGGTGCCGAACGACCGGTGCTATTATTGCCATTCGAGCATCAACGTGACGGCCCACGGCAACGAGAAGTGGGAAGTCGATGAGGATATCCACCTGACGGCGGGCATGATGTGCGTGGACTGCCATCGTAACGGTCTTGGCCACAACATCATCCGTGGTTGCGAGGGCGAAGGGGCCGGTCATCTGGCGGCCGTTTCGTCTTGCGAAGGCTGTCATCTGGGCGGGCATGATGGTGTCCCGACCGCCGGACGGCTCGGCGCACCGGTCCCGGAGCACGTCGGGATTCCCACGGTGCATTTCGAGAAGCTGGCGTGTACGGCATGCCACAGCGGGCCGTGGCCGGGCGATGTGACGGCCCGCGTGAAGAACTCACAGACGCATTTGCTGGGGGTGCGCGGCAGCAACAAGGCCGCCGAGGCCCTGCCCCATGTGGAGCATCCGGTTCTGGCCAGGCAGGCCGACGGCAAGCTGGCGCCGCACAAGCTGGTGTGGCCGGCGTTCTGGGGCGTGATGAAGGACGGCGACGTGGAGCCGGTGGCCATCGAGGTTGTCAAGACGGCGGTGGGCGATTCGCTCAAGGGCAGTGCCTACTCGCCGGTGGGCTCCTGGCCGCAGTTCGCCGACGCGAACATGATCGAGTCGCTGGGCAAACTCGGCGAAAAGATCGACGGCGAGGCCGTTTACGTCTGTGGCGGCAAGGTGTTCAGTGTGGCCGACGGCAAGCTCGTCGGCAAGGAGCACAAGGCGGCACAGGCCTATCTGTGGCCTATCGGCCACAACGTGCGGCCGGCGGCTCAGTCGCTGGGCATCCGCTACTGCACGGATTGCCACTCCACGAAGGAAGGGTTCTTCTTCGGGAAAGTGGCGATCAGCGGGCCGATTGGGGCGGTGCGCGGGAC
>DDXG01000250.1 GCA_002347125.1 Phycisphaerales bacterium UBA2266
ATTCCCGTAGGATAACTATGTTACAAGGGATTACAGGCACGGTCACTTGCACCGTGCCGGTAGGCGCCGGCACTCGCTCTACCGGCACGCACCCCCGGCCAGCCAGCCATCGGCCAGGGCCGCCAAATCAAGCCCGCCAACCACGCCGTCACGGACATCCGGCGCGACGTCGGCCCCGTTGCAGTTGCTGTTGTCGGGTCCGCAGTCATCGCGGCCCCACTGCGCCGCCAGCAAGGTGAAGTCCATCCAGTCCACACGTCCGCTGCCGTCGATATCGGCCCGTCCGGCGAGCAACCGCCGAACGGCCGTTTCCACCGCCGCCGCCGCATCCACCCGCCCGTGCCCGTAGTACGGGTCCCAGCCGGGCTCGCCCAAGTCGCGGGCCGATTCGAGCACGATTTGCCGGACCTGCGCGGCCGTGAAACTCGGATCGACCGACAGCACCAGCGCCGCGACACCCGCCGCAATAGGCGTGGCCGCGGACGTCCCCCACATCCGGTCTGTGTAGTCCGTCATCCACGGGTCCGCGTTGTAGAGGCTAAACCCCATATCGCCCATGATGTCCGTTGTCCAGAGCAGATCCGTCGACAGCGTCATGAAGCGTTCCAGATGGTATGGCTGCGCCAGGTTGTCGACGACAATCCCGCCGCCGCCCGGCGCCGCCAGGTCCAATGCCGGCCCGTTGGCGCTGTACCAGCACCGCCGGTCGTTATGGTCCGTGGCGCCAACCGCGATGACCTCCGGATACGCCGCCGTATCGTCCTGCGGAATCGGACCGCCTGAGTTGCCCGCCGCCACGAACACCACGCATCCCTTGCCCTGCCGGCCTATGCCGCCCGGCCGCACGATGTCCGCAATCGCCGAATGGATCATCGGCCGCGGCGTCGTGTAGCCCCAACTGTAGCTCATCACATCCGCCCCAGCCACGGCCGACCACCGAATCGCCTCGGCCATATCCGCCTCGCTGACCGCCTGGTTCCACGTCATCACCCGCACAGGCATCACACTGCATCGCCACGCCACGCCCGCCACGCCGATTCCGTTGTTGCCCGCAGCTCCAACCAGCCCGGCGCAGGCCGTCCCGTGGCCCTCGACAAAACCTGCGTCCACCTCCGGGTAGGGCTCGGTGTCGTCCTCAAGGAAGTCGTATCCCTGCACCAGGTTGCCCGCCAGGTCCGGATGGTCCAGGTCCATGCCCATATCCTGCACCGCCACGACGACGTTCGGGTCGCCGGCGGTAACCTCCCACGCCTGCAAGGCATTGATGTCCGCGTCCGGTGTGCCGCCTGATTGGCCCGTGTTGTGCAGATGCCATTGCAGCGGGAAATACAGGTCGTTCGGCCCGGCTGCGTCATTCGAGCGATACGCGGCCCCATCGGGGCGATAAGCTCCCGCCGACAGCGTCTCCAGATTCCCCGGCGGACCGCGCCGGCGGGGCGATGACACGGTATTGGCAACCGCCCATTCCACGAACGAGGCCTCATTGAGCCGCTCGGCCGCCGCCAATACCTCGTTGGCGTCGCGTCCGGGAACCTCCAGGAGATACTCGCGGTTCGTAAATGCCATCGCCCCGCCGAACGTCAGTCCCAGGCCGGCACACAACGTCCGCAGATGTTGCGCATCGCTGTCCGACCGCAGCCGCACCACAACTTCGGGGAGAATCGCCACCACCTCCGTATCCACGCAGTACAACGGCGCCGCATAGCCGACCCGCCTATCGCCGCGGATCGCGTCAATCGCCTTGCTCGCCTCAGCGGCCGGGCGGTGCTCGTACACAACGACTACCGCCTCGTTCCGTGACCGGCGAGCCACCCGAAGCACCCGGGCGCCGTCGGCGTGGGCGCCAGGGGCATGCGACTTCACCACGTAGCCCAGCTCCGGCCGGGCTACGTAGTGAAGCCTGTATCCGCCCGCGACCACCGTGCGTTCGTCGCCGACGCCGCCGAGTGCGCCCGCCGAACACACCACAAGCCCGACAGTCGCCGCAAGCCATCCAACTGTGTGCAACCGAACCGCCATCATCTGATAGCCCCGCCGCCACCGCTGGAGCCGCCACTGGAGCTACCGCCGCTGCTGCTGCCCGAACCGGTCTGACCGGCCGGGTCCGGCGCGTGCTTGGGCGCTTCCGGCGGCATGAGTATCAGCACCGCCTGCCCGCCTACCTGCAGGACGACGTCGTCGCCGAACGACAACGCCGCCTGGCGGCCCTGCAACGCCAGCTCATTCATCAACGACAGGAACTCCGCCGAGGCGTACTCAATCGTGCGCACCGGCAAGACCTCGTCGTCGACGCTGAACAGCCGGCTGTCGATCCATCGTCCGTCTTTGTAGTAGAACGCCAGATCGGCGACCTGCTGGACGTTTGTGATCCGAACCGGCCGCATGTACACGTCGATGTAGCTGTTGTCGGGGTTGAGCACCTCCTGGTAGAGCTGCGCCTGCAGGTTGATGCTCTGATTGACCCCGGCCCCGCCACTGCGACAGGCCACGCCGCGGTCATAGATGTTGCCGGCCGCTTCGCCCGTCGTGCCGCCACCGGCCGCACTGCCGGGAGTACCGGCGCCGTTGAGGTTGACGTTCTCCTGCGCCAGAAACGCGGTGTACTCGGTGAGTATCCCGTATTCGATGCTCATGGCCACAATTGTGTCGGTCAACTCCAGCAGCCTCGGGTCATCCCGCTGCATACTCGGGTCGGCCCCCAACTGGCGTATCTCGTAGATCATCTCGGCGATTCTGCGGCTGGCCCAGAGCCTCGGCACGAATGTGTACTGCCGATCCGCCGCCGCCGGCTCGAACAGGAACTCATACGTCCGGTCCTGGCCCACAAAGCGGCCGCTGACCTCAAAGACCATCGGCTCGACCCCGACGTACCGGCCCAGGATCGTGAGCTTGTCGCCCTCATAGAGGTCGGGCAGGACCATCGGTATCACATCCCAGGTCCGCCCGACGGCCTCGTCTCCGTCGAGATTCAGGACTCGCAGTTGCCCGTCCGACAGGATCGGCCCATTGAGGCTGGCGAACACGCGGCCGACCTTCTCCTCGACGCTTTCGCCCGGCAGGATGAACTCCGCCCGCGCCCGGCTCAGTTCCGCCAGACCCTGCAAAAGGGCCGCATTCACATCCAGCCCCACGCCGACTGTGAACACCCGACGGTCGTGAGGGTTCGAACTGACCACCAGATCGCGGATGGCCACCTCGGCGGTGATTCCCGACGTCGGCAGGCCGTCCGTCAGGAACAGCACCAGCGGCAGCATCCCTTCGACCGGCGTCTGCGCCAGTGACAGCCGCAACGCCTCGTGCAGGTTCGTCATCCCGCCGGCCTTGACCGCCTGTACGTAGTTCCACGCCGCCGTCTCGGTCTGGGCGTTCTTCACAACCGGCTGACTCGAGAAGAACTGCACGCTGGAGTCGTAGGTGATTACATTGAACGCCTCATCCGGCTCCAGCATCGAGATGATCTGCTGCGTAACGGCCTTGGCCTGTTGAATCTTGGTGCCGCTCATGCTCCCGGAGCGGTCCAGCACGAGCGTCAGCTCGCGTTTGAGCGGAACAACATCGGGCGGCAACTCCGCGGGCAGACCCGCCAGCAGCAGGAAGTAGCCCCCGGCCCCGTCCTCATCGGGATAGGCGTACACCGATGCGCTGACGCCGTCGCCCTGACGCAGATACGAGAGT
>DDXG01000012.1 GCA_002347125.1 Phycisphaerales bacterium UBA2266
GCGAACAGCGGATCGCCGTTGATGTTGCCGATGCCCATGCCACTGAGAGTTGTCAGCCGGCTATGGTCGGCCGTGCAAGAGAACAGATCGCCACTCGCATTGCCCCAGAAGATGCAGTTGCCGATGGCGGGATTGCTGACGGAATCGGCCAGGACGCCGATCGCATTATCGACAATGGTGACGTTACGGATTGTGGGCGATGCGAAGAAGCAGAAGAAGCCCGCATGGCTGTCGGTCACCACCAAATTGCTGAATACGCTGGCCGGACCCTCGGCATGGTAAAAGCAGACGGCATAGTATCCGGGCGCCCGCAGGACGGCCGGTTCGGCGATGCTCGTAACCGTGATGGCCTTGCCCAGGAAATCCAGTTCCTCGGTGTAGACGCCGGGATAGACTAAGACCTTGTACCCATCGGCCGCGGCATCGATGCCCCTCTGGATCGTCGCGAAGGCACTGCCGGGCGTCCGCCCGTCGTTGTTGTCGCTACCGGTGACGCCGTTGACATAATAGGCCAGCTCGGGCACCACTGCGGTGGCGCACGGATAGGCAAGTCCGCTGATGAACGGCATGCACGTGTCGCCCTGGATCTTCACCACGTTGCCCGAAAGGTGGCCGTTGACATACAGCGATCCGTCGGGACCTTGCGAAATCCACTGTGGGTCATCGAAGGGAATACCGTTTGCCGAGATGTACCCAATGAAATGTCCGTCGGCGCTGCTGTAGACATTCACCCGGTCGTTCTCCCAACTGACGACATACAGCCGTTGCGCCGACGCGAAGGCCAGACCCATGGGGTGGACCAACCCCCCAGAACCGCTGGGAATGAAGTCCTCGACGCTCCCGGTCTGCACGTTGTAGCGGATGACCTTGTTCTGGTACTGGCCCCATGTGCTGTACAGATGGCCGTCCGGGCCGAATGCCACGCCGTTTGGGCCACTCGGGGCCAACTGCGGCTGGGATAGGACAACGTTCTTGAATGCTCCGGTGCTTCCGTCGTATCGGAGGATCTGTCGGGTGTGGTTGCTTGCCACGTAGAGATCGCCGTCCGGCCCGATCGCCAGTCCCGCCGGACCGTCAAGACCTCCGATGCCGGCGGCGACGAAGTCCGTCAGTTGCCGCGTGCCAATATCCAGACGGACAACCTTGTCGGCCTCGTGCATAGAGGCGTAGAGGCTGCCGTCGGGTCCGAAGGTCATCGCACCCATTGCATGGGCTTGCGGTGCAATCAGAACACCCTTATAGGCACCGGTATCACCGGCGTACAGCCGAACGTCTCGCTGAGTCAGGCCCGCCACGGCGACGTCGCCCGGCTCGCAAGTAAAGGGCCTGGCGGGAGCGCATAGGCAGACCGAGATGCCAAGTAGCATCAGGCAACGGCCGGCACGAGCGGTCGGACTTTCTCGGTACATAAACGCCCACGTCCAATGCGCAGACAATCTGCGGCGTCCATCCGTGGTATTGTTTCACAGGTCTGATGGTGTCTCGGCCGGCCCGCCGAGGCATTGGGCCGTTCGAGCGGGTCTGCCCGGAGTTCCAATGCGAGACAGACCCTGAAGCTACCGTATTATACCATATCTTCCGGTCATGAGCAGCCGTCTATTCGATTATTGTGGCGGGCTCGCGCCAGAGGTGAAGGCGGGAGCGAGTTCCAACAGCCAATGCGGGCCGTTGCCGTCGCGGGGCTGTGAGGCCCGCGAGCCGTGATCCGGCGGAGGCGCAAAACCGGGCATGGAGGGTTCGGCGCGGTCGAGGTAAGACAGACTCAGGCGGCCCAGTATCCGGCCGTCGCTGAGCATGAAGGCGACCTCCCGGAGGACGTCGTTTTGCATGTCAATGGTGTAGACGAGCCGGACGGCGCCGTCATCGAGTGTGACTTGCCCGAGGGGGCGGCCGGTTTCGTAGTCGGTCTCGAAGGGTATCCGCAGGCTTGCCGCGTCTCTGCGAATGGCGTCGATTGCGTGAAAACCCATCCATGGACGGCCCATTCCGGTGAAGAAATGGCCCGCTGGAAACCTCTCTGCCACCTGCCCGGAGGCATCCAGGACGCAGGCGCCCGTCGGTGAATCTTCGATCCGCAGATCGTCGCCAACCTCCAGGCGCAGCCAGGGGTAGGCCGAATGAGCCTGGGCAAAGACGAATGGAATGCGGCCCCGCCCCACGATGCGGCGC
Source organism: Phycisphaerales bacterium UBA2266 (assembly GCA_002347125.1). Classification (GTDB taxonomy): domain Bacteria; phylum Planctomycetota; class Phycisphaerae; order Sedimentisphaerales; family Anaerobacaceae; genus UBA2266. Next base: position 2,170 of record DDXG01000012.1, read on the forward strand.
CCGTTCAGATCGCCATGTATCGTGAAGAATGTCCAGCCTCTGTGGTGCATCTCGTCGCGATGGTCAAGAATCACGGTGTCGGCAGGCCAGTTGGACCGGAACGACCCCTCCATGAGGGCGTTGTAGTGCCTGACTGACCGGACATGCCGCCCATCCCGCCCGCGGCGACTGATGATGAGCATATTGTCGCCCCTGTCGTCTAGCGGAGTGGCCCCTGCCGCAACACCGTCCATCTTTTCGAGAAACGCCAGAAAACCGGGGTCATCCGTCGGCAGTCGCAGGACCGAGCCATCCGGGTTCAGGAAGCAGTAGTTCTCGATAACGGCGGCTCGGCGGCCCTTATGATAGTGGTAGTTGCCCTGTTCGTTCCGCAGCCATCCGCAGCGGTCCCCACACCAGCAGCGGTAGTCGTTGAGCCTCAGCATGAGAGGTCCGGACGGTCCCTTGGGCAGGAAGTACCATGCCTGATCGGCGGCGGCGTACTCGCGTTGGACTGCAGGAGCCTGAACAGGCGCCTCGGCACAATCGCCGCGGTCGCCCCGAAGCGGACCGGTCACGGCAGCACCGCCGGCAACCACGGCCGCCAGCGTGGCCACCAGGGCGGTCTTGCTCGTGAGGGCGCCGACCAGGGTGGGGCCCCAGCCCACCTGGAGGGCGGCCGGCGTTACGGACACCTTGGCCGCGGCCGCTTCCGTGCGGGCGGTCATTCGGCCAAACAGCCCCAGCGCCAGCAGCAGCGCGGTCCCGCCCAGGCCCCGGCGGGCAAGTTGACGGGCCAGGCATTTTTTCGCCCGCATAAAGAGCATTCGCGAGGCAAACTCGCTCTTTCCGAGGACCGCGGCAATCTCGCTATAGGGCAGTTGCTCGTAGCATCGCAGGGAAATGACCTGACGGTGTTCCGGCCGCAGGGCGGCCATAGCGGCCGAGACCGTCCGCTGCAGTTCGGCGCTGATCAGTTGCTCCAGGCCACCCCGTGCGTTGCCGTCGGCAGACGGGCCTGCCTGCTCGATGGAGACTTGTCTGCGCCGGCGGTTGACGGCATCCCGTGCGTTATTGCCCGCCATCCGAAAGAGCCACGGCCAGAAGCGGTCGGGCCGCTCCAGTTTGTCCAGGAACTTGAACATTTCGATCATTGTCTCCTGAAGGATGTCCTCCGTCAGATGCTCATCGAGCGTGATTCTGGCCACATAGACCCGCAGCCGGTCCCGGGCGCGACCGGCCAGCGCTTCGGCGCACGCCTTGTCGCCGCTGAGCGCCCCGCTGAGCCAAGACATATAATCGTCCGCGCTGCTCATCAAGTCTCACGCTGCAAGCCAACATTTTTCCACGACTCCTTCAGTCTACCACACGGTCCGCTGTTGTTCGAGCGCGAATCCGCCGTAAGTTTCCACAAGCCCCATCGGGACGGGCCGCCCAACGACCGCCATACCCCGCACAAGCTGCCAACCCCCATCCAGGCTGTCATTGCCCAAGCCGTCTGACCGGCATGCGGCAACACAACTCCGCGACATTGCGGACGCTGAGCTTCTGGAGTATCCGACACCTGTGCGCTTCCACCGTCCGCCGCGATCTATTCAGAATCATGGCGATCTCCCCGCTGCCCTTGCCCTCGAGCACGTAAGTGAGCACCTTGTACTCGGCACGGGTGAGCGGCTTGATTGTCAGCGACAGGCCATCGGGGAAGTGTCTGAGAGCGGCACGGACGCTCCGGATCAGGTCGTCGGCGCCCGCGCCCTTCTCCACCGCCTCGAAGGCCCCTGCCTTCATGGCGAGCACGGTGGCCGCGATGTCGGCTCTGGGCGTCTGGACGACAACCGGCAGACAAGGACAGATTCTCCTGGCCTCGGCGATCAGCGTCACAGCGTGCATGTCGGGCAGATGCAAATCGGCAACCAGGACATCACAAAGCCGGGCACGGAGCCTCTGCAGGCATGACCGCCCATCGACGAAACCCACGCACAAGATGCCCTCGCCGGCCAGGGACTCCTTCATCTGCCGGGCCATCATCACCTCTGGCTCGGCGGCGTAAACAATAGGGCCGGATTTGTCCTGCATAAGCCTCCGTAGAGCACACATCCATTCTCACTGCATCCCGGCCGCCTTGCCGGGCGTCATTGGAGGCGACCCCCAGCCCGGCCGCGTTCCACGCAGCCGGCAAAAGGCCGCAACTCGACTCAAAGGCGGACGTGCGGGCCGATTCGTAACGGACTTTCTGCGAGTTTCGCTGCCGGGGGCGTGTTTTCGCCTATTTGGCGACACGTTAGCGGCGTCCCAGCCCGGGAACCCGCCTTTCTCCTTGACAACGGGGACACCAGACCTGTAGACTGCGGCCGTTGACTTGCGACTGTAAATGCTCGGCCGGCGCCGGGCCAGCCATAGGGCCGAGCGCCGTCTGCGACGGCGATTGTGATGTCCGGCCTTGGAGGTTGTTGTTGTCATACGCGGCAGGAAAGGAGGAGTGTGATGCGTCAGTCCCGCGGATCAGTCCTGACGCTTGTGGGTGTCGCCTTTGTCGTCTCATGTGCCGGCGCCCTCCCGGTCCAGGGGGTCGTCACATATCAATTTGCGGCGGCGTGTATGATTCACAGGCGTGTCGTACGGTAGCACGCCGGCCACGGCCAGGCGCCTGGTTGGCGTGAAAATTGCCGGCTTGTGCGGATTTCTGTGGACGTAGCGGGCTTGGCAGCGTATAGTGGGGTGCGCGCGAAAGGGCGGTTTCCCGCGGCAGGTTCGTGGGCGAGTCGCCTTGGGCGCGGTCAAGCGCCTGTAGCTCAATTGGACAGAGCGTCGGTCTACGGAACCGAAGGTTAGAGGTTCGAGTCCTCTCAGGCGTAGTCATGTCGAGGGTCGCAGATGGAAGCGGCCGATTCCGTCCGATAACGCAAGCCGGCTCTCTGTCGGCAGGTGGAGAGGTCTCATAATTGGACGGTCCGGCGGCATGCAGCGGCCGCCGCACGGGCAGACGGGACTTTCCGGCCTCTTGGACGGCCGGATCAGGCCGCAGGGCAAGCATTCCAAACGATATATAGTAGTCATCGCACCGCCCTGTCGTCCGGACGCCGGGCGGAGACTGCCATTGCCGTACTCAGGACGCAGCGAAAACCGCATTATGAGCAGACCAACACAGGCCGCCATGCAGACCCCGACGGTGCCGCGTATCCGTCTCCGGATGGCAGGTTTGTTCTCGCCCGGGCGATGTGCGTTGTTGCTGGTGCTCGCGGCGGGCGCGCTATCGTGGCCCGTCCGCGAGGGCTACCGCTCCTATCTCGCCATCCGCGCCGTGGATACGCAATTAGGACGGATGCAGGGCATGGAGTTGACGGCCCTGTATCGGGATGAAGCCATGGCCATGTCGCTGCAGATGGCCGCCGCCACAGGCGATTCCCGTTGGCTAAGGCGCCGGGAGCAATTCTCGCCCCGACCGCAGGCCCAGGTTCACGAGGATTGGGGCCTGGCCGACGACGAGACAGTCGGCAGCGAGAAGATACTGGCGAACCTCGCCGCCGATACGTTGGCCGAAATGGAGGACGAGGCGATCGGGCTTATCCGGCAGGGACGCCACGACCGGGCGGCGACTGTTCTATCACAGCCGGCGTACAGCGAACAGAGGGCCGGATACCAAAGGGCCGTCAAGGCGCTCGCCGTCAAGGCGGCGGCCGCTGTCCAACAGCGCCGCGACGAGCACCTGCAACGGCTTCGCAAGGCGTGCCTGGCGGTTGCCGCGGTGCTGCCGACGGTGGTGGTGGCGTGGCTGATAGGGGTATGGTCAAGGGACTATCTGCGGCGCTGCGGACGGGCGAAGATGGAGGCCGGGGCATTTGCGAGGCAATGGCAGAACACGTTCAATGCGATCACCGACGGCGTCTGCATTGTCGAGGCGGAGGGCCAGACCGTTGTCCAGTGTAACGACGCGATGACGCAGTTTGTGGGTCTGCCCGTTGAGGAGATCATCGGGCGCAGTTGTTGCGAGCTGCTGCACGAGACCGCCGGGCCGGTGAAGCAGTGTCCGCTGGCGCGGATGCGAGAGACACGCCATAGCGAAACGACGGACTTTGAGGTAGGCGACCGATGGTTCCGAATCAAGGTCGACCCGCTGGTTGACAACGGCGGTCGACTTACGGGGGCGGTTCACATACTGTCAGACATTACGCGGCAGCGGCAGGCGGAGAAGGCCCTCCAGGCCAGCGAGAGCGGTTTTCGTCTGGCATTCGCCAACGCCCAGGACGCCATCCTCTGGGTGCGAGCCGATACGGGCGAGATCGCCAACTGCAACGCCGCCGCGGAAGAACTGTTCGGGCGAGGGCTCAGGGAGATGACCGGCAAGCATCACACGGTCTTGTACCCGAAGGGCAAGATGGAGTGCTATCACGGCCGACTGGCGGAGGCGTGCAAGGCCAGCCAGGGCGTGTTCGAGGCGGAGATCATGCGGGCCGGCGGCGAAATCCGCACGGTAACCGTTTCCGTCTCGACGATGCGGGTGGACGGCGTCGGGATTATACAGGGCATTGT
>DDXG01000348.1 GCA_002347125.1 Phycisphaerales bacterium UBA2266
ACGGAGTTTCCCTGCATCGCGGCGATTGTGGTTGAAGCGGGCGACGTCGGTTACCGGATCAACTGCGGCGGGCCGGCGCACGGGGACTATGCGGTTGACCTGTCCGAGATCAACGTGGATACGCGGCCACGGGATATGGCGTCGGACGACTTCTACGCCGACTGGGCCCGGATTCAGTTCGGGCCGGAGGCGGCCGAGCCGGCCGCGGCGCTGTTCGCAAGGCTGGACGGCGGGCCGCTGCAGAGAGTCGGCATGGGGCAAAACGCGAATCTGCCCCGGCCGGCGACCTGGGTGGATGGGCCGGGCGGAATCCAGCCGGATGGACGCCCCTGGGAGCAAGTCACCGTGCAGTACGCGTTCGTCGAGGAGATGGAGCAATGGCGCCCGCTGGTCCGGGGCCCCGGTCATCTGGAACGATTCGACTACTGGCTGGACAACTTCCGATACCTGCGGGCGATGGGCAAGGTCAACTGCACGTGGGCGAGGTTCAACGCCGCCATGCAGATGGTCAAGGCACAGACCGACGCCGAAGCCCGCAGGGCGCTGGCCGCCGAGACCGCTCTGCCAGTCCGCAGGGAGCTGATCGCCGATGTCACGCAAGCCCAGAGGTACTTGTTCGCGACGGTCAACACGATGGGTTCCCTGGGCAACGTGGCCAACTGGCAGCAGCACATCTTCCCATCGCTGCTCTATCAGGGCGGGCGGGAACTGGCCGAGGCCCTGGGCGAACCTCTGCCAGCCGATGCGACGCCGCCGACGCACTACGTCGGGCCCGAGAGAATCGTTGTGCCGACGGTTCGCGCGAGCCTGTCGGCGGGCGAGGACCTGGTCTTGAAGGTCATCCTGCCGGGCCCGGGACCTTACACATCGTTGAATCTGTACTGGCGGGCGCTGGGGGACGGAAACTACCACGCAATTCCACTGGAGCATGTGGCCAGAGGCGTTTATCGGGCAGTATTGCCAGGGACGGAAATCCGGTGTGATCTTGAGTATCATATCAAGGTCGAGTCAGACGCCGGGGGCCAAACGCTTCTGTGGCCGGCCACGGCGCCCCGGATCAATCAGACGGTGGTCATCATGGATTAGCGGCAAGCGTAAGAGCAGAAGTGTCATTCTGTGCGAAGCGAAGAATCTGGTTCGCGAACCTCTGAGGTCCCTCATTCGAGGCCCGGATGCTTCGCTTCGCTCAGCATGACACGGTCAATTCCGTGCTTTAGATGGTCTGCCAATCGCAGGAGCACTCTTATGAGATCAGGCCGGCATACACGCCGTGAGTTCACGAGAATGATGGGAGCGGCCTTGGCGGCTGGACCGGTGGCTGCCATCGCACAACGTCACGCGGCCCGCAGGCCGAATCTCGTGCTCATCCTCGTCGATGACCTGGGATGGACGGACATCGGCTGTTACGGGAGCACGTACTACGAGACGCCCCACGTGGACCGGCTGGCGACCGAAGGGATGCGCTTCACGGATGGCTACGCGGCCTGCGCCGTTTGCTCGCCGACGCGGGCGGCCGTGATGACCGGACGATACCCCGCCCGGCTGGGCGTTACAGACTGGATCCGTTCCCGATTTCAGGGCGGCCGGATCCCCGCCGACAACAAGAACCCGACCGAGTACGTGGGAGGGCCAAAGGACAAACTGCTGTGTCCGCCCAACGCCCTGTGGATGGAGTTGGATGAGATCACCATCGCCGAGGCCCTCAAGCCGGCCGGCTACACCTGTTGCCACATCGGTAAATGGCACCTCGGGCCCGACGACTGGTATCCGGAGAAACAGGGCTTCGACCATAACATCGGCGGCTGCGACTTTGGCCAGCCACCTACGTACTTCGATCCATACCGTCGCCAGGGCCAGGGAGACATTCCGACCCTGCCGCCGCGCCAGGAAGGTGAATACCTGACCGACCGCGAGGCCGATGAGGCCGTGAAGTTCATCCGGGACCACAGGGATGAGCCCTTCTTTCTGTATCTGGCGAATTACGCCGTTCATACGCCGCTGCAGGCGAAGATGGACCTGATCGAGAAGTACAAGGCCAAACCGCCGACCAACCAGAAGAACCCCACCTACGCGGCGATGATTGAGAGCATGGACGACTGCGTGGGCAGGGTGCTGGATGTACTCGATGAGTTGAAGCTGGCCGACGATACCGTCGTGATCTTCACCGGCGACAATGGCGGATTGCTGGGTCCGACGGACAACGCGCCGCTACGTTCCGGCAAGGGCTTCCCCTACGAAGGCGGGATCCGCGAGCCGCTGATCATCCGCTGGCCGGGCGTCATCAGGCCCGGCGCAGTCAGCCACGAGCCGGTGACAAGCGTGGACTTCCTGCCGACGCTGTGCGAGATCGCCGGTGTGGCGCTGCCCCCGGACCGGCCCATCGACGGGGTGTCGCTGGCGTCGCATCTGCGGTCCAACGGGCGGCAGGGACTCGGCCGCGATGCGATCTTCTGGCACTTCCCGCACTACCGCGGCGACGTCGTGCCGTACAGCATCATCCGGGCCGGCGATTGGAAGCTCATCAAACGCTACGAGGGCAAGGAATTCGAGTTGTACAATCTCAGGAAGGACCTGTCGGAAACGACGGACCTCTCAGAGACGATGCAGGAAAAGGTCCGCGAGCTGTCTGCGAAACTGCAGGCGGCGCTGGCGGCGATGAACGCGAAGATGCCCCGGCCCAACCCGGATTACGCGGCGGCAGGATCCTAACAGGCGCTGCGCGTGCGTACTGTCGGGGTGGCGGCCCTTGCCGCAAGGCAAGGGCCGAGACAGCACAAGGGGTATGGGCTGCAAGCTCGTGCCACGCATCAGACCCGCGAACCGGCCCTTCGCTGCCGCGAAAGGCCGCCACCCCCCCCGTTGCGGCAGCCGCCAGCTACTTGAGCTTGAGAGGCAGGCCCTTGGCGCGGGATTGTTCGATAAATGCGCGGATTTCCTTCAGCACGCTGCTGAGCTGCTCGGTGTTCTCCAGGAGGCTCTCGTAGAGCTTGCCGTCGTTGACGAACCGCCCGGCCGTTCCATCGCCCTCGTTGACCTTGATCAGGATCAGCCGCATCTGGGACAGTGTCTTGCCCAGTTCCTCGCCGGCGCCCGTGAGGGCGGCCACCGCCTTGTCGAGCTTCTCATCCAGACCCGCAATCGCGGTCCTGCCGGTCTCCGCCAGCAGGCGGAACTCTCTGAGTGTGTCATTCGCGTCTTCAAGGGCCTTGCGGGTCTGGTCGGCGATGCCTGTGGCTTTGGCGGTGACTTCAGCTATGTGGGCCAGCGACGCCTTGACGTTGCTCTGGTTCTCCTGGTCACCGATGATGGTGTTCACATGGCCGATAAGCACTCGCAGGTCCGCGGCCACTTCCATGATCTTCGTCTGAATCTCTTCCGGGATGAACTCGCTGCCGCCGCCGACCACTCCCTGTCGCTCCATGCCTCCGGTCAGGAACGGACCGGCATCGGCGTTGGCGTCAAAGACCGTCTGCACCAGCTCGATGTAGCTGCTGCTGAGGCCCCGCATGACCAACTGAATCTCAACGTCGGCGGGAATCCGATCGAACTGTTTGTCGATACTGAGCACGATGACCGTCTGGTGCTTGCGCTCCCCGGTGTTGAGATCCGGCAGCGGCTTGGGCGGATCTATGCGGGTGACGCTTCCGATCTGGAAGCCACAAAATCGAACGGAGGTGTTTCTCTCGATGCCGGTGGCCATGGGGAAACGGACCAGGACGTCGTACGATCCAACCTTGCGGACGACGGTCGGCAGTTCTCCGAACTTGAAGAGCAGCCACACCAGCGAGATCAGCGCTATGATGACGAAGAATCCGACGATGATGTTTCGTCGCTTCTGGGTCGTTTCGTAGTCGCTCACGTATTGTCCCCTTTCATATCGGTACGACCTTCGACGAAAAGCTCGCGAATGGCCCGCAGCGGATAGCCGCTGTCATTGAGTTTCTTAATGAGCTTGATGCGTTCGACAGCCGCGTCATCGAACAGCCGGCGGCCGGTGTCGCTGACCTTCGCAGGCTCCAGCAGCCCGACCATGAGATAGTATTGCAGGGATTGCCGGGAAATGCCAGCCTTTTTCGCGGCCTGGCCCACCGACAGTAGTTTAACCTTGTCGCTCAAAGCCGAATCCTTGATGAACGCCGGGCGGCGGGCTCGACAACGTCGGATCGAACGCAACCCCGGGCTTCAGGCCCACGGCGCCCGCCTACCTCTTATTATCGGCTTTTCGCCTTGCAGCGCTCACCAAAGCCCGCAGGGATTCCTGAACCTGATTGAAGCTCAGCGAGGCGATCCTGCGGCCCGCCTCGCGGCGGGACAGGCCCCTCAGGCTGCGCCGGGAGGGCATCACCAGGTAGTCATAGCCGGGATCCAACGCGCCTTGGCTCCGGCGGAAGGCCTCGCGGATGAGCCTCTTGAGCCCGTTGCGGACCACGGAACCGCCACAGTACCGCCCTACCGAGACGCCAAGACGGGCATATCCACACTGATTGGGGGCAATGCAGACGGTCAAAACGGCGTTGGAAGCGCACAGGCCATGCGACAGAACGGTCCGGAAC
>DDXG01000270.1 GCA_002347125.1 Phycisphaerales bacterium UBA2266
CTGAGCGAAGCGAAGAATCTGGGCTGCGAACTTGTGACATGCCTCATTGGAGGGCCAGGTGCTTCGCTTCGCTCAGCATGACAAGTCGGATTCCGCACTGGGGATGGTCTCTCACTTGTTCTGGTACTTACGAATAATCACCACATTATTCTGCCCGCCGAAGCCAAACGATTCGTTCAGCGCCACATTCACTTCCGTCTTCCGCGGCTCGTTGGGCACATAGTCCAGGTCCAGGTCCGGATCGGGCTCGTGCAGGTTGGCCGTCGGCGGCACCACCCCCTCGCGGATCGCCAGGACGCAGGTGATCAGCTCCGCCGCCCCGGCCGCTCCGATCAGATGGCCTAGCATGCTCTTGACGCTGCTGGCGGGGACGCTCCTGGCCTTCTCTTTGAAAACCGCCTTGATCGCCTTGGTCTCAACGGAATCGTTCTCGCTGGTGCTGGTGCCGTGTGTGTTGATATAGTCCACGTCCCGATAGCTTATGCCGGCATCCCGCAGGGCGGCCGTGATGGCCTGCGCCCCGCCGCGCCCATCCTCGTGCATGTCCGTTACTCGAAAGGCATCCGCGCTGCTGCCGTAGCCGATGACCTCCGCCAGGATCTCCACCCCGCGTTTCCTGGCCGACTCCAGCGATTCGAGGACCACAATTGCCGCGCCCTCGCCCAATACGAACCCGTCGCGGCTTGCGCTGAACGGCCGTGACGCCGTCTGCGGGCTGTCGTTTCGCGTCGACAGGGCGGTCAGGCGGTTGAATCCCGTCACACCAAGGGGGTGAATCATCGAGTGGGCCCCCCCGGCGAGCATCACGTCCGCATCGCCGCGGCGTATCATCATCGTCGCCTCGCCCACGGCCTGCGTACTGGCCGCACAGGCCGTCAGGCAACTGCGCGTCGGGCCGCGAGCGCCGGTGAGCACGGCCAGATGCCCGGCCGGCATGTTGGGCTCCTGCTCCAGCTCTCGCATGGCGCTCATGCCCCCGAACGCCACCTGGGCCCACTTGCCCCAGTCCATCTGGTGATGCTCATTGTCCCAGGCTTTGACAATCGCCGCGATAAACACGTCGTTGTCCACGGAGCCTTCGCCGGCCCCGAGATAGATGCCCATTCGCGTCCGGTCGAGGCCGTCGGTCGGGTGGTCCGTCTCGATGTCGATACCCGCCTGCCTGCACGCCTCGGCCGCCGCGCCCACGACGAACTTGGAGCCACGGTTGCCTTCGGCGTGGAACTGCGGATGCGAGGTGCGGGCGCTGACATCGTAGTCCTTGACCTCGGCGTCGAACGTCGTCGGGAAGGTCGAGGCGTCGAAAATCGTATTGTAGTTCGCGCCGCTCCTGCCGGCCATCAGGCCCTCCCAGAGCCCTTCGACGTCATGCGACAGCGGACAGACGATCCCCATCCCGGTAATCACAACGCGATGTTTGTACTGGCGTGCGGTCATTACTTTACACGGTTATTCGTTGGTATTCCTGAGCACCACGGCCGCCGTCTGGCCGCCATAGGTATAACTGCAGCACAGCACGTGCCGCACCTTCGTATCGACGGGTTCTCGCACGATGTTCAACCGGCACCCCTCGATGGGGCGATCATAGTTCCTCGCCACCGGGATGATGCCGTCGGTCATCACCCGGACTGCCGCGACGACATCCACCGCCCCGGCCGCGGCGCCGGTGTTGCTTACCATGCTCTTGGTGGGCCAGACGGGCACGTGCGATGTGGATGCCCCCAGGACGGCCTCGATGCCCCGCGCCTCGGCGAGGTCATCCTGCGGGATTCCCGTGCCGTGCGGAATCACCAGGTCCAGATCGTCCGCCCTGATGCCCGCATCCGCCAGGGCCTTCTCAATGGCGATGCGTACGCCCGCGCCGTCGGGCTCCAGGTGCTGATACACGGGGCTGACGTTGTTACTCTGGCCGGAGCCGAGGATTTCGGCGTATACCCTGGCCCCGCGAGCCTCGGCATGATCGCGCCCCTCAATCAGCAGAATCGCGGCCGCTTCGCCAAAAACTGAGCCGGTGGCCCCGGCGTCGAAGGGCCGACACGCCGCCGCGGGGTCGTCATTGCCCTGGCTTGTGGCGCGGCCGACCAGGCACTGACGGATCATCACCACCGGGTTGACCTTCGCCTCGACCCCGCCGCACAGGGAGATATCGCTGTCGCCCCGCTCGATGATCGCCGCCGCTTCGGCGATGGCGATATGCCCGGAGGCCTCGGCGCACGTAATCGTGTTGCTGGGCCCCTGTATGTCGTGGATAATGCCTATATGGCAGGCCAGCATGTTAGGCAGGTACTTCAGCAGCCACAGTGGCGTTACCAGCGAAAGACCGTCGGTACCCCACTTGCGAATGTCGAAACTGCCATCGCGAACACTGGCCGCGACCGCCGGGGCAAGTTCCACGAGGTCGCAACTGATCAGCCCCGCCCCCAAGTTGACGGCAAACCGCTCCGGCTCGATGTTAATGTGTTCCGGATCGGTTCCTCGCGTCGCCACGGCGCCGTCGGCGATGGCCGCGGCTGCGGCGATCACCGACAATTCGATATCCCGCGACATCAGCTTGGTCGCCTTGCGATGGCTCTTGGGCACGTAGTCCCGTATGTCGTACTGGCCAACCTCCCCGGCGATCCTGCATGTGAAGCCCACCGGATCGAAGGCTCGAATGGGGCCGATACCGCATCGTCCCTCGCGGAGGCCCTCCCAGGTCCGCGTCGCCGACAACCCCAGCGGCGTAACCGCCCCCAGGCCCGTGATGACCACACGCCGACGGTCCATCAACGGCGCTCCGCTTCGGCCGCGGCGCCGCCGGCGATGACATCCCGAACCAGCGACTCGAACATACCGGTGAACACGAAGTTCTCCTTGGGAAACGCCTTGCCCGCCAGATTCTGGTCGATATGACTGAACATCAGGTCCACCTCGGCGATGGGCTGCTCGCCGCGGGTGATCCGCCCGGTCGTGCCGGCGGCTTCCTGTGTAATCGACTCAATCTGGGCATCCAGGCGGATCGTGTCGCCCGGCCGGACGAAATCGTGGAAAACCGCCTTGCGAATCTTGGCCAGAATCACCTTCTCTTTGAAATCCATCGCCTGGCCGACAAGGATTCCGGCCGTCTGGGCCATCGCCTCAATCATCAACGTCTCCGGCATCATCGGAAAGCCCGGGAAGTGGTCGTGCAGATGCTCCTCGGCAAGCGTTACGTTCTTGATCGCCGAGGCGCTCTTGCCGCTCTCGAAAGCCACAAACTTATCTATCCATATCCATCGCATGGCCGGCCGCAATGAAACAAAGCGGCAGGTCGTCTTTGCTCAAGCCTGCCGCCATAGGGTCCTTGGTATGGGTGGACGCCGTCATCAGGCGGCGTTCAGCTTCGAATCGACGTAGTTTACGATCGCGCCGACCGTAAACAAATCGCCCAGTTTGTTGATATCCGGGTCGTTCTGAAACTCCGTGATGTCCGTGTGCGGCACCTTCTCCCGCAGTTCCTGCAAGCCCTCCTCGGTCAGTTTGCCGTTCTTGACGAATTCCGGGTTATTCATCATGCTCTCGGCCGGGAAGAGTTCCTCGCGGGGGATCTTGATCCCGAAGGCCTTCTCCAGCCGGAACACAATGTCCAGGAAGTCGATGCTCTCGGCGCCCAGATCGCCCATCAGGGTCGCATCGAGCGTCACTTCGTCATCGTCGACGCCCAGCGCATCGACCAGAACCTCCTGAACCTCCTTGAAAACGTCATCCCGACTCATTGCCATATCTGTTACCTCCGTAGAAGCCCTTTCGTGCGCCGCCGTCCTTCCGCGGCGCCTGATTGCGTTCATTCATTGCTCAGCAGCCGCCATCGCTGCCTCATGCTTTCAATTACATTCTTGTCCACCATCGCCATCACCGGATCGCGGTCGGCCAGGTTGAAGTGGCGCAAGGCAAACCTGGCCTCGACGATACGCTCCCCATCCGCCTCGCCATACCCGGAGAAGCTGCTGGCGTCCGCCTCCAATGCCTTGGCCGTGACCGTATACTCGATCCGCGAGCCCGGGGCAAGGAAACTCTTGTATTTTACATTGCCGGCCTGTTTGAGCAATACCATACTGTGGGCGAAATCCGTGCTTCGGCGGACCAGCCAGGTGGCGCTTTCGACCAGACCCTCCAGCAGCAGCACGCCGGGAAGCACCGGGAACGTGGGAAAATGGTCCGCCAGGTACTCCTCCGCCAGCGATAGGCTCTTGGCCGTCACGATGACGCTGCCGGGTGTAAGCGAAAGCACTCTATCTATCAGTATGAATCTCATATCTTGCGTTCTGACAACGGTCTACGGTCGGAAAATCGCCGCTATTGTAGTGGTGGGCCCATCGTTTGCCACGGTTTTTTTTCGCTTTTGCGTACTTGTGCCCCACCAGCGGCTCCGAAGGTGGAAGGTGGAATACTGTTGGTCCGGCCGGCGGAGCTCGTTATACTCATGCCCATGATTCGGATTCGACCTGCAGTAATTGCCGATGCACGGGCCGTCCATGCCCTTATCAACGCTTATGCCGAGCGAGACCGGATGCTCTTTCGCTCCCTCGCCGACATCTACGAGAAGCTCCAGACTTTCCTTGTGGCCGAACTTGATGCCGCCGTTGTTGGCTGCTGTGCACTTGAAGTTGTCTGGGCCGACCTGGCTGAAATCAAATCGCTGGCTGTCGATCCCAACCACCGCAACCAAGGCATCGGCAAAGCCCTCGTCGCCGCCGCTGTCGAGCAGGCCCGCGCCATCGGCGTACCCCGCGTTTTCGCCCTGACCCTCGAAGAGGAGTTCTTCGTCCGTAGAGGCTTTGACACCGTCGACATGGAGAAGCTGCCCATGAAGGTCTGGAGCGACTGCGCCCGCTGCCCCAAACAGCAGAACTGCGATGAAATCGCAGTCATCAAGAACCTCTGACACCCAGAAAACGGCCTCAGGTCGTTAATCGGGGCCGATTGGGTAACGTGGAGAATCTGTCAGCCCACCTGCCGCCTCTGGAACAACGCTATCGCCAGCGCCAGTATGCCCAGGGTGTAGCACAGGGCGTAGGCTCCGCTGATCCCGATGTACCGTAATGGCACTTCGCTGCCCTCGTAGATCGCGTCGCTGATCCAGAAGACCTGCAGATTCGGCACGGCAAACCGTCCGATCCGGGCCCACAGGTGTTCATCCGCAAAACGCCCGAAGGCGTAATCGCTGATCAGACCCAGCAGAAACACGCCGATGCACGCCGATAGCGTGACCACCATATTGAATCGCGCGGACAGCGCCGTGGCCATGGCCACGATGATCAAGGACGCGAAGAGCAGGAGCACCGACCCGAAGATATCCAAGGAGTGAATCCCGTTCTCGGCAGGGTTGAACTGCCAGTTGCGGTCGATCAGGGCCAGGAACACTATCCCCACAGTGGCGAACACAGCCATAAGAACCGATGCGGTCGAGAAGAACATCCAGTCGTAAACATAGTTGAAAAAAGCACTTAGAACAAAGACCCCGAGCAGACCGCCCCCCGCCGCCGCGATCACCGTCCAGTCGTGTGTATCCGACGCCGTTTCCATTACCCCGTGGCGGATCGCCATCAGCAGAGCCACCGTGCAGATGTAGTGCGCGAGAGCCACAGCCGCGCCCACCCCCAGGAACTTGGCAATGATGAATATAGGACGTTGGACCGGCTTGGTCAAAACGGTCAGAACGGTCTTGTTCTCAATCTCCTCCGCCACCGCCCCGCAGGCCGAGAAAATTGCGATGAACAAGCTCGTCAGGAACAGCGTAGATAACCCCAATTCGCGCAGGAGCTTGTTGTCGTCGTCCATCGTGTACATCGTCAGCGAAGGACTCAGGATCACCAACAGCAGCGCCGCGAATATCAATATGGCGTAGATGGGCTGCCGCAAGGTCTCGACGAACGTATTCCTTGCAATCGTAGTGAGCTTATAAATCATTCTTGCCCGGCTCCGGCGGCAATACCCATCAACAGACTGTGTCGGCCCCATGCCGACGTCGTCAACGAAACTTTTTTGGCGAATGTCTCTATACGAACACCGCGGGCCTTGTTATAGTACCAAGCCCTTGGGTTGTAAAGAGTCATACTGCAAATACTGCGTTTGTCGTCATTTGTTCATGCTGTTGAACCGGGACTGATCAAAGATGGCCGTATCCTCCAAACGCTCCGAAAACGTAGCTTGGGTGTCTCTGTTTCTAAGTCTCGTCGTCTTCGCCGTCGCTTTCTTTCTGGGACGATGGAGCGATTTCTTCGCCGTCTCCGCCGTCAGTTGGCTCGTCCTGTCCTCGGCCCTGATCTGGTTTGCGCTCGCCGTCCAATTCCATCAGCGCAAGCTCGCCGAACAGGAACAACTGGACATGGGCCGTCTCGCCGGTGACACCGGCGCCTCCAACATCTTCGCCGGCCAAAGCGAGCAGCAGGCCCTCTTCGTCGTCGCCCGCCGCCGTCTGGAGGTGCTCGAGAAGTGGTTCCTGCCCATCTATTCGGCGCTTCTGGCCGTCTATCAGGCAGTCCTCGGCATCTACCTTCTGAAGAAGCTCCAGAGCTTCGAACCGGTCCGAACCGAACAGCCCTTCTTGGTCTGTGCCGTCTCCATGGCCGCCATTGCCTTTGTCAGTTTCCTCATCTCCCGCTACGCCACCGGCATGTCCGCCCAGACGCAGTGGAAGCCCCTTCGCGCCGCCGGCAGCTCCATGCTCGCCGTCGCCGCCGTCTGCTTCGGGCTGGCGATCGGACTGGCGGCGGCCCACCTCTTCCAATTCTACGCCGTCGTCCGGGTCGTCGATTACTTCGTCGGCTCGCTGCTGGTCGTCGTCGCCCTCGAAACCGCGCTCAATGTCGTCCTCGACATCTACCGCCCCCGCATCAAGGGACAATACAGCCGCGCCGCCTTCGACAGCCGCCTGCTTGGCGTGATCAATGAGCCCGGAGGCATTTTCCGCAGCGCCGCCGACGCCATCGACTATCAATTCGGCTTTCAGGTCTCGCAAACATGGTTCTACAAGCTCCTGGAGAAGGCCGTCCTGCCTCTGTTCATCTTCGGTGTGGTCACCCTTTACTTGATGAGTTGTGTGGTTGTCGTCGCACCGGATGAGCAGGCGGTCGTGGAGCACTTGGGCAATCCAAGAACCGCCTCCGGCCAGGTTCGACTTCTCGGACCGGGACTTGCTTTCAAGTGGCCCTGGCCTTTCGACAGGGTCCTCACCCATCCGACTCAGCGGATCCGGGAAGTCTATGTCGGCTTCGAGCCCGAAATCGACAAGCAGACCGGCGAGGTGATCCAGGAGAAGGAATTGCTCTGGGGAAAGAAGCACTACAAGCAGGAGTACCCCCTCCTGGTCGCCACCCACTTCTCCGGCGGCGATGTCGGCGGCGGCGTCCCCGTCGGTCTCATCAACGCCAACGTCCCCGTCCAGTACCGCGTCAAGAACCTCTACGATTACATCTACAACCACAGAGACCCCGAGCAACTCCTCTCCGCCATCTGCCATAATGAACTGGCCCGCTTCGCCGCGGGGTCCACTGTTGACATTGAAGAGCAGCAGGGAGCGGAGGACCTGGGCCTCCTGGGCGGCGGCCGTGCCCGCGCCAAGCAGGTCCTCACCGACGCCATTCAGAGCGCCGCCGACGCCAAAGGCCTCGGCATCGAGATCGTCTTCCTCGGCCTCCAGGGGCTCCACCCAACCGTTGAGGTCGCCAAGGACTACCAGGCCGTCATCGGGGCCGTCCAGGAAGAACAGGCTCTGATTCTCCACGCCCAGGCCGAAAGAAACAGCACCCTTTCCTCCGTCGCCGGCTCCGTCGAGGACGCCAACAAGCTCTATGAACTGGCTGCCCGCTATCAACAGGCCCAATCCGATGAGCAGCAGCTTCAGGCCCTGGCGCCGGAACTCGACCGGGCATTCGCCGAGGCCCGCGGCGCCATCTTCCAGACCCTTCGGCAAGCTCAAAGTTACGCCTTCGAGAAGTCCATCCTGGCCGACGCCACCGGCCGCCGGTTCGCCAGCCAGGTCCGGGCCCACCAGGCCGCCCCCGAGATCTATCGACAGGAACAACGACTCAGGGCCCTTATGGAAGCCCTGCGAGACGTGCGAAAATACGTGGTCGTCCCCGGCAAAGGCAACAGCCAGATCTTCCGGATCGACCTTAAAGAACAGCTCACCCCCGATCTGTATGATTTTGGCACTATTCAGGAGATCTCCGGACAATGAAGAACGCAGGGGTTGTCCTCATCGTCTTTGTGATTATCGTCACGCTGGGGCTGGTGCTCGTCTCCTTCCAGGTCCGTCAAACCGAGTCGGCCCTGGTCACGAGATTCAACCAGCCGATCCGTGAAATTACTGAACCCGGCTGGTATTTCAAATGGCCCCGCCCCATCGACAGGGTCCACAAGTTTGATTCACGGATGCGCGTCTTCGAAGCCGACCTGGGCGAGACAACCACCCGCGGCGCCGTGCCCATTATCGTCAACACCTACATCGTATGGCGCATCACCGAACCGCTGAAATTCTTCACGTCCGTCCGCACCGCGGCCGCCGCCGAAAGTAAGCTCATCGGCCAGATTCGCGACACCCAGACCCGCATCATCGGTCGGCACAGCTTCGGCGAGTTCGTCAACAGCGAGCCGGACAAGATCCAGTTCCGCAACATCGAGCAGGAAATGCAGGATGACCTGGCCAAGTCCGCCCGGGAGATTTACGGAATTACCATTGAGGCCCTCGGCATCAAACGTCTGATGGTCAGCGAGGACGTCAGCAAGAAGGTCTTCGAGCGCATGACGGCTGAGCGGACCCGCCGGACCCAAGCGACCATTGCCCGGGGCCAGGCCCAGGCCGCCCGCGTTCGCTTTGACGCCGACTACAAGACCAAGGAACTCCTTGCCGCCGCCGAGGCCCGCGCCAAGGCCATTCGCGCCGAGGGCGACGCCGATGCCGCACGGTTCTACAAGATGCTCGAACAGGACCCCCAACTCGCTATGTTCCTGCGCGACACGGAGGTCCTCAAGGAGATCCTCCGTGAGCGCTCGACCATCGTCATCCCGGCCGACGCCGAGCCGTTCAACCTCCTAACTGCGGCCCCCAATTTGACGGTCCCCGACCCGAACACAAACTGATGGGAGCAGACGCACGGCCATGACGAACGACCCTCACAATACGCACGACGCCCCCGGGGAATCCGGCCGGCAAGACAGCCCTCAAGCCAGCCTGGGGTCCTCCCCGACTCAGGCACAGCCCACACACGGACCCGGTGAGGATGACATCGCCGCCACCTATCTGTCGCGGGCCCTCAAGCACAGCTTCATCATCCTCAAGATCATCATGCTCGTCCTGGTCCTGGTCTTCGTCGGGCTGGGCTTCCGCACCGTGGAGACCGGCGAGCGGGCTCTCGTCCTTCGATTCGGGCGCATCCGCGGCGGACCCGAGGACCGCGTCCTGACGCCGCGAACGTGGCCCTACTGGGTGATGCCGTACCCCATCGATGAGATGGTCCGCATCCCCGTGGACCAGACCGTCGAACTGAGCATCCGGTCCTTCTGGTACTACGAGACCGCTGAAGAGATGCTCCGAGACCCCTTGCGAAGGAACCGCCGGCCCCCCGAAATCCTCGACCCCACCAAAGATGGATACTGTATCACTCGCAGTGACCTCGATGGCTCGAGCGGCGATACCGAGGGCAGCGACTACAACATCGTCCACACCCGCTGGCAACTGGTCTACCGCATCGCCGAGCCGGAACTGTTCTTCCAGAACGTCCACGTCGAGGACGTCAAACCCGGGCAGGTGTACTTCAACGTCATCACCCGGAGCCTCAAGCCGCTGCTGGAGAACCTTTTTGAAGACGCCGTTGTGACCGCCACCGTCGACTACAGCATTGACGACGTCCTCTATGAGCGCCTCGGCAGCCTCGCGGCCCAGGTTCAGCAGTTGCTTCAGGAGAAGCTCGACATCATCGAGTCCGGCATCAAGGTCGTCCAGGTCCAACTGACCGAGAGCACCTGGCCGCGGCAGGTGAACGAGGCATTTGAAGCCGCTCACAGCGCCAGCCAGGTCGCCGAACAGACCGTCAGCGAGGCGCGTACCTATGCGGAGAACAAGCTTAACGAGATCGGTGGGGCCGTGGCCGCCGAATTGGTGGCGGCCCTGAGAGGCGAGACGGTCGCCGAGGACCGTCACGAACAGCTCTGGTCCCAGTTGGGAGGCACGGCCAGTGAGAAGATCGCCGATGCTCGGGCCTACAAGACCGACATCGTCGAGTCGGCCCGCGCCAACGCCGACTATCTACAGGCGCTGCTGCCGGAATACCGCAAGCGTCCGGAACTCGTCAAACGCAGAATCTACCAGGATACAATGGCCGAAATCCTCGCCAACGTCGATGAGAAGATCATTATCCAGCCCGGCCGCGACACCTCCGACGCACAAATCTGGATAGACCTCAGCCGCGATGCATCCCTCAAACCCAGGGACCGGATCGGGACCAACACCCAGCCGAAGTAATCGGCGACGTTGAACGCGACAAAGAAAGCGCCACCAAGGACAACCGACTATGGCCCACGAGCACTTGCATCTGAAAGACCATAATCACGCCGAGCACACCCACGGCAAGCAGATGGGCGTCAGTCTCGCCCTGCTTGGCACGCTCGCCGGCGGTGTGCTGCTCATCAACAGCGGCATCGCCAAGTACATCTACGGCAAAGGCAGCTTCAATACGGACTTTCTCGCCATGGCCGCCGCCGTCCTGCTCGGCGCCCCCATTGTTATTCACGCCGTCGGCAGCCTTATCCGCCGCGAGTCCCACATGGATGAACTCGTCGCCCTCGCCATCGTCGCCGCCCTGGCCACCGGCGAGTACGTCGCCGCCGGCGTTGTGGCCTTCTTCATGCTCCTGAGCGAACTCGTCGAAACACGCACCGCCCTTGGCGCCAGGGCCTCGATCGAATCCCTTATCCGCCTGACCCCCACCCGCGCCAATCTACTCTCGGCCGACGGCGCCGAAACTGAAGTCAAGGTCAGCACCCTCAAGGGCGGAGACCGTGTTCGCGTCCGGCCCGGTGACAACATCCCCGCCGACGGCGAGGTCGTCGCCGGCGTGAGCGCCGTCAATGAAGCCACCATCACCGGCGAATCGCTGCCCGTCGATAAACTCCCCGGCCAACAGGTCTTCGCCGGAACCAGCAATCTCACCGGCGTCCTCGACATCAAGGTCACCAAGGCCGGCGGCGACACCACCCTGGGCAAGGTCCAGTCCCTTATCATCCAGGCCGAGCAGACCAAAATCCCCATCATGCGGATCATCGATCAGTACGTCAAATGGTACACCCCCACGATCCTCATGATTGCCGCCATTGTCTGGTTCTTCACCCACGACATCAGCCGCGCCATCACCATCCTGGTCATTTCCTGCCCCTGCGCCCTGATCCTGGCCACGCCCACCGCCATGGTCGCCGCCATATCCGCCTCCGCGCGTCTGGGCATCCTCATCAAGAACGTCGCCGACCTCGAAATCGCCGGCAAGATGACGGCCCTCGTCTTCGACAAGACCGGCACCGTCACCACCGGGCGCCTCTATGTCACCAAGCTCACGCCCGCCCAGGACGTTGAACCGGCCCAGTTGCTCGCCGCCGCCGCGGCCGCCGAACAGATGAGCAAACACCCGGCCGCCCGCGCGCTGCACGACGTCGCCCGCGACGCCCGCCTGGCCCTGCCGGCCACCCAGGAATTCCGCGAGACCCCCGGCAAGGGTGTGACGGCCGTCGTCGACGGCGCAACCGTGCGCGTCGGCCGCGACAGCTTCCTCAAGGAAAACGGAATAGACGTCGCGGGAGTTCCCGACCCCGCCCTTCACGAGGAGCAGGGCTTCAGCACCCTTTACGTCTCACAGGACCAACATTGCATCGGCTGGATCGGCCTCCAGGACAAGACCCGCCCCGAGGCCCGACACGCCGTCGATGAACTGCGAAATCTCGGCGTCAAGCGCATGACCATGCTCACGGGCGACCGCGATGAGGTCGCCAAACGCGTCGCCGCCGAACTCGGCTGCACCGACGTCAAGGCCAACTGCCTGCCCACGGACAAACTCGACATCGTCGAACAGATCAAACGCCAGGGGCACACGGTCGCCGTCGTCGGAGACGGCATCAACGACGCNNACGACGCCCCGGCCCTGGCCGCCGGAGACCTCGGCATCGCCATGGGCGCCGCCGGCAGCGACGTCGCCATCAACTCCGCCTCCATCGCCCTCATGAGCGACGACCTCAAGCGCCTGCCCTTCCTGGTCCGCCTCTCCAGAAAGACCCGCACCGTCATCATGGCCAATCTCTTCTTCGGCGTCCTCTTCATCGTGCTTGGCATCATCGCGGCCTCCGCGGCATGGGTGTCGGCCGTTATGGCCGCTGTTCTGCACTTCGTCGGCAGTCTGATCGTCGTATTCAACAGTGCCCGGCTCGTCCGCTACGGCGAAGAGATGGACG
>DDXG01000262.1 GCA_002347125.1 Phycisphaerales bacterium UBA2266
GTATGGGGTATGGCCAAATGGTGGAGCGGATGGCTTCGGTCGCAGGCATATGGGTCCATACCCATAGCGATGTGTTCGACTTGCTGTTGATCGCGGGCGTCGTGGGGTTGTTGTTGCTGGCACTTTTGTATTACACCCTGGCGAAGATCGCACTGTTACAAGACAAAACTACTTCTGAATTCGGCATTATGGTCGCGACTCTCATCTCGTTTACCATCATGAGTTGCCTCACCGGACAATTCGCCGCTCCGCACGCGATGTTCGCGCTGGCGTCGGTCCTGTGGTGTATTCGGATGCAGAAGGAGGATGTGGGTGGCAGACCGCTTGGGTAACGTCCATCAAAGTGACAGGCGGCCTGTGAACCGTTGCAGGGAAGGCTGCTCATGAAGGTGCTTCTACTCACTCCCGACCTCGACAAGGCAGGGGGCGTAGCGGGTCTATTCATCACGCTACGGGATTTCTTCGGCGGCGACGTGGACTACTTCACCATCGGCAAGCGTCTGGGCGAGAAAGGCGGCCTTGCCGCGGTCGTCCGGGCGCTGCGCGACGCGTGGCGATTCCGCAGAGCCCTGCGGATGGGCGGGTATGCCGTGGTTCATGTCAATCCCTCGCTCAATTCCAGGGCGAGTCTGCGGGACGGGCTGTTTGTTCTGCTGACGCGGCGGCGCCATGTCCGGACCGTCGTCATGTTCCACGGGTGGAAATCCGATTTTGAAGACTCGCTGAAAGGACTGCGGCTGCATGTGTTTCGCCGGGTCTTCTCGCGGGCGGACACAATCGTCGTACTCGCCGGCGCCTTCAAAGACAAACTGGAGCAATGGGGCATCCGTGTGCCGGTTGTCGTGGAGACAACAGCATTCCATGACGCCCTGATAGACGGCGACGTGTCAGGGGCGAGGCCTCGCCGGCAACAGGGGGAGATTCGGCTGCTGTTCTTCTCTCGCGTTGAGGCAACGAAGGGAATCTACGAGACTCTTGACGCTTACGCCATTGTCAAGTCCCGGCATCCGTTGGTGAAATTGACGGTCGCCGGTTCCGGAACGGCCTTGGATGCCGCCAAACGGTACGCGGCGGAAAGACGACTGCACGACGTGGCCTGGGCGGGCCACGTGCAAGGGGCACAGAAGACAGAGGTCCTCACAACCACCGATATCCTCGTGTTGCCGAGCTATACAGAGGGACTGCCTGTCGCCGTTCTGGAGGCGATGGCCTTTGGTCTTGCCATTGTGACGCGGCCGGTGGGCGGGCTTCGCGATATCATTATCGACGGACAGTCCGGGTACCTGATCGAGGGCAAAGACCCCGCCGCCTTCGCCGGGGCCATCGAGCGATTGATCGAGGACCCCGATCTACTCGAGCGCATGGGGCGGAACAACCATCGCGAGGCGGCGGCACGATTTGCGGCCTCGGCGGTGGCGCGTCGGTTCGAGGCCCTTTATGAGCGGATTGCGCAAGAGACCCCGCATGGATGGTGAGCACGTAGTGGAATGTGTAGCGGCGCCGCGGGCCGGTGATCTGCCGGGTGGGCAGAGACGGCGGCGGTGCAGTGTGCGTCCGCTGGCCGAACGCGATATCTGCATTGGTTGTGCGGCGTGCGCTGCGGTATGCCCGGCCGATGCCATTGGCGTGGGATTTCGGGAGGAACTGGGCAAGTATGGCGCGACGGTGGATGAGGCGGCCTGTTCGCATTGCGGCTTGTGCGTGCAGGTCTGCCCCATGCTGAATCCGACGCGGCCGGCTGATGCCGTCGCCGCGGCGCGGATGCACCTGTCGCATGCGGCGGACCCGGATATCCGGTTCAGGTCGGCTTCGGGGGGGAGCGTTTCGCAGTTGCTGCTGAGTCTGCTGCGGTCCAAGGCCATCGACGGGGCCCTGCTCGTGCGCCAGGGCGGCGACGCCCCTTTGCTGCCGGAGTACTTTGTCGCTCGCAGCGAAGCGGAAGTCGTGGGCGCGATGGGTTCTCTGTACGCCCCGGTCCGTTTGACCAGCCTTTATGAGTCCGTGGCGGCCGCGGGCCCGCAGGAACGACTGGCGCTGGTGAGTCTGCCGTGCACGGTGTACGGGATCCGGCGCCAGTTGGCGACGCGAAGGGGGCGACAGCGGCTCGGGAAGATCGCCGTCATCATCGGGCTGTTCTGCGGGCGGACCCCCAATATCCACGCCACCCGGTATATGCTCGGGCGGTTGAAGGTCGAGCCATCGGCTGTCCGAAGGATGAATTACCGCTCTGAGGGCTGGCCCGGGTCTATTCGTGCGAGTCTGTCTGATGGCACAGTCGTGGAAACGCCGTACAAGTCGCCCAACGGCATGAAGACGCTGCTGTCCTCCAATGTGTTTCTGCCGAAGGCTTGTTATTTCTGCAATGATCCGTTCGCCTGCGCAGCGGATATCGCGGCGGGGGATGCGTGGCTGCCGCGCCTGGCGTCGAACCGCGAGGGCTGTTCCATCGTGCTGGGGCACACGGACCTGGGGCGCGAGCTGCTCGATGCCCACCGTGATGCCCTGTGTCCAAGCGAGCTGTCGATGACGGAGTTCCTGTCCGCGCACGGCCGTCTGGCGCACTCCAAGGGCCCCGGATATCAGCACCGGGCTTGGTTGTATACACGGTGGCATGTAGCTCTGCGGCCTCTGATGGGGGGCCGGCCGGCGAGAATCTCGCCGATGGTGCTGCTGCGAGAGGCGTTGTATATGCCCGTGTTCCTGGCGATGCACCGGGCGCGGCTGTCGAGCCGTTATCGGCGTTTGCCTTTCTTCTTGCTGCGACTATTGAAGGTCGCGGCCCGGGTCTGGCGGTGAGTGGAACGATGTCGAAGATTCTGATCATGCAGCACTACAGCCGCAACAAGGGCAATGTGTCGCTGCTGTACGCGCTGGTGGAGTCCATCAAGGCGCATATCCCGCGGGCCCAGGTGGTGGTCTCGTCGTTTGACCCGGCCCAGACCGAGAAGCTGTTCGGGTACGACAGTTGTGAGTGGCCGTTCAATACCCGCCGGGCGGTCAACGCGCGGGGCGTCCGCCGCGTGCTCTGGGTGGCCGGTGAGATACTGTTGGCGGCCGTGCAAGTGGCGACGGCCCTGCTCGTGCGGATGCGACTGCTGAATCCGGCGAGGCTGTCGGGGCGGTTCGCCGTGATTCGGGAGATGTGCTCGGCGGACCTGATGGTCTCGCCGGGAGGGCATCTGTTCACGACGCTGAACCGTCCGGGGCAGTTCTTCGCGCACTTCTTTCACTGTCTGATGTGTGTATTGCTCAAGCGGCGGTATGCCGTCATCGCCCAGACGATTGGTCCGTTTTCGGGCAGGTTCAGGATTCCCGACCTGATGATGACGCGATTCGTCCTCAAGCACGCGGCATACACCTCGTTTCGCGACGAGGGGACGTTCGAGACGCTCAAGAAACACGGCATCCACACGGACAAAGCGGCTGCCACCAATGAAATCGTGTTCCTGTTCCCGGAGCCATCGGTTCGCCGGCGCGGGGAGGCCGACAGGCCGGTTGTCGGCGTTACGATTCACCACATCTACTACAAGCGATGGATGAGCAAGGAGCGCTACCTGGCCGAAATGGCCGATCTCATCGGCCGGATCACCGGCGAGCTGGGCGGCCGGGTGCGCCTGATTTCGATGGAGGACAACACAACGGGGCGAGGCGATATGCCGTTCATCAGAGAACTGGTCGCCGCGCTTGGCGGCACCGACGAGGTGGAGATCGTGGACACGTCAATGGATCCGCGGGAGTTGCTGGCCGTGGTGGCCGACCTGGACATGCTGGTCGCCACGAAGACGCACTCCGTGGTCTATGGTCTTCGGATGAAGGTCCCGACGCTGGCGATTGCCTACGATCAGAAGACGCACGATTTCATGGGGCGTTTCGGGCAGAGCCGGTACAGCATTGCGTTGGATGGCCTGACGGCCGAGGGGGCCTTCGCCCGACTGCAAGAGCTGGCCGGGCGACGCCAGCGCGTTCGTGAAGAATTGGTCCGCGGCCTGGAGGCCGTTGCGGAGCAAGCCATGGAGAGTATTCGTGCCATCGAGAGACTGCTTGGCGACAACTGAGAGGATACGCGTCATCATCGACGATTGCCTGTCGCGGATCGCCCGCCACGGCCACCAGGGTTTCGACCCGGCCGACCTGTTCAACTCGCAGCGGCCGTTCATCCGGCGCCTCAAGGGCGCGGCGGCCAGAGGCATGACGCTGGTCAATTTCTACAGTCCGGTGAACCTCCGCCGGCTGCTCAGGATTGCACCCGCGCACAACACGACGGCAATGGTGCTCTGGGGTCTTGTCCATCTGAAGCTGTTCAAGGCGGATGGAGAACCGTCGCATCTGGGCGAGGCCGAGTTCGCCGCCGACTGGCTGAAATCCCACGCGACGCAGGTCGATGGGACGCTGGGATGGTCCCGCATCATCGACTATCAGTCGGGCCCGACGGTGCTTCACGACAGGAATACAACGCTGACGTTCATCAACGCCAATGCCGCCATGATGTTTCTGGAGTTGTATGAGGCAACGTCCGAGGATGCTCACCTTCGCGCCGCCCAGGCTGTATGTGACCATCTACTGCTCCACACAAACCGTACCGAACGGCCGCAGGGGTGCTGTCTCAGCTATAACAGCACGGGGCGCCAGGAGGTCTTCAATGCGTCGATCCTGGCCGGGGCCGCGTTGAATCGGGCCTACGGCGCCACGGGCAACGAGGAATGCCTGGCTCTGTCCGGCCGCATCCTCTCGTACACGCTGGCAAGGCAGAATGAGGACGGCTCCTGGTATTATAGTTGGCGGGGCGACAGGCCTAAGAAGCAGATCGATTTCCATCAGTGCTACATGCTGGAAGGCATCGAGAGCTATCGGCATGTGGACGACACGCTGCAGCAGTCGCGGAATGAGGCCTTTGCCAGGGGAACGCGGTTCTACATCGAGCGGATGTTCGACTTGAAGATGCGGCCGTACTGGCGCTACCCGTTGAAGTACCCCATCGACATTCACAACGTCGCGCACGGCGTCTACTTCCTGTCGAAGTATCGGGCGGTGCTGCCGCAGTACGAAGACCGGCTGGCCGAATTGCTGAGGCTGCATCTGGAGGGCTTCTACGATGAGCAGCGGCATTTCTTCTATTATCAGAAGTATCCACTCGTCACGGTGCGTCACGACTTCTTCCGGTGGAACACCATGTGGTCGCTGCTGGCGCTGTCGGAATACCTGCTGTCCTGCAAGGCCCGTGTGAACGACCCGTTATCGCAGAAGGTCCCTTCATGAAGATATGGTTTGACCTGTCCAATTCCCCACATGTGAATCTCTTTGCGCCGATGATTCGGGACTTGCAGGGCGAGCACGAGGTCCTGATCACCTGTCGGCCGCTGGCCAATACCGTCGAACTGCTCAAGCTGGAGGGCCTGCCATATCACATCGTGGGCAGCCACTACGGCGCCAGCAAGATCAAGAAGGTCTATGGCTTCGTCGAGCGCACGGCCCAGTTGCGGTCGTTCGTCAAACAACACAAGCCCGATGTCGCCATCAGCCAGAGCACCTTCAACTCCCCGCTGGCGGCGCGGCTCATCGGCGTGCGGTCCATCTATATGAACG
>DDXG01000149.1 GCA_002347125.1 Phycisphaerales bacterium UBA2266
GTAGGGCGCCAGTCCCGGTTTCGACAGATTCGTTCCACTCTGCAACTCGAACACCACCTCCAGACTGCTCAGACCCGCCGCCGCAAGCCGGTCTCTGTAGTCGCGGCGGACCCACATCCCTTCGCAGACAGGCTCGAATTCGCAGTCAACCATTGGTGGCAGCCCGTTTCTTCGCGGCGTCCAGATGCCCGGCGGCGGCCTCATACACGCTATCGACGGTGATGGCCTTCATACAGATATGTTCCGGCTTGGGGCATCGCGGCCGGGCGCATGGGGCGCACTCGACATCGGCCACGACCCACGTCTCGTATTTGTAGCCTGTATCGGTCCATGCCGGGTCGTTCGGGCCAAAAAGCGTGACCACCCGTCGGCCCAGGGCGATGGCGATGTGCCGCGGCCCCGTGTCGTTGGTGATCACAAGGTCCGCACGGGCGAACAGGGCCTTGAGTTGTCCCAGGTCCAGCGGATGTTCGCCGAGATTCAGCAGCGGATGCCTGGCCGTTTGACATATCTGTCGTCCGATGCGGCGTTCGGCCTCATTGGCCGCGACCGAAACCACAACCGTAGCGCCGTATTGCTCGATGAGGCGGTCGGCGGTCTCGGCGAATCGCTGCGGCAACCAGCACTTGCTGGGGCCGAACGCCCCGCCGGGCACGAGTATCACCACGGGACCGCTTGCCTCTTGCAGGGCCGGCAGCTTCTGCGCCAACTGCTGGCGTGCATCCTCAGCCACGGACAACTCGAGTGTTCTATTGTGTGTTGAGGCTCCAGCCCGTGCCGCCAGCGCCAGATAGTAGTCAACCATTGTGTGTGGATTGAATCGGTTGCGCAGGGCCTGTCCGAGCCCCTTGGCCGCCGCGGCCACGCGCTGGACGCCGCGGCCGGGTTCGGCGTCAGGTTCGGCCACCCGCGGCGGATGCAGACGCTCGGTCAGCAGGAAGCCGCGCCCGCCCCGGGCATACCCGATACGAACGCCGACGCGGGCCAGAAACGTCGCCAGGGCCGAGACAAACGAGTTCGTCAGCAGAATGGCGTGCGTGAACTCATGCTCGCGCAGGTTCCTGGCGATGGCGAATGGGTTCTTCATGCCTTGTTGGAGCCAACTGTCGGCAAAGGGGCTCGGCGAGAGGATGCTGCGAATCAGCGGAGCGCCCAGCAGGAAGATGTGCGCATCGGCGAAGTGTTCCCGGATGGCGCGCAATGCCGGCGTACACAAGATGGCGTCGCCCATCGGCGAGGGCAACCAGACCAATACCTGCCGGGCGGACCGGTCCATCGTGTTGCTCCGATCCGGCATGGCTATTTCCGCCCCTGCATCAGGTAGAACGTCAACGACATCAACTGCAGCACAATCCCAAAACCCAGGGCGACATAGAGTTCCTGGCCCGTCTTCGAGGGGTTCATCAGAAACCAGACCGTCACCACCAGGCAGAAGATCACGAGCACCTGCAGAATCCCCGCCAGGAACCGCATCGCGGAGAACTCATGGAACATCTCATCGCGGTTGAGGATACGCAACTGGTCGGCAATCTCCCGCAGCAGGTCTTGTGTCGATGCCTCCTGTGGGTTGCTTCCGGTGGCTGGCGGAGACCTTCTGTCCGCGGGTTCTTCCGCATCGGACTGCGACAGCGGTTCACAGTCGCCGGACCTGGCTGCCACGGCCGACGTCGAGGCCTCCGTCTCTGCCGAAGGGCGCTGGTGGCGGTCTTTGGCCTTGGCCGCTTTGGGCCTGGCGGCTGTCTTGACCGGAAAAACCACATGGCTTGTTGCCGGCCGGCCCTTGGGCTCATCCGCCGCGGCATCCTGCTCCTCTGTATCCGGTGCGGCGTCCACGCCTTGTGTCGGGCGGCGGTCGGCGTCTTGTATGGCTGTGGGAGTCGGCTGAGGCTCAGGTGCCTGCGGCTCTTGCGGCACTGGCTCCTGCTCCATTTCATCGGCTTGCGCCGCGGGCGGTTGGAGCGCCTCGGCGGGCTTCTGTGGCGCCGCGGCCGCCGGAGCCGCCGCCTGCGCCGCCGCGCGATTGTGCAGCTTGACGATGTTGACCGCCTCCTTGAGGTTGATCGCGCGGTAATCCGGATTCGACCGAAGGTCCTCGAAACGCACCTCCCGCGTGGGCGGATCGACCAGGATCGTCCTGCAGCCGGCCGCGCGCCCCGCGTGGATGTCCCTGGCGCTGTCGCCGATCATCCACGACTGCGATAGATCGATGTCCAGTTCCTGCGCGGACGTCAGCAACATGCCTGGGCCGGGCTTACGATCGTCGCTGTCCTTGCGATACTCCGGCACCGAGCCTTCCGGGTGATGCGGACAGTAGTAGATGCCGTCCAGATAGGCCCCTTGACGTCCCAATAGCTCCTTCAGCCGCGCGTGGATATGCCCAAGCTGCTTCTCGGTGATGAGGCCTCGCGCCACCGCCGACTGGTTTGAGATGACGACGAGCCGGTAGCCCATATTGCGGAACTGATTGAGAGCCGAGGCGACGCCGTCGATCAGTCGCACCTGGTCCGGGTCGCTGATGTAGCCGGGATCCACGATGAGCGTGTCGTCGCGATCCAGGAATACGGCTTTCTCAGACATCTTGCGGACCCACTTTCATATCAACAGCCGACGAAACGCTGTTCGACGAGTTCACAGATGATGTGGTACGCCAGTTGGTGGATTTCCTGGCTCCGCGCCGTCGATGCGTCGGCGGCGCAGAGGCAGACATCCGCCATCGTCTGCAACGGGCTGTCGCCCCTGCCGGTGAAGGCGATGAGGACCGCCCCGCGCGCCTTGGCCAGTTGGGCCGCCTTGAGCACGTTGCCACTGGCGCCGCTGGTGGAAAACGCCCACAAGACATCGCCCTTGCCCACCAGCGCTTCGACCTGCCGGGCGAATACGTCCTCGAAGCAGTAGTCGTTGCCGATACACGTAAGGATCGAAGTGTCCGTGGAAAGCGCCACGGCCGGCAGGGCCCGTCGATCGGCCGTAAAACGCCCCACAAGTTCACCCGCGACGTGCTGGGCGTCCGCGGCCGATCCTCCGTTGCCGCACAGATACACCGTTCCACCGCCCTCAATGGCCCGGACAATGGCCTCGGCGGCGGCGATGACGCTCTCGACGCCGCGGCGTTCAAACTGCTCCACCAGGGCCTTGTGCGCCTCAATGACCCCGGCGAATCGTTCTCGGTCGCTTTGATTCATGATCGCCTGGCCTCAAGGGCCTTCATCTTCTCAATCGTGGCCGTTGAACTGCGGCCCGTCACGAGCTTGGCCAGCTTGACCTGCCCGCCGTACGATTCGACAAACTCCCGCCCGACGACGCCTTTGTCCTTCCAGTCTTCGCCCTTGACCAGGACATCCGGTCGGACACGTTCAATCAACTTGATGGGCGTCGGGTCCTCAAAGACGGTGATGTAATCCACGGACTCCAGTGCCGCCAGCACGGCCGCCCGGTCGTGCTCATTGTTGATGGGCCGCTCGGGCCCCTTGATGCGGCGGACGGAGCTGTCGCTGTTGAGCCCGACCACCACGATATCGCCCTGTTGCTTACAAAAGGCCAGATACTCGATGTGGCCGCGGTGCAGGACGTCGAAACACCCGTTCGTAAAGACGATCTTGCGCCCATCCAGGCGATGCTGGCCCAGGATCTGTTGCAGCATTTCCACCGAGACCACCTTGGTTCCCGCCACTTCGTGGATGAGTTCCTCACGCGTGATTGGGACGGCCCCGAACCGTTCGACCTCAAGGCCTCCGGCGACGTTCGTCAACCTCACGGCCGTCTCGTAATCGCAGCCGGCCGCCACCGTTACCGCCAACGTGGCCAGCACGACATCCCCGGCCCCGGTCACGTCGTAGACACTCCTGGACCGTGTCTCAACCAGCCCATCGAACTGGGCACATTTGAGATAAGCCCCTTGTCTGTCAAGCGTTATGACCACCGCCTCAAGCCCAAGACTGTCCATCAGCAGGCTCGCCGCCCGGCCCGCGGTCTCGGTGTCCTCAATATCGAATCCCACTGCCAAAGACGCCTCCCGGCGGTTTGGCGTGATCAACGTGGCGCCCCTGTACTTGGCGTAGTCCGTTATCGGCGCGGGGTCCACGAGCACCTTCCTGCCCGCTTCTGCTGCCATCCGAACGAATTCGATGCACAGCGGCTGAGAGACGACGCCCTTGCCATAGTCCTGAACGCAGACGACATCCGCATCGTCGAGAGCCGCCGCAAACGCCTTAAGGACGGCTTCCTGCTGGGGCTGCGAAAGAGGTTCCGTCGATTCCAGGTCGACTCGTATCAACTGCTGGCGATGACGATGCTGCGCCAGGCCAACCAGACGCTCCTTCTTCGTGGTAGGGCGATCCGATGCCCGTATCAGCCCCAGTGTCTGGGCCCGAAGCCCCCGTAGCTTCTCAATCAGTATATGCCCGTCCGGGTCATCCCCTACGATCCCGATACAGGCTGGGTGTGCCCCGAGAGCCGCCAGATTGGCCGCCACTGAGCCGGCCCCCCCGCAGCAGGACTCGGTCCGCTTGACCCGCAGGACCGGCACAGGGGCCTCCGGGCTGATCCGCAGGGCGTCTCCGTAGACGTAGACGTCCAGCATGAAGTCGCCGACGACCAGGACCTTCGGCGACCCGAGGCTTCCTACTACATTGAGCAGTTTCTCTTGCATTGAGGGCCTTTTTCAGTGCCTCCAAGGGCGTTTCTCAGGGCTGTTTCCGGTGCGGCATTGTACCGCCCAAGGCCTGTTCAATCAAGGAAGTAAGCGCGTCCCGTCCGGCGGTGAAGTCCATTCTGACCGACAGGAAGGCAAAAGGCAGGGCATACTCCCGGCCCGGATCGCCCCGTCCGAAAGCCCGCAATGGGCTCGAAATCCAGTCTTTATGCGTCGTAAGGATCCATTCGGCCCCGCTCTTGACGGCCTCGCCGCAGACGCGGGCCAAATCGTCGCCGGTGTAGTGATGGTGGTCGTCGAAGGCCAGCGTTGCGACAATTTCACAGCCAAGACCTCGGACTGTTGCGAAGAATCCATCGGGATTGCCAATGCCGCAGAACGCGAAGACGCGCTTGTCGCTGAGCCGGCCCAGTTCCAGGTCATGGCTGCGGTCGCTAGTCGCTGAGACGGGCAGATGACGGGCCCTGGCGATCACAAGGCGGGGGTTGTGGCGACGGAGTTGGTCTTCGATGGCGGCAAGGTCGTCCTCATGGACTTGGTCGCAGCGTGTGATGACGGCCGCATGGGCCCTTTTCAGGCTCGAAACGGGATCCCGGAGAAGGCCAGCGGGGAGAACTCGCCCGTATCCGAATGGGCATGTGGCGTCAATGGCCACGATATCGAGGTCGCGGGCCAAGCGGCGGTGTTGGAAGCCATCGTCCAGTAGCAAGACCTTGACACCGTGGACCTTGACGGCTTCAGCCGCCCCGGCGACGCGATCCGGATTGACAATCACACGGGCCTGAGGGCACTCTTGGGCCAGGATTGCAGGTTCATCAATCGCCTGCTTACCTGCCGAGCCCATCTTGTACCCCCGCGTCAGAATCCCACACGACAGGTCCTTGGAACCCAGAAGATCTGCCAGCCAGATGACCAGCGGCGTCTTGCCCGTGCCGCCCACCGTCAGATTACCCACACTGACAACCGGCACAGCCGTTTGGCTGCTATTCAGTAAGCCTTTGTCATAAAACAGGTTACGAATTCTAACGACCAGCGAATACACAATCGCCGGTATGTTGAGAAGCAGCCGCAAGACCCAGGCGGCCGGACCCTTATGACGGCCCGAAACGAGATTCCTGAAGCCCTGTTGACTCAATAGAGATGGCCCTTTCGTAAACCCAGTCTGAAGAAGAGCTTACACAAGAACACCCCCTCACGCCACGAAAAACATCGCTGGGGGGTTGTTTCTGGGGCAAGAAGCGTCATCAAGGCTGCGGGGCCTATGTCCGATTGTCAGACTCTGATCTTCCGGATGATGGCATCGGCCATCTGGCTGGTTCCCACGGCGGTGGGGTCGTCACGGTTGGGTTTCATGTCGTAGGTAACGTCCCTGCCTTCGGCGATAACGGCCGCGACGGCCCTTTCCAGGGCATCGGCCCTTGCCGTCATGTTAAGATGGCGAAGCATCAGGGCACCGCTGAGGATCAGGGCCGTGGGATTGACCTTGTTAAGGCCCTTGTACTTGGGCGCGCTGCCGTGGGTGGCCTCGAAAACGGCCCCATGGTCGCCGATATTGGCCCCCGGTGCGACGCCGAGGCCTCCGACCAGGCCGGCGCAAAGGTCGCTGATGATATCGCCGTAGAGGTTGGGCAGGACCAGCACGTCGTAGAGTTCGGGCTTCTGGATGAGCTGCATGCACATGTTGTCGACGATGCGGTCCTCGAACTCGATGTCGGGGTATTCCTGGGCCACCTGGCGGCTGACGTCCAGCCACAGGCCGTCGGAGAACTTCATGATATTGGCCTTGTGAACGCTCGTAACCTTCCGGCGGCCGTTCCTGCGGGCATACTCGAAGGCAAAACGCACGATCCGTTGGGTGCCGGCTACACTGATGGGTTTGATGCTGATACCTGCGTCCGGGCCGATCCGCCGCTTGCTGTGGGCGTTGATCCACGCAATCAGCTCGGCGGTGTCGTCCTTGCCCTTTTCGAACTCGATGCCCGCGTAGAGGTCCTCCGTATTCTCTCGAACGATGACGAGGTCGATATTCTCATACCGGCTGCGGACGCCGGGGTAGCTGCGGCACGGCCGCAAACAGGCATAAAGGTCCAGCGCCTGCCGCAGATATACATTGATACTGCGAAAACCGGTGCCGACGGGCGTGGTAATGGGCGCCTTGAGGACTACGCCGTTCCTGCGGACTAGGTCCATCGTCTCATCGGGTATGGGCGTGCCCAGGCGTTCCATGACGTCCACGCCGGCCTCGGCCGTCTCCCATTCTATCCTGGCCCCCGTGGCGTCGATGCAGCGGCGGGCGGCTGCGGCGATTTCCGGGCCGATCCCGTCGCCCGTGATCAGCGTTACCTTCGTCATGTCGTGAATCTCCGGGTATCCTGAAAAGGGCGGATGATAGCAGGGGGGTTCTGCCCTGTCAAGCTGCCCTTTGGCTCCGGCGTGCGGCGGATTCTTGTTGAATCCCTTCGGCGGCGTTATAATACGGTTTGTCGGGCCCTGATGAGCCCATACGTTTTGATAAGACGCCATACGAGAGAATCGCGGGCTGTCCGGACTGTATGAGGTTTACGATATGGAACGAGAGAAGAAAGACTCGGCGCCGCTGTTCATAGCGGTGGCTATCATCCTGGTCGGCGCTGTCGGAGTCGGTTTCGGCGTGCGCCATGTGCGTCATCTCAGGCAGTCGCTCAAGGAAGTGCCTCAGACGACAAGCGTGCTTCCCCCGGTGGAGCCGGAACCTGTCGCTCTCGTGGAGGAGCCGCCGTCGGTGGTCGAGCCTGTCGAGCCGGAACCGGTCGGCACGGTTGAATTTGTGGAAGCGCCCGTGGAGGCGCCCGTCATGGAGGCCGACGAGTCCTTGGCGAAGATTGTGGTCGAGGAGGCGCCGCCTGAGCCGCAGCCCCAGCCCCAGTGGCGTCTCGGCCAGAACGCGGCGCTCATCCAGCAGTTCTTGGCTGACCTCAATCTCAATGAAGAAGAACAAGCCCGACTGCGGGAAGGTATTGCCCTGAGAATGCAGCGGATTCAGATGATGAGCGAGCAGGATCGCCAGGAGGAGTTTGCCCGCATGAGACAAATGGGCGAACGTTGGCAGGCCATGGGCGATCCGGAGCGACAGGCCGTAATAGAACGTATGCGTGATCGCTTTGAAAGCTGGCGAATGGGTGGTTCGGCGGAACTGCCGGAGCTTAGCCTGGACTAGCCCGCCCGGAGCCGGCGATCTCGGGTGTGACTGCGTTTCGCCCCGTCACATCCCGCCATACTCCTCTGTTATCGCCGATCGCTCAGGATGACATCGTGGCGCTCGGGATGCCGCGTCCCGCCGTTCAATAAAAAAGCCCCGTGCATGAGGCACGGGGCTTCCAAGTCAAAAACAGTTACGCTAGACAGCACATTGGAAAGTGCCTGACATCTCACAACGACCTGGTAAAGTCGCTGTGTTCTAGATATCCCTAGAAAGGAGGTGATCCAG
>DDXG01000188.1 GCA_002347125.1 Phycisphaerales bacterium UBA2266
GCCCATGGCGATGACGCCTTCGGTTTTTCGTTCCGCTTCAGTGCGGATGCGGTGCGGCGGGGGGGGGATGCCGTGGAGGATGTTGACGTGGGCGGGGCGTGTGTCCATCGGTTCCGGTGGACGCAGGGGGCTACCGATGATACACGCTACCCGTTCGAGCTTTCCTCGACGGTGTATCCGACGGCCCTGGTCAGGAGGGTCTTCGCCGGGGCCATGAGCCAGAATCGCCTGGCCAAGGCGTTTTTCGCCCCCGACCGACCATTGATGCGGGGATTGAACCGCATGATGAACATTCGCCGCATCTTCAAGCGCTTCGGCTTCTTCTTCAGCCCCAACAACCTCGAATCATGGAACTGTCGGTGGTGTCAGCAGAACGCGTCGCAGTTGCCGCCTTACACGTACTTCCAGCGGCTGTGTGCTTCGGCGATCCAGGTGAACATGGTCAATACGGTAACGCGGCGCAAGGTGGCCGAGGCCGACGAGTTCACCGTCGAGTCGCTCAATGAGCGGTTCAAGGAGGGCTACCGACTGGACATCGACTTCGTCGCGGCATCACGGCCAACGATCAAGGGCTGCGGACGAGAGTTCTTCCGCCTCAAGAAGCTCGCCTGAGCCGGTCTCACCGCCTGGCGTCCAGACCCTTCCAACTGTGTTTCCAGCGGTCCTGCCCGGGGCTCTCGACGACCATGGCGTCGCCCTCGCGCCAGGCCTTGAGGGGCAGGTTGTTCTCGTCGCGGAGGTAGCGGGCCGACATGAACCCTTGCTCAACCAGCGTTTCGAGGGAATCGGGTAGCTTGTCGAAGGCCAGACGGTAGGCGTAGAGGGCACGGCCGATGCCCAGTCGGATGAAGTGGGCCTCGTGGTGCGTGCGCTGCGTTCGTTTGGCTTCGGGGGGCAGCTTCAGCAGACGCAGGACCTCCACGCCCAGCGGGCCGACCTGATCGGGTTTCTCGGCCGCTCGAAAGGCGAGGGTGTGGGGGCCCTTGCCAAGTTCCTGGGTTCCCAGGGGCAGGTCCAGCTCGTCGGTCTCCGCCGCGCGAAAATCGGCTGTGAGGACCTTCTTGCCGTCGATCAGAACGTCATAAGTGCCGTTCCCGGGGCCCTTGGCGGCGGTCAGGCGGACGGCGAAACGGCCCTGCTCGGCCAATCCGAACGGCAACGTCAGCACAGCTCCGGGCTCATCATTGGGCCAAGCCAGCACGGGCCGGGCCCCAAAGAAGCCCTGCAGCTGCACATTCACCTTGGTCTTGCCTGAAATCTCCGCCTGCCGGTAAGCCTTGACGAGGTGGTGGTGCTGCCAGGGCACGCGCCGCTCGTGCCAGTCGGGCAGGGGCCCGAAGGTGGTCCTGGGTTGGCCCGTCTGGTACCAGTAGGCCACGCTGCTGAAGAAGTCGGGCCTTTCGAGGAAGAAGCCATCCTCCGATTCATCGCAGTTGCCCCGGTGTTCGATGGCTACTTTGAGCGACTTGGTGAAATAGACCGGGTCAGGCAGGTGCCAGCGGTAGCAGACGCCGCTGTCGCCGGCGGCGTAGCCCTGCCAGCGGGGTTGGCCAAACCACAGGCTGGTCCGCGGCCGATAGCCCCAGGCGTCGTTGAAGTAGTCCTCCGTACCGGTTCCCTGAAGGCTTGGAACCTGCTCGCCGTCGATATAGAAGAAATCGTCTCCTTCGCCGAACCAGCCGTCCTGGGCCATGGTTACGGACATGACCGTTCCGACGTAGAAGCCGCTGCCCTTGAGGTCGGCCAGCAGGTAGTCGCGGCCCTGCACGGCCGGGTATTCCTGGCGGTAGCGGGTATAGAAGTAGGGCGTCTCAGGCGGCAGATCGCTCAGTTGCGTCCAGTCAACCTGCCAATAAAGCCCGGTAGAACGGTCGGGATTGTCGTTGGTCACGACGATCCGGGCCTGCTTGCGGAAAGGCATCCGCCAATAGCAGGTCAGAGAGCCTGACGGCGAGACCTGGACGGGGATGCTATCGACCTCGGCGGGCCTGCCATGGCCGACGGCAAAGAAATCGCCCACCGGCACCTCGACACCGGGCTCATCGCGGCCGTCATAGTAGATCCGCAGGGTCAGGCTGTGCAGCTCGCCGGCCCAACCGCTATGGCTGGTGAACCAGATATGCGTGATGACGCCCGGCCCTTCGAGCAGCGGCATATTGACCGACTCACCCGGCATCAGCCAGTTCATGTCGAGGTTCTCGCTGTGCCAGTCGGGCTGCTGATTGCTTGAGACGCGGCGATTTCGGCCCCTGGGCGCCGGGACGAGCGGGTTAATCAGGTCTGTTGCCGTCAGCGGGGGCGACTGGACCTCGGCCGGCGTCTCGTAGTCGATCCACAGGGCGTCGTTCATGTAAGCGGAGGCATACTCGTAGGTCATGTAGCCGTCTCGGGCGTTGTTGTTGGAGTTGTGGAAGACAAACAGGCCGCCGCCAGGCTGCCGGGGGTCATCCCGATAGCCGACGAGCAGGACGCTGTGCCCATCAAAGACGCCCTCCGGAGGCGGCGTTACCAGGACGTCGTCCTTCCAGGGGTTCGGCTGCTTTGGCCAGCGCAGGCCGGCGCAGACCGGCCAGTTGCGTGCGAGCGTCCGTTTGATCGCCGCCAGTTGCCGCTCGGTGAGGCCCGTATTTGGGTTCCACCGTTTGATCCAGTGTGGGCGGAAATCGACCTCGTGCATCCGGCGGGCGTTGTCCTTCGCCTGCTCAGGCGGGGCCAGGTTGGGGTCAAAGGCGGCTTGATAGGGCATATCCTGCTCAGGGCAGACCCCATGGACCGTGAAACCACGCCACAGGTCGGAGAAGAAGCCACCGTCGCGCATCTCGCCCATGACCTGATTCGAGGCCCAGTTGAGGAACTCGACGCTCAGTTGCGTACCGCGGCCTTCCTTGACCGCCAGGGCGTACTCCAGGGCGCCGGCGACCGTGAAGACCGAGCAGGTGCCGCGTCCGCCCTGAAGCCGCGGGCCCAGACCCCATTTCTTGAAAGCCGGGCGAAGATCAAGGTCCGCGGGCAGGACGTCGCCGTCGGATGCCCCGGCGTATGACGGCAGAGCAGCAAGGCTCAGCAGCAGGATCAGCCCGACGGTGGCAAACGGACGACTCAATGACCTCAAAGACACATGGGCAAGACGCTCCGTTGACATTGACGGCTCCTTATGACTTCACATTCTGTGCGGCCACCGGTACAGGTGGCCTGTCGCAGCACCGGGTCCAGACAGACGGCCTGACTTGTATCCTGTTGCGAAGGCCCCGTCAACACGCTTGCCCCGGGGCCCGGCGCGTGGTTGTGGCCGGGCCGCGTTCTTGACGGCCGGCGGCGGGTCGGCGATACTTGGTGGGTCGGCGGAATGGGGCTGATCGAGGGGCCGGCGCAGCGGTGGTGATATCAGGGACGGCGCGGCCGACCTCGGACGAAACATGGTCATTGAGAACTGGTGAATATGCAAGAAGGACACGACAGGCCCGGCGATAGGCCGAACGCATGGCTCAACGAGTGCAGGCATCGTGTGACCAGCCAGAACGGCGAGGACGGCATCCTCGCCAAGGCACTGGAGATCATCAGCCGCACGGACCAATGGTGCGTCGAATTCGGCGGCTGGGACGGCATGCACTGCAGCAACACGTATTCTCTGATCAAGGATAAGGGCTACCGCGGAATCTACATTGAGGGCCATCCAACCAGGTTCGAGACGCTGCGAAAGAACTTCGCGGACAACGACCGGGTCATCCCCATCAAGGCGTGGGTGGGCTTTGAGCGTGAAGACGGTCTGGACGCGATACTCAAGGGCACGCCGATCCCGCGGGATTTCGACGTCCTGTCCGTGGATATCGACGGCAACGATTACCACGTCTGGCAGGCCGTGCGCGAATACAAACCCAAGCTCGTCGTCATCGAGTACAACGCCACGATTCCCGATGAGGTTGAGTTCATCCAGCCCCGCGACCTGGGCGTAACGCAGGGCACGAGCCTGCTGTCGATGACGAAGCTGGCGAAGGAGAAGGGCTACGAACTGATCGCCACAACGCGATGCAACGCAATCTTCGTGGATTCACAGTATTTCGGGCTGTTCGGCATACGCGACAACTCGCCGGCCGCCCTGCGGACGGACCGGTCCGTGGTCACGCACGTGTTCTTCGGCTACGACGGGAGCGTATTCGTGAGGGGTTACGGGCGCAGCCCCTGGCATTCGATCCCGTTGCGCGAGTCGAAGATTCAGATCCTGCCCCGCTGGGCCCGCAAACGTTTCGGTCCGCAGAATCCCATCACGCGGGTGCTGGGCAAGAAGCTGCGTCGGTTTCGCAAGCAGGACGATGGGCGTCCGGGCAGCGACCTTCATGAAGTGGATTGACCGCGGCAACCGCTGACGGAGCGGATGGCGGCCTCGAGTTCCCGCGGACGGGCGGAGCCGAGCAGCAGACGACGGCCGTTGCGGAAGACCAGTTGCACACCCTGATTGCCGCTGACGTTATAGGCCCGACCGCCGAAGCCCCACCGGATACCCCAGCCGCCATATTCCAGGATCGGCCGGTAGGTCCGGGCAAAGCACTGGTCCAGATCCAAAGCCGGCAGCCGCTGGAAGCGCCAGTGAAACGGGAAATAGCGCACATACACGCCGTCCGAACGGACCTGGGTCTCCATGCGGAGAACCCAGAGCAGGATTGCGAGGGCCAGAGGCATGATCACCCCACAGACGGTGATGGCAGCACGGCCAGCCATGTCAATGGGGCCCCGCAGTACCAATACGGCACAGATGACGGCCGCGGCCACTGAGGGGATAACCAGGAAGGCGCGGAGGATGAGCGACCATCGCTGGGTCTCTTCAAAGAGCACTGTCTTGGCAGGTTCACGCATGGCGACAGGCCTTACAGAAGATTTCTTCACAGGCCGCAATGGCCTGCTTCACTGGTATATACGCACGGGGCCTGGGAATCATCAGAGCCCCATGAAAAGAAAGGACGCCCACCTGCCGACGGGCAGGGCGGGCGTCCTGAAGGGTCCGTGATGTGACTCGGCTTTGCTGCTTGCAGGGTCAACCGTTGATGGTCCAGCCCGGGCGGTACTCCTTGGTCAGCAGGGCATTGGCCTTGTCGTTGTTGGTCTTGCCTTTCTCGCCGTCGTACTGGAGCTTCTCGCCGACGCGGTAGGCCACGAGACCCAGGAGCATCTGCTCGATGAGCGTGCCGCCGTAGTTGAAGTCGCACGAGGTCTTGAGGTTGCCCTTGCAGGCGTTAAGCCATTCCGTCTGGAAGTTGCCGACCGGCGGAAGGACCGTTTCCCTAGTACGGGGCTTGTAGTAGGTCAGGTCCGCATCGTTGCCCCAGGGCATCACCACACGGGAATCGAAGCTGGAGACGAGGAAGCCCTTGTCGCCTTTGAACATGGCGCCGTGGTCGATCTTGCTCAGGTCGATGAACGGCTTGGGCGATCTGGGCATGGCGCCGCCCTGATACCAGGAGACGGTAATGGCCGGCCGCCAACTGTTGGCCGGGTGCTCGAAGGTGGTCTTGAGCCGCACGGGCGTCACTTCGGGGTGGAACGGGTCGCCCTCGCCGGTGGCGGAGGTGGGCAATCCCGCGTCGATGGCGTCCCAGGCGATGTCCATCGTGTGGCTGCCCATGTCGCCGACCTGACCGGAGCCGAAGTCCCAGTACATGTTCCACTGCAGGCAGTTCATGCCGGGGCCGCCCGAGAAGTAGCCGGGGTTATAAGGATGGAAGGGCGAAGGTCCGAGCCAGAGGTCGTAGTGCAGGTGGCTCGGCGGATCGCCGGCGGCCGGCAGATACCCGGGGCGGCGAATCTGGCGGTCGCCCCAGACGTGGACGTCGGAGAGCGTGCCGACGGCGCCGTCGCGGATCAACTCGCTGACGCGGTTGAAGTTCGGGATTTCGTGCCGCTGGGTCCCGACCTGCGTGGCGAGTTTGTCCTTTTTCGTGAGATACTTGGCGCGGACGATGCGGGCCTCCTCGACCGTGTTGCCCAGGGGCTTTTCACAGTAGACGTGCATGTCGCGGTTCAGCGCCCAGTTGGTGATGAAGGCGTGGGTATGGTCGCAGGTGCATATCACAACGGCGTCAATGCCCTTCTGGTCGAGGCACTTGCGCCAGTCGACGTATTTCTGGGCGTTGGGGAACTTCTCGGCCCCGTGGGCGAGGTGCTTCTCATCGACGTCGCAGAGGGCCACGACGTTCTCCCGGGCCATGATGCCGAAGTGGGCGTCGGCGCGGCCCCAGGTGCCGATCATGGCGATATTGAGCTTGTTGCTGGGCGCGTTGGCGCCGGAAAGGACGCCGCTGGGCAGGATTAGCCCAACACCGGCGGCGGCGGTGGATTTGAGGAGTTCGCGTCGTTTCATGGGGTAGGTCCTTTCGATAATTGTCGTTTCTATTGACCGTCGCGATTCATCGTGGAACCGGGAGTGTTGAGTTTAGAGATTCCCACGGGCCGATACAAGGGGAAAATCACGGCCCGGATCGGGTTCGCCGCCGCGCCCTGCCGGCCGGAGTGCGTCATTCGGTCGGTATGAATCGAGGTTCGGCGCCTTCCCAGTTCAGCCCTCCGGCGACGGCCTGGACGATGTTGGTCAGGTGGTCGCCGATCTTCTCGACGTTATCCACCAGGTCGATGAAGATCAGGCCCTTCTGGGCGCTGGAGACGCCGTCGCTCATGCGCTGGACGTGGTTACGACGCAGATCGATCTGCATGCGGTTGAGGTTGTTCTCATGGACGAGCACCGTCCTGGCCTTGTCCGGATCGTTCTCGGCCAGGGCCGCGATGGTTTTGTCGAACATGTCCAGAACCTCGGTGCGCAACGCCTGGGCGTCGGCGGTGGCCAGCTCGCTGAAGGAGAGACCCTGCTCGATCTTTCGGTCGGCGATCTGGGCGATGTTGACGGCATGGTCGCCGATTCGTTCAAGGTCGTTGACCGTGTGCAGCAGGACCGGCAGCTTGGTGGAGACTTCATCGGAAAGCTGCCGCTTCGACAGGGCGGTGAGATAGGAGGTGATTTCGAGCTGGAAATCGTCCGTGGAGTCCTCCAGCACTCGGACGGCTTCGAGTCGCTTGCGGTCGCCGTCAAGGATGCCGTCGATGGCGGTGGCCACCGCCCGGCGGGCGGTCTTGGCCATACGGACCATCTCGCGTTCGGACTGTTCGAGGGCGATCGAGGGAGTGTCGAGAAGGTGCTCCTCAAGAATCACGGGCTGTGTGACGGATTCCTGCTTTGTCACCGGCAGAATCTTCATCACGATGGCCTCGAGGACGCCTATGATCGGCAGGAATATGAGGGTATTGATCACGTTGAAGGCGGTGTGGGCGACGGCGATGTGCATCATGATGGTTGCCTGCGACAGCTCGAGCGGCGTGAGCGTGCGGACGATCCATTCGACGGAGGTCTCGCAAAGGGTCGTCGAGGCCAGAGGCAGAACGTAGAGGACGCCGATGGTGTTGAAGACCGTGTGTCCCATGGCGACGCGTTTGGCGTTGCGACTGGATCGCAGGGCCGCCAGTTGCGCCGTAACCGTGCTGCCGATGTTGCTGCCGAGAACCAGAGGTATGGAGACCCCCAGTATCTGGCGCCAGTCGCTGCCCAGGGCGCCGGCAAACGCCAGCGTCTGAAACAGGGCGATGGAGGCGGAACTGCTCTGCAACAGGGTCGTGATGACGGCCCCGGCCAGCACGGCGAAGATGGGGTTGCTCGCCAGCCAGATCAGGGCCGACTGCACATCGGAGTAGTTCTCCAGCGGCTGAAAGCCCTGCTCCATGAAATCGATGCCGAGAAACAGTATGCCGAAACCCAGCATGACCTGGCCGATACTCCGCAGCCGGACGGTTCGGCCGCCGATACTGAGCAGGAAGCCGAGCCCGATGATGGGCAGGATATACATGCTGATCTTGAACATGCCGAAGAACGA
>DDXG01000392.1 GCA_002347125.1 Phycisphaerales bacterium UBA2266
CCGGGGCCGACGGGCATAATCCGGGCTGTGCGTGAATACGGGCTCTTCTTCTACAGGACCGATACCGGACGATGGCGACGCTTCAGTTCAAGGGCAAGACGTTTGTGCAGAACCACCATCTGGGGGTCAAGTACCACGAGTTGATTCCGCGCAAGGGCAAGAGCCTGACGAAGAAGGTGAGCCTGCACGACAACCTGATTATCCACGGCGATAACCTCAAGGCGCTCAAGGCCCTGCTGCCGACCTACGCGGGCAAGGTCAAGTGCATCTATATCGACCCGCCGTACAACACCGGCAACGAGGGCTGGGCCTACAACGACAACGTCAACTCGCCCATGATGCAGGACTGGTTGGGCAAGGTGGTCGATAGGGAGGACCTCACGCGGCACGACAAGTGGTGCTGCATGATGATGCCGAGGCTCAAGCTACTGCAAGAACTGCTCAGCGACGATGGCGCGATCTTCGTGAGTATCGACGATAACGAGGTCCATCATTTGCGTGCGCTGATGGATGAGATATTCGGCGACGAGAAATTCATAGGGCAGTTCTGCTGGAAGAGTCGGCAGAACAAGGATAACCGGAATGTGACCGGTGTTTCTGTCGACCACGAGTACGTGATTTGCTACGGGACCAAGCTCCGAGGCGACGAACGTAAGGTCGGTCAGTTCGGGAATCCGGACAACGACTCAAGGGGACCGTGGACAAGTGGGAACATGGTCGGGCTGGCGACACAGAAGGCGCGGCCCAATCTTCATTACGATCTCGTTGACCCCAAAACGCGGGTCGTCTACCCGAAGCCGAAGCTCGGCTGGCGGTATGACAGGGCGCGAATGCAGAGATTGATTGACGAGAACCGCGTTCTGTGGCCGGCGGGAGTGAAGGGGAGGCCGCGTCAAAAGGTCTTCCTCTCAGAGTTTGGCCAGAAGTACACTGGCTTCTCGTCGATCGTGGGAAAGGACATCTTCACGAGAGACGGCACGGCGGAGGTTGACGCGATTTTCGGTGAGCGAGTGTTCGACTTCCCAAAACCATCGTCCCTCATACGTGAGTTTGTCGTTCAGGCAACAGACAAGGACTCGATTGTTCTGGATTCTTTCGCCGGTTGTGGACCAACGGCACAGGCGGTACTTCAGCAGAATGTGGAGGATGGGGGGAATCGTCGGTTCATACTGGTGGAGTGCGAGGACTATGCCGATACTCTCACGGCCGAGCGGGTCCGGCGGGTGATCAAGGGCGTCAAGGGGG
This sequence comes from Phycisphaerales bacterium UBA2266, assembly GCA_002347125.1. Taxonomy (GTDB): domain Bacteria; phylum Planctomycetota; class Phycisphaerae; order Sedimentisphaerales; family Anaerobacaceae; genus UBA2266. The sequence goes on from DDXG01000392.1 coordinate 1,246, forward strand.
CCAGGGATGAGGCGCTGCGGGAGGGGCTTGGCGGGTCGTTCAGCTACTTTGAATTGGGCAAGCCCGTGGTGATGGAGAGCCTTTTGAGCGGGGAGAATCTGCCGAGTTACGAGGACCTGGCGCGGTATGTGTTCTATACGGCGACGGGGGAGGAGTTCGACGCGGGGCAGCTCGATGAGAAGCGCAACTACGTCGGCGAGAGCAAGGACTACCTGGTGTATCTGTTCTACAAGCCGGATATCGAGTACCTCAAAAACACGCCGCTGACGCTGGAGCGGGCGAAGAAGCTGGGGCCGTTTAAGGGTAAGCGGCGGCTGGTGTTCGCGGCGCACAAGTTTCTGGATCAGGACTATCTCGGCGCGCTGCGGATCGACTTTGCGCAGCTTCCGTTTGAGATTTACCAGATGGCGAAGTAAGGGCCGGACGTGGAGTTAAAGGAATATCAGCATCGGACGCTCGACGGGGTGAAGGAGTACCTGGGGCTTCTGGCGGACTGGCGGGCCAAGGCGCTGGACAACCCGGAGCTGGAGGTGGACTACCCGCGCAAGGCCTGGGAGAAGATGCGGACGGGTCGGCCCTACCGCGGGCGGACGAACGGGATGGGCGAGCCGCTGCCGACGTTCTGTTTGAAGGTGCCGACCGGCGGGGGCAAGACGCTGCTGGCCGTGCGGTGCGTCGATCTGATTAACACGGCGTATCGGCGGCGAAAGACGGGACTGGTGCTGTGGGTGGTGCCGACGACGCAGATATACAGCCAGACGATCCGCAACCTGCGGGACCGGGAGCACCCGTACCGCCAGCAGTTGGATATCGCCAGCGGCGGCCGGACGCTGATTAAGGAGAAGGGGGATGTCTTTGGGCCGATGGAGGTCGAGGGCAATCTGGTGGTGCTGATGCTGATGCTGCCTTCGGCGTCGCGGCAGAACAAGGAGACGCTGCGCCTGTTCCGCGACAGCGGCGGGTTCGGGGCGTTCTTTCCGGGTGAGGATGATGTGGCGGGCAATCAGGCGCTGTTGGAGCGGGTGCGGAATCTCGACACGTTTGAGCGGGCGTCGGCGTTCTGGGGGCGGCAGATCAAGACGTCGCTGGGTAATACGCTTCGGCTGCTCAGTCCGGTGCTGATACTGGATGAGGGGCACAAGGCGTACAGCGAGACGGCGCAGGGGACGCTGCGGGGGTTCAATCCGTCGATCATCGTCGAGCTTTCGGCCACGCCGACCGATGGGAGCAACGTGCTGGTGGATATCAAGGGGATGGACCTGAACCGGGAGGAGATGATCAAGCTGGACCTGCACATTCACAACAAGGCCAGCCAGGAGTGGAAGGATACGCTTCTGGGCAGTATCGAGAAGCGGGAGGAGTTGGAGGCCAAGGCGCGCGAGTATGAGGCTAATACGGGGGCTCACATCCGGCCGATCTGCGTGATTCAGGTGGAGCGGACGGGCAAGGACCAGCGCAAGGCCAATTACATTCACTCGGAGGACGTGCGGGAGTACCTGACGCGGGTTCGGGGGATACCGGCCGAGGAGGTGGCGGTCAAGACAAGCCAGACCGATGAGCTAAAGGAGGTCGATGACGTCGGAGGCCTGATGGCGCGGGATTGCCGGATTCGGTATATCATCACCAAGCAGGCGCTCCAGGAGGGGTGGGATTGTGCGTTTGCCTACGTGCTGGCGGTGTTGACGAATCCCTCGTCGAAGACGGCCCTGACACAGCTTGTGGGGCGGATTCTGCGGCAGCCTTATGCGAAGAAGACGGGCGTCAGGGCGCTGGATGAGAGTTATGTGTTCTGCTTCCGCCAGAGGGCTGAGGGTCTGATGAACGATATCCGCAAGGGCTTCGGGCACGAGGGCCTGGGGGATCTGACGAGCCGGATTGCGGTGGATGAGGACGCCGAAGAAGGGCTGTTCGACCAGGGCGAGCGGGAAATCGAGGTGCGGGAGCACTTGCGACATGCGGCCGGACAGGTGATCCTGCCGGTGTTTGTGACGCGGGATGGGGACGGGTGGCGGGCGGTGAATTACGAGATGGATATTGCCGGGCGGATCGCGTGGGACCAGGCGGATGTAACGCCGGTGATGGACCTGCCGCTGTCGTTTATCCGGGAGAACGATACGGAGACGGTGGCGATGCTCTCGGAGGATGAGAAGGAGGTTGTGCGGGAGCGGGCGGTTATGACCCGGAGCGAGGGGGGGCTGAGTATCGACTGCGTGTTCGTGGCGCGGCACCTGGCGGACGTTGTGCCGAATCCGTGGGTCGCCTACGAAATGGGCAAGGGGGTGATTGAGGCCCTGCTGACGCGGTACGATGAGGACCTTGTGGCGAACAACTTCGTGTACATCGTGGAGGAACTGCGAAAGCAGGCGATGCGAGAGCGGGACCGGCTGGCCGAGCAGGTATTCCGCCGGGAGTTGAAGGCGGATCGGTTCCGGTTCTGGGTGATTGGGGAGAAGATTGGGTATCGGCTGCCGAAGAAGCGCAAGGTGAGGAAGGGAGTGAAGATACTGAATAAGCGCGATGGACGGCCGCTTGAGCGGAGTCTGTTTGATGTCGTGTCTGAGGACGATTTCAACGAATTGGAGAAGCAGGTTGCGTGGTATCTGGAGGACCAGGACCGGCTGCTGTTCTGGTATCGGTCGATTGCGCGGCAGGATTACTTCGTTCAGGGTTGGCGGCGGCATCGGATCTATGCGGACTTCATTCTGGCCGACCATGATGGGGATGGAGAGGACCTGCGTCGGGTGTACGTGATCGAGACGAAGGGGTTGCACCTGAAGAACGCGGACGACACGGCCTATAAGCGGTCTATGTTTGAGGTGTGTAATGAGCAGTCGCGGCAGACCAGTTGGACGGAGCTTGGGCTTGGGCTGGATTTGAAGCGGGCGGTCTTTGAGGTCATTGACGAGGAGCAGTGGCGGGCCAAGGTCAATCAGTTGCTGGCGGGATGATGATGGCTGCGGTGCGGGCTAGGCACGGGCAGGATGCCCGTGCTACGCGGGCGGGCCGCCCGCGACACGCAAGGGCGAGACGCCCTCGCCACGGGGCCGTGGAGC
>DDXG01000223.1 GCA_002347125.1 Phycisphaerales bacterium UBA2266
GGAGATGGGCGACGGCGAGGGGATTCGGTACTATGACCGCCATCCCGAGACGGGACGGCCGTTCGCGGGGTTCCGCCTGCCCTGGTGGCAAGAGGCATGCGAAGCGGTCAAGCGGGCGGCGATGGAGTTTCTGCCGGTGCGGACGCTTGGCTGGGATGTCGCACTGACGGAGGACGGCCCGGTCATTGTGGAGGCCAACCATCTGTACGATCCGCCGAACCAGCACGGCGTCGTGCCGCGTCTCCGCGCGAGGTTGGAGCAGGCCGCCGGGCAATGAGGCGGCCGACTACTGCCGGCCGCTGCAAGGGCGTGCGGTCAATCCTGCGACCTGTATAGGGCCGGCGGCGGGGCCATGCGGGAGAAGAGGTCCACGGGCCACAGGCCCAGTCGCTCGAAACCCCGAGGCACGTCCTGCTTGAATTGGACATAGGCTTGCGTCCTGCCGCGCGTCGTGTAGGTAACGGCCTTGGCGGCATCGCCGGGCGTCAGGACGCTGTACCCGGCCAGAATACAGTCCTCCAGATCGACGTGCAGGCGTCCGGTGGGCGAGTGCCCCTCGGTGCAGATGATACCCGTCGATTTGCCGCCCATCTCCGGTTGCGTGAAATTCAGCACGATCATCCGACATCGAACGAACCTCGCCCTGGCGCAATGACTGGCGTATGAAATGGCCACGGCGTTGTCGCAATGCACCAGGGTGCAGTCTTCAAAAACGGCGTGGGGGTGCTCAGGCATCTGCTTCTCCCATCCGCCGAGCAGGACCGCGGCCGTATCGCCGACCCAGTCGAGAGCCAGAAAGTAGCACCGTCGGAACGTGCTGGGTTCGTTCTCCCGCACCACCGGGTAAGCCACGCCGCCGCCGAAGGCCCGGCCGGTGCCAACGCAATCGGCCACCACCACCGTGAACGGCTCGCCGCTCTTGTCGGTGAGGTCCCAGAAGAAGCCGCCGTCGCCGCCGGCGGTATACAGGTGGCGCAGGGTCCACCGGTCCCATACGATGCTGGAGAAGGTCTCCTGATTGTTGCCATGCGGCCAGTGCTTGTCCGAGGCCCGGATCGGTCCCCACCAATCCCAGCTCTTGAAGCCCTTCTCGGGGTCTCCGGAGTCGATCACGGTCCAGCCCGATGCGCCCGACCCGGCGCTGCCGTCGAAATCGCCTGTCAGCATGTTGTAGGCCCCGGGCGCCCCCTTGTGAGCCGGCGCCAGATTCGCCTCCATGTAGGTATCCGGCCGCACGATGATGTGATGATCGCCCTTGTCGTCGGGCACGGCATCGAGTGCCTTCTGGATGGTGTGGAAGGCCGTCCGCCAACTGTGCCCGTCCGAGTCGTCGCCCAGTTTCGAGACGTAGAATGTTGCTCCGCTTCGAATGCTACTCAAGAGAACCGGGGATTCAGCCCCTTGCGAGGTGATTGGACAAAGGGCTCCCATGTGCAGGAGAAGCAGGCAAAGTATCCGTCCCACAGAGAAAGCACTTGTTCCGCCAACACGTTTCATAGGCGTCTCCGGTTACGTAGTCGCTCGGATTGAACGGGACTCTTGCCCCTTGCGATCCGACAGCATCATACACGAAGGCCTGGCCGTTGGCAAAGGGGTTCTCGCATACGTGAGTGCATCAACGGGAATGGGATGCCCTGAAATGTGCGCCACAGAACAGAAGCACGTCAGGGAGCCAGGATGGCGTGGTAGTTCCCCATGAGACGGGTGTAGTCGCTCATGTCGAGCGTACCGTCCTTGTTGGCGTCGAGCCCGGTCTCGGCCGGTTCGGCGAGCCAACGGCTTGAGAGAATCGCCATGTCGTTGAGGTCGACGCAGCCCGACCCATCCGCGTCCCCGAAGAGGCGGTGGAATCGGATGGTGTAGTATCCGTCCAGGGCTATGGTGTCGTCGTCGAGCAGGGGCGTCTGGTTGGGATCGGTGATGTGCTCACAGATCAGGTCCAGGGCATAGAGGTCGTCCGGCAGGCCGTCGGCGAAGGTGAGCGTGACGGTGCGGGCGGCGGGGTTGTAGTCGAACATGCTCTCGGTGATCTCAATCGGCCCGGTGTTCACGAGGCCCGACAGCTCCACATCCGCCCGACTGATGTTTACATCGCGATTGAACACGATCTCGACAGTTCCGATCTGCGACCGCTGGGGCTGGTTATCATTGAGCCTGACGGACGCTACGTAAAGGCCCGTATCCACCTCGCCGGTCGCTTCAAGTTCCAGGATCGTCGTGAACGCCTCGGAACCGCCCGCGGTGCCGGTCACGCGGACGGCGTCGCCCACGGTCGGGGTGAACTCGAAGGTGATGCTCTGGTACATTTTGAGCGGATCGAGCGGCTCGGACGCGTTTACATCGGCGGGCGTGATGAAGCGGCCGTCGCGGAGCACCTCCACGGACAAGTCGGTGAAGAAACCCCCTTTGAGCGTGTCGGCCGCGTTGCAGGTGTTGATGAGCGACCAGACCACATCGCCCTCATGGAAGGTCACGGACGTGAACTTCACCGGGCGGGAGAGACTGAGCTGGTAGAAATCCTGGTCGGGGCGCTGCGAGGGGTCAGAGACATACGAATAGTACGGCCGCACGCCGTTGAAGGCGTCCGTGGTTACGCCGTCCATAATGCGATGGAGGTTGCGCCGGTCCTGAGTCTGGACATACTGGGCCACGGCGGCGTTGGGCGTAACGGAGATGCCCGCGGCCAAAGCCGCCGCCACAAGGCCCATTGGACCGTTGGGATCGGGCAGGTCGGGCTCGGCGAGCAGGGGGGGCTGGTCGGGTATGTGCCAGATGGGGTCCTCCTGTGGGCCGTCGGCGTAGCCCGCATGGTTGAGGATATTCTGCTCGGCGAGGGCGGTCATTCGTGCGGCGATGTTGGTGATCGTATCGTACTGAGGGACTGTCAGGCCCGGATCCGGCAGCCCTGGGCGATAGACGTTTTTGTAGACATCCCCGGTCACGGCCGGATCGGTCAGATCGGACGGAAGCCCCGAATAACCGGTGATGATGCCGATGAGCCCCCCGGCGGTGGCGGGATTGCAGTCGCAGTCCCAACCGGCCAGGACGGCGATCTGGACCGTCAGCTTGAAATTGCCGTTGCCGTAGAGCAGGGCCAGTACGGTGGCGCCGGTGTTGACGGTCGATTCGATCCAGTTGTAGTAGCGGCCGAAGCTGTTGGCTCCGACGTACTTGTCGTAGAGCTTCGCCCGCGTGGCCCGCCAGTTGAGGTCGAAATCGTCGAAGTCGTCGATATACCAGTCGATGCAGTCGGCGATTACCGCCCGTGTCCGGCTCGATGCGGGCACCGCCTCCAAGGCACCGGCGATGAGCGTCAGAAGATCGGACTCGAAGAAGGCGTTGGCGTAGAGGGCGGCGTAGAACTGGGCCGCATGCACGGGGTAGCCCTCGTTGCTGATACGGGCGAATCGGCCGGTCAGATCGACGGCCGCCTGGGGCAGCGCCGGGCATAGGGCCCCAATGGACTCGGTGGTAATCTGCGAGTCGATGGCGTACCAGTGGCGGTTGTACCGCCGGGAGCCCGTATCGGGCGGAATCAGCCCGTTCGCAAGCAGACACCACGCCTGCTTGTTGGCGATGTATATGCCGGCGGCCGTTACATGGTCCAGCCATTGCTGAGCCAGCTCGGCGTTGTTGGGGTCCAGGGCCGTGGCCTCCAGGATGTGAAGAGCCAGGTACTCGATGTCCGTATCGTCGTCGCCGTCCCAGACTTGCTTGAGGACCCAGGGCACCGACGGGGCGGGATTCGGCGAAGAGCCGGAGTACTGGCCCTCAGTGGCCCGTCCGGCGTTGTTTCCGATAAGCTGGCCCAGCCACATCCCGCGCATCTTGTCGTATAAGAGGCTACGGCTGATGGTCTTCTCGGCGCGCGCCGCCGGCGCCAGGGCCGTCGCGGCCAGGATGAGCATCGGTACTATGCGGGTGCTTTGCAGCATTCTTTGGGCTCTGATAGAATATTTTACCCTAATCGGCTGATTGTTCGCGTGCGATTGCGATTGCGGGGCCTGTCTGGCCCTTTTGAACGGCCTTGGCGGGCCTTCAACGGGCATATGACCACGATTAGGGTCCTATAAGACAACCGGATTTATGGGTGGATCGGGGGCCGCGATGAATTGCGTTGCTCCGATCCAAGCCTGCTGCCCGCACTCAGAGCGGTCTCCACCCCCCGCAGCTACGGTTCCGCGGGCTGGCACATCCCTGCGAGCATTCGCTCAGGCGAACCGAACGGTGGTCGGACCTGTAGTGTTCCGGGCGTGATTATCGGAACGCGGAGAGGTCAGGGCCACAGGGTTAGCTAAAGACATGTCTTTTGCACGTCGATACTTACGTGAGATAACCAGAACAACATCGACCCGGCGTTACGTCCGAGAACTTGGCTGCGCCCCTGCACGATCGGCGCGGCCAGGGTCGGACTCCTGTCGGATGGTCTAAGGCCCGACCTGCGGGCTGCGACAGCAATGGCGCGCAGCCGACGGGGACGGAGTATGCGCCGACGGCTCAGGTTGCGGCCGAGGAGGTGGGCGGTTATCATGCGGCGTCGTGGTTTGGCCGCGGCAACAGACGGCTTTGCGATCAGGTCCAATTGACGGCGGTTCCATGAAGGCATTGATTACAGGCGGTGCGGGGTTCATCGGGTCGCATCTGGCCCAGCGGCTTCTCGACGATGGCTGGGAGGTCGTGGCCGTGGATAACCTCAGCACCGGTAGCCGGGCCAACGTGGCGCACCTGAGCCGCCGGGATGGGTTCGAGTTGATCATCGGCGACATCCGAGATAAGGGGTTGATGGACGAATGGGTCCGCCGGTCGGATGTCGTCTATCATCTGGCCGCAGCCGTGGGGGTGCAACTGATCGCCGATTCGCCCGTGCATACGATCGAGACGAATATCGGCGGCACGGAGATTGTCCTGGCGGCCGCCAACAAGTATGGACGGAAGATTCTGCTGGCTTCCAGCAGCGAGGTCTACGGCAAGAGCGTGGCGGTGCCGTTCGACGAGGACGATGACTTCGTCCTGGGCAGCACGAGCTTCTCGCGATGGGCGTACGCATGCAGCAAAGCCATCGATGAGTTCCTTGGCCTGGCATACCACCAGGAGTACGGCCTGCCGGTGGTTATCGGAAGGTTCTTCAATACCATCGGCCCGAGGCAGACGGGCAAGTATGGGATGGTCGTGCCCCGGTTTGTGGAGGCGGCATTGAACGGCCAGGCACTCGAGGTCTTCGGAACGGGCGAACAGACGCGATGCTTCTGCTACGTCGGCGACCTGGTCGAAGCTCTGGTGATGCTGATGGCGAGCGACACGGCCGTCGGACGGGCCTACAACATCGGCTCAGATGAAGAGATTGCCATATCGGCCCTGGCCGATCGCGTAATCGAGATGACCACAAGCCGCAGCGGCAAGACGTTCATTCCTTACGACGTGGCGTACGGACGACCTATCGAGGACATGATGCGGCGGGTTCCCGGATTGTCCCGGATACGCGGGGCCATCGGCTGGCGGCCGCGAACGAGCCTTGAGGAGACACTGGCTCTGATTATCGAGGACAAGCGAGAATAGCGACGCCGAAATCCCTTTCGGCCGCTGCGCCGCGTGCCTGGGCGCGCTGCGTTTGAGACGAATCCATGAGGACCCAAGAACGACTTCAACAGTGGGACTATCTGATTGTCACGGCCTCGAACGACACGCAGGCCCGCGGCTATGAGACCCAGTTGGCGGTCCGCCGCGAATTGGGGTTGCTCGGCGGCGTGGGGCGGACGCTGGTCGTCGCCGATCCGGGAGGCCGGCGTGTGGGCAGCGGCGGCAGCACGTTGTACTGCCTGTCCGAGGTACTGAACCAACGACTCGGCGAGAGCGCCGATCTCGGTCGCAGCGACGCCTGGCGCAAGGTGCTGGGAGATCTGCGCATCCTGATCGTCCATGCGGGCGGCGATTCCCGGCGGCTGCCCGCGTATGGTCCGTGCGGCAAGATCTTCGTGCCGGCCCCCGGCGAGAGCGACAGCGCCGTCTATCTGAGCCTTTTTGACAAGCAGCTCCCCATTCATCTGGGCATGGGCCGCAGTCCGCGCGGCCGGGGCCAGATCGTGATTACCAGCGGCGACGTGCTACTGTGGTTCGACCCGCAGTCGGTGCGTTTCGCCGACGAAGGCATCACGGGGCTCAGTTGTCTGGCGCCCCCGCAACAGGCTGCTCGCCACGGGGTGTTTTGTCCCGGCCGCGACGGCCGTGTCCGCATCTACCTGCAGAAGCCCTCACCCGCCGAGCAGGAGGCACGCGGAGCGCTCGATGCCTACGGGCAGGCCTGGCTGGATATCGGTGTGATGAACTTCGACGCCGAGACCGCCGTTCGGCTGCTGGAGGTCTTTGGCGCCGGGCCCCGCGGCGGCAGGCTGGACCTGGCAGGAGAAATGGGCCAGGCCATCAATCAATGGGGCCTGGATTTCTACCGCGAGTTGTGCTGCGCGATGGGAACGGAGGCGTCGAGCGCCGAACATGTCAGGGCGGCCAAGGCCAGCGGTTCGCAGTGGAGCGAGAACCTGCTCGGGCGGGTGTTTGCGGGCGTCTCGACCATCGGTTTTTCGGCGCAACTGCTGCATCCGTGCGAGTTTCTGGATTTCGGGGCCTGTCGCAGGCTGATCGACAGCGGCACACGGCTGGTCCAGGAGGAACGGGGCATCACCCACCTGCGGCGATACCTCGATGTCAACAACGCCGTCGGCGAGGGCGGATCCGTGCAGGGCTGGGGCAGTTGGGTGGAGGGTTGTCGAATCAACTCCACGCTGACGCTCGGTGGCGAGAACCTTGTCGCGGGCCTCGACGTTGACGACCCGTTGCAGTTGCCGCGGGGGGCCTGCCTGGATGTGATTGGCGGGACCGATGACAAGGGCCGGGCCGTATCGTTCGTGCGGTGCTACGGGTTGGATGACCGGCTGAAGGAGACGGTGGACGATGGGGCGAGTTTCTGCGGAGTGCCTGTGATGCAGTGGCTGGATGCCGTTGGGGCTACGGCCGAAGACGTGTGGGATTGCGATATCGCGGTACCGCAGCGGAGCATGTGGAATGCGCGGATGTTCCCGGCCGTCCGGAACGACAAGGACTTTCGCCAGTGGCTGTGGATGTACGAACCGCAGCGGGCCCAGCCCCAGCAGCACGCCGCGTGGCGGGCCGCCCGACGGTATAGCCACTGCCAGATACTGGCCATGGCGGACGCGGAGGGCTTTCACCGGCGTCGTGAGACGATTCGCGCGGCGGTAGTCCGCGAGGGATTGACGCGGATGTTCCGGCCGATCAGTGATTTCAGCGCAGCGGAACTGGCGAAACTGCTGCACGAGGCGGACAGCCTCAAGGATTGGCTCGCCGAAATCCTGCAGGAAGCCTTGCGGCATTACGACAGCGGGGGGATGTCGTCGCTCGTATTCGGGCGGATCATCCATACCCTGGGCTCGGCCGTCTCGAAGTTGCACGAGGATGGGAATATCGACATTGGGGGGGCGTTGCCCGATGCGGGCAAGCTGCTCAACACGGCCCAGCGAGACGTGCTCAAATCCCTCGGATTGGGACTGGACAGCCCGGTGGACTGCAGGGCGTGGGCCCAGGCGGCGCGTGCGGCGGCCTTCAGCGGGTTGCAGCGGGCGATTGCCGCCAGCAGCGAGCAGCGCCGCGAATGCCCGCGCAGCGCATTGCGAAGCGACGAGATTGTGTGGGCGCGTGCGGCCGCCCGGCTCGACGTCGGCGGCGGATGGACGGATACGCCGCCATACGCGCTGGAGTGGGGCGGCACCGTCATCAACGCCGCCGTGAATCTCAATGGACAGCCGCCTATTCAGACGTATCTGCGGGTTATCGATGAACCGGTCATACGGATTGCCTCGATCGATGTCGGCGTGCGAACGGAGATTAGGGTATTCGACGAACTGATGGACTATCGCCAGGCTACGAGCAGCTTCGCGCTGGCCAAGGCGGCGCTGGCCCTGTCGGGGTTGACGCCCGACGCGCTGGGCCGGCCGGCCGGTCTCGATCAGGTGCTCAAGGCCTTCGGCGGGGGCATCGAGCTGACCACCCTGGCCGCCATTCCCAAGGGCAGCGGCCTGGGGACATCGAGCATTATGGGCGCGGTGATCATGGGAGCGATTTCCCGGGCGATGGGTCGCGGGCTTTCGCAGAGGGAGTTGTTCCACAGTGTCCTGCAACTCGAACAGGCATTGACCACCGGCGGCGGCTGGCAGGACCAGATCGGCGGGGCCACCGACGGGGTGAAGATCATTTCGACGGATCCGGGCCTCGTGCCGGATGCACGGATCCACTACGTGCCGTCGCACGTGCTGGATCCAAAGGCCAACGGAGGCGTCAGTCTGCTGTACTATACGGGCGTGACGCGCCTGGCGAAGAACATCCTCCAGCAGGTCGTGGGGCGGTATCTCGACCGGGACCGGGCGGCAATGGATACGCTGCGCCGGATGAAGGGCGTGGCGCAGGATGTGGCGGCCGCGTGCGAACGGCGGGATGTGCGGCGGTTCGGGGAGCTGGTGGATGTCGTGTGGGAGTTGAACAAGCAACTGGACCCCAATAGCACGAACGAGGCGGTGGAGGAATTGCTGGCCCGGGTGCGGCCCTACGTATGGGGGGCCAAGCTCCTGGGGGCCGGCGGCGGTGGTTTCCTGCTGATGATCGCCAGAAGCCGCGGCGACGCCGATACCATCCGCACCGTCCTGGAAAGCCGACCGGTCAACGACCGCGCCCGGTTCTTCGACTACGACATCAGCGGCGAAGGGCTGACGGTTACGGTCAGTTGAGTCACCTCATGGCTGGATTGCGGTACGGTCGTCCTATAATCGGCATGTGGGCCGCCCGGTCCGCGCAGGACAACCGCCGCGGACAAGCCCCATAATCAGAGGATCTGTGTGCGGCCGATCAATGCACGTAATTATCGCACGTCATAGAAGACCGCGGGTCATCTGGCCGATAGAGTACAGGTCCTTTTGTTTTGCAGGAGTTGTCTGAATGAGAGTATGCGTGGTCGGAATCGGTTATGTGGGCCTGGTTACCGCCGGGTGCCTTGCGGAGACCGGCAATACCGTGACGTGCGTCGACAAAGACGCCGAGAAGGTGGCCGGCCTCAACGAAGGCCACATTCCAATCTATGAGCCGGGGCTGAGCGATATCGTCCGGCGAAACACGCATCTCAAGAGGCTGCGTTTCACCACGGGCATCAAGGAGGGGCTGGACGATTCGCTCATTGTGTTCATCGCCGTAGGTACGCCTTCGGGGCCGGACGGCTCGCCGGACATCTCCGCGGTGCTCTCGGTCGCCGGGCAGATCGCCCGCCGCATGGAGAGCTACCACATCATCGCAACGAAAAGTACGGTCCCCGTCGGCACCCACCGGGAGGTTACCGACCTTATCCGGTCGCTGACGAAGGTTCCATTTGACTATGTCAGCAATCCTGAATTCCTTAAGGAGGGAGCGGCGGTCGAAGACTTCATGCGCCCGCAGCGCATCATCGTCGGAGCGGACAATCCCAAGGTCCATGAGACGATGCAGCAGCTCTACGCGCCCTTCATGCGAAAACGCAACCGGCTGATCTGCATGGACCCGGCCAGTGCCGAAATGGCCAAGTACGCGGCCAACACCATGCTGGCGACGCGTCTGTCGCTGATGAACGAAATATCGGCCTTGTGCGAGAAGACCGGCGCCGATATCGAATGCGTGCGGCGGGGGATCGGCAGCGATACCCGCATCGGGGCGGATTTTCTTTTTGCCGGCCTGGGATTCGGCGGTAGTTGTTTTCCGAAGGATCTCCGGGGACTGGCCTGGCTTGGACAGCGCCATGAGGTGGACATGCCCCTGACCCGGGCCGTCTATGAGGTCAACCTCCGGCAACAGCGCCGTTTCGCACAACGGGTCCTGGGTTATTTCCAGGATTGCCTGCCACATACGACCGTGGCTGTCTGGGGGCTGGCGTTCAAGGCCCAGACGGACGATGTCCGTGAATCACCGGCCGTCGCCTGTGTCGAGCAGTTTCTAGCCGCCGGTATGAACGTCAGGGCATATGACCCCGAGGCCAACGGCACTGCCAAGGCCCTTCTGGGCGAAAGGCTTGAGATAGCGGCCGACGGGTACGAGGCCCTGGATGGGGCCGACGCACTGGTCGTATTGACGGACTGGCAGGAATTCCGCAACCCGGATTTCACGCTGATAAAGCGGAAACTCCGGCATCCCGTGATATTTGACGGCAGAAACCTCTATGAGCCCGCCATCGTGGCCAGGGAAGGGTTCGAGTATCACAGCGTGGGCCGGGCCCCCGCGTTTTCGCCGAATATTTGCGACATGGTCGCAATGGGCCGATAGAACATGGCTTGGGATGCTATAATAGCGATAAGAGAAACCACTTGTTTCTCACCAGCGCGGCTTCCTGCTGTTAGGGGCGCTCGGTCCTGGTGAGGTGTTTGTTATGATGTCCGGTCGGAAGATACTGCTGGTTCTTGCCCTGGTATCCGGTCCCGTGTACACGAGCCGCTCTCCAGGAGGCGAGGGAGCATTCATGCTCCAGGTGCGCCAGACCCTGGACAGGTCCGCCTCCTTTTACAGGTCGATTGCCACCGGCGGCGGCTATGCGGGGATATACTCGCTCGATCTGGCTCGCCGTTATGGGGAGGCCCTCTCGGACCCGGCGCGGCCGATGGAGATATGGGTGCAACCTCCCGGAACCCCCAGTGTTGGGCAGGCATTTCTGCGGGCCTACAAGTTGACCGGCGACAAAGGTTATCTGACCGGCGCAAGGAGCGCCGGTCGGGCGCTTGCCTGGGGCCAGTGTGCCGAGGGAGGATGGGCCTACAAGGCGGACCTGTCGCTGATGACGCCCGATTGGGAGCAGGCGCTGCGCAGAAGCGGCCGATGCACTCTCGATGACTGCACGACGCAAGGTGCTCTCGATTTCCTGATGAGCCTCGATGAAGTGCTCGACGAACCATGGTTGACCGAAGCGGTCGAGTTGGGTCTGGCTTATATGCTCAAGAGCCAGTTTCCCAACGGCGCATGGCCGCAGTGCTACCCCTTCCGCGGCAGATACGCAGACTACTACACCTTCAATGACCAGGTTATCAACGACTGTATCAAGGTCATGTTGAAAGCGCATCAACTCTATAAGAGGCCGGAGCACCTTCGCAGCGCCGAGCAGGGCGGCGATTTTATCATTCTCTCGCAACTGCCCGAGCCGCAGGCAGGCTGGGCCCAGCAGTACTCCCATGACGTCAAGCCCGCCGGAGCGCGAGTCTACGAACCGCCCGCCGTCTGCAGCCAGGACACCGCCTGGAACATCAAGACGCTTGTGGATTTATGTGTCTATACGCAGAACCCCAAGTATCTTGCTCCGATACCCAAGGCCATTCGATGGCTGGAACGATCGAGATTGGGCCCGAATACATGGGCCCGACTCTATGAGATCGGCAGTAACCGGCCCATTTACGTCGACTCCAGCGGCCGGATTCATTACCGTCTCGAAGACATCCAGAGCGACCGGAAAGCCAGTTCGTACAACTGGCAGGGCCCCTTTGCGGTGAATGTCTGCATAGGATACTACGAGAAGGTCATGCGCGCCGGCATCCGGCAATACCAGGAAGCGGCGTCGGCCCCTCCTTCGGCCGCCGGCCGCCGCCGCAAGGCGCAGAGCCTCAGGCCGGCCGTGGAACAGGCCGTCCGCAGTCTGGATGGCGGCGGGCGATGGCTGCGAAACGACATGATCCACATCGCGGATTTCGTCAAGAACTTCAATAACCTCTGTGAGTATCTTGAGTTGAGCGGCACGGACGCGCCGCAACGTCCGTAGCCCGCGTATGCCTGTCGGAACGCCGGGCAACGTCAAGGAATCCCTCCGGTGGGATCCGGAGTCAGGACGGCCTGTGGCCCCGTGTGTGCCGGGCCCGGCAACCCTCGAGGAAGGACCCTTCACAGGTATTCGTATCGCGCCGGCCGGCGCGTACGGCATCAGGAAGTTCACGGTGAACAATGTTGAATCAGAATAGAAGCAGTCCCAGCGGGGCGACATGTTGCCGTCCCGCATACCCCCTGGACCGGACCCTATGATCGCAGAAGTGCAAGAGCGTGAAGCCAAAATCTGCTGGTTGCCTGAAGGCGGGAAGCTCGTTTTCTTGCGCGAGCAGGCGACGCCGGAGTTCTGGGACCGCCACTGGCGGACGACGGACTGGACCCGCGAGGTTACCCGGTCGCGAAGCAGCCGGTACTGGCGCGGCATTCTCAAGAAGTACCTTCCCGACACCCGCAGCCGCATTCTCGAAGGCGGCTGCGGCTACGGTCATATTGTCGACGCGATGGACCACTGGGGCTACCGCGCCGTCGGTGTGGATTTTGCGCCGGAGACAGTCGCCCGGATCAAACAGACCAGGCCCACGCTCGATGTCCGTTGCGGGGATGTGAGGGCTTTGGACTTCGAGGACGAGTCGTTCGACGGATACTGGTCCCTCGGAGTGATTGAGCACTTCTGGGACGGATACGAAGCCATACTGCGGGAAATGGGGCGCGTGCTCAAGCCCGGCGGATACGCATTCGTGTCTTTCCCGTGCATCTCGCGGATGGATCGCGTGAAGATATTCATGGCCGGCTACGAGACATGCAACCCGCAGGAGAAGCCGGAGAGCTTCTACCAGTTTGCCCTGGATGTGCGTGCGGTCCGGGGCGACCTGGAACGTCTGGGATTCAAATGCGTGCGCACGCTCCGAAAGAACGGTTGGTTTGGACTGACGAGAGTCTGGCCGGCTTTCAGGCCGGTATGTGATTTCATGACAAGGCTCAGCGAGAAAGGCCGGTGCGCCAAGCTGTTGTTCATAGGCACGGACCTCCTGGTCTCTCCGTTGTGCGGCCACAGCGTGCTGCTGGTTCTGCGCAAACGCTGAGATCGCCGCGTCCAACGCCAAGTCTCTGTCAAGGATCTGTTACAGGATGGCCGAGCAGCAACATCGCAGGTTGGTCGTCAACGTACTGAGCAACTACGGCACGTTGGGGTTGTACAACGCGACCCATTTCGTGCTCGTCGGTTACATCATGCGCCGACTCGGCAAGGACGCCCTCGGTGTAATCACGCTGGCCCTGTCGTTGACCGTCATCATGGAACTGCTGGGGCGGGCGGTGTCCTATTCACTGACCAAGCACGTTTCAGCGGAGATGGTAAGAAAAGAGGACAACCAGGCGAACGCCTTCATCAACGCAAGTCTGGCGTGGTTTCTCCTCTGCGCAGGCGCAGGCGGCCTGGCCTGCGGATTTGTGGCGATGCACATCGAGCGACTGTGCAACATACCGCCGGCGCTGGTTCGCGACGCCCGGTGGGCCATGTGGCTGATTGCGCTGCGCGTCCTCGTGTGCTTCCCCTTCAATACATTCCAGGGCATCCTGTTCGCATACCAGCGGTACGATCTGGCCAACCTCGCCAAGTCCGCGACCGTCATCCTGCACTTCGTGGCCGTTATTGCGTACTTCGAGTGGGTTTCCGCGGGTGTCGTTTCATTCGTCATGATCACAACGGCTGCGCTTGTCGTCGAGCGTCTCTTATGGCTGTGGTTCTCCCGAACGATTGCCGTCGACATGCGAATCGACTTCTCTTTGATATCCCGCCGCGCCATGATCGAGTTGTTCTGTTTCGGCGGCTTTGTGATGGTCATATACGTCGCCAACCTGCTGGGCTATGAAGCCACCAAATGGGTCATCGGCCTGGAACTGACGGTGGCCGACGTCGGAGGATACGGCCTGATCGCCGCGCTGGCGGTCGCCGGAGGGGTCCTGGTCCGCTCCATCTCCACGGTCCTCATGCCCGTGGCGAGCAAATACTACGCCATGCAGGCCCACGAAACGAACTCACGGCTGACCCTGCTGGCGACCAAGTATGCCATGATCGTATCGGGCGCCCTGTTCCTGATGCCGCTGCTGCTGCTGAAGCCTCTGCTGACCCTCTGGGTGGGCGACGAATACGCGCCGGGCTATCTCGACATGCTCGCCCGAGCCGGAATCATACTGTTCCTTGGGGAATGGTCCGTGACCACCGTCGTGTGCATACTGCAGATACTCAGCGGCATCGGCCGTGTCCGTTTCCCGGCGCTGGTGACCCTGGCCTGGGCCCTGAGCAGCCTGATGGGTGTATGGGCCTATCTGCACTGGTGGAAGGGGTCTCTGCTGGGGGCCGTCGTGGTGATTACGACGACTCGGTGCCTCAGCGCCGTGCTCTACATGGTTCATGGGCTCAAGGTCCTCAACATCCGGCCCGGCGCCATGTTCGCCGGCTCGATCCTGCGGCCGACGGCGGCCGGACTCGCTTGCTGCGCCGCCGGATATGGCCTTGTGTGCGCCCTCAATGTCTACAGGCCGCTGTCGTTTCTGCTGGCGACGGCCGTCCTGACGTGTATGTACGGGGCCCTGGTCTGGGCGTTTGTTCTCTCCGGCAATGAACGGACCCGTACCATGAACTTCATCGGTTCGGCGGTGAACCGGAGAAACCGCAACGTCCATGCAAACACGGTCGAACCGTGAATCCGCCGCCGGCCGTCGGCGACGATATGTGTGCCTGAAAGAGTGTATCGAGATGCATGATCCGCATAACATGCTGATAATGAGGTGACTTATGTACGGTGCTCAAACAATCCAGAGTGTTGAAGTCCTGGACGATCGGTCCTCCGCCTTTCGTATGGACGCCTTACGAGGTATCTCGTGGCTCTATGTGCTGTGGCTGCTGGCCGCCGGCGGTTTGTCCCTGGCGGTCTATGCCATCTGGAGGGGCGCGCCGGTCTCGTCCGTCAGGCCCTCCCTGCTGGTCTACTACACGGTGCTGGTGGTTCATCTGGCATACCGCCTGAGGGGCCGTCTGCAGACCAACATCGCCAGTCCCGATATGTTGTTCCTGCTGTTGTATACGTTGTTCCACTTGGGATACGTAACACTGTACGGCCTTGGCCTGGCGCCCTACGAGGACAGCATCTTCGTCGTCGAGGCGACGATCCCCAGAAGCCTCTTCGTGATCAACCTGGGTCTGGTGTCGTTCCTGATGGGTTATGAAATCCTGGGAAGACAGCGCCACCTGGCGGAGGGCGCAAACCCCACGAACGTGCCTCGACGAGGCTGGTGTGTCTTCGGAGTCGTCATTATGATGATCGCGGTGGCCTCGCACGTCTTCGTGCTGACGATCATGGCCCCCGCATACCGGGTGCACGGCTACAACGCCTTGCAGAGAATCAACGAGTATACGGAGGTGTTCTTCATCGTGCTCTTGTGGCGGAACGCCATCCACGTGATGACCCTCGGCCTTGTGATCTACATCGTGGCCAGCGCCTTGCGGTATGGGAAGCTCTTCGAGTCCAAATGGGCGATGACCCTCGCCATCCTGTATCTGTTACTGGCCGTTCTCGAGGGTGACCGCGGTCCTATTCTCCAGTTGGGCGCCCCCATGATGCTTGTGAGGCACTACTTCATCAAGCCGGTGCGAGTCCGCTATCTCATTCTCTGGGCGCTCGTCGTGCTCGTGGCGTTCACCGTCCTGTCCATGGTCCGAACCACCATTCTCCAGCCGAAGGAAATGTTACAGGAGTACAGATACCAGAAAGACACCGGGGTGGTCACATGGATGAGGCCCTTCGTGGAAATGGGCAGTTCGTTCCTCGTGGTCAACATAACGACCCATGAAGTCCCGTCCGTGCAGCCCCACTGGAAGGGCACATCCTGGCGCGACTCCACGGTGCAGATAGTGCCGTTCCTGCGGGGTATCGCCTTCCGGCGCGGCATTGTCGGTCTGGCGCCTTCGGAATGGATTACATTCACCTACTACGGCATGCAGGCGTCCGGACGCGCCTTCACGGTAGCCGCGGAAGGCTACCTGAACGCCGGCTACTTCGGCGTGATCCTTGAGTTGATGTTCTTCGGGCTTTTCATCCGATGGCTCACGATCCGATTCAGCAGAAGGCCAACGGCCCTGTGGGGCGTTATCATGATGGCGTGCATCGGTCTGTCAGTCATGGCGATTCGAGGCCACATGGCCATTATGCTGCCAGCCGCCGCGCAGTTGACTGTCGTGGCCGTGTTCCTGAGCCTGGTGATCGGGCACGACCCCGTGCCGGAGCAGGAGGCCGTGATGCCGTCCTACGACGATACGGCCTATGCGACGTCCGTTACTCCCAATGGGTACTAGGATTCGGCTCCGCCGCTGCCCTGTCCGTTGGATTGCGGCGCCGGGATGGGCCCCACGCCGGAACTCGGAACTACACGCATGAAGGCATCTGACATCGCCAGGCTGCTCAGCCGATTCTATCACGGCACGGCCAAGTGCATCCTCAGCAAGACCGACCCGGTCAGGTACGCGCGAAGACTCGGTGTCCGGGTCGGCCGGAATTGCCGCTTCATCGATGTCAACTGGGGTTCCGAGCCCTATCTCATCCGAATCGGCGACCACGTGAGTCTGACCTACACAACATTCATCACGCACGATGGGGCGGTATGGGTGTTACGCTCGGAGCATCCCGACATCGACCACGTCGCGCCGATCACCATCGGCAACAACGTGTTTATCGGGCACGGCGCCACGCTTCTGCCGGGAGTCACCGTCGGCGATAATGTGGTTATCGGGGCGCGCAGCGTGGTGGCCAAGGACATTCCGTCGAATTGCGTCGCGGCGGGCGTCCCGGCGCGCCCGATTCGCTCCATCGAGGAGTATGAACGCAAGGTTGTGCCGAAATGTGTATCCACGAAGCACTTGTCCCCGAAGCGGAAGAGGGAGTTCCTGCGGTCCACATTGGGTCTGCCCCCTGACACATCGGCGGAGGCCCGGTAGGCACATATGCGGCGGTCCGCATCGTGCGACCGCATGATGACCGCCTCTGGAGCGGCTTATTGGTCAAGGTCCTGCACATATTCGGGCAGATGGTTCGACACGGCGCGGAGGTGCGCACGATCGAGCTGATGCCGGAGATGGCCCGCAGAAACATCGGGTTCGACTTCTGCACCCTTTTGCCGGACGCGGGGGAATTGGACGCAGACATCCGCGACCTCGGCGGCCGAGTCGTCACATGCCCACTGAAGACCGACGTTCGGACCTTCCCTCGCCGGTTCCTGGCCCTGCTGCGGTCTTCGGACTATGACATCGTACACTGCCACAGCCATTACTTCAGCGGCTACCTGCTGCGCCTGGCGCACAAGGCCGCCGTCCCCGGTCGAATTGCCCACTTCAGGAGCATGGGCGACGGCCGACGGCTCACCCCCGCACGAAGGCTGTATCATTGGGCCATGCGTCGCATGATTGACCGGCACGCCACGGCCATACTCGCCGTCGGCCGCGGGGCGATGGAGTGCGCCTGGGGTCCGCTCTGGCGCAGCGACCCTCGCTGCCAGGTCGTCCACAATGGTTTTGACCTGACGCGGTTCGAAAACACGGCCGTCGACCGGCCGGGTGTTCGTCGGGAATTCGCCGTCCCGCATGACGGCTTCCTGGCGGTCTATGTGGCG
The DNA here is from genome assembly GCA_002347125.1 of Phycisphaerales bacterium UBA2266. Classification (GTDB taxonomy): domain Bacteria; phylum Planctomycetota; class Phycisphaerae; order Sedimentisphaerales; family Anaerobacaceae; genus UBA2266. Next base: position 17,488 of record DDXG01000223.1, read on the forward strand.
AGATTCATTCCAGAGAAGGCCCATGACATCCTGCTTACGGCCGCGGCCTTGGTAATGCCAAAGGACCCGGGACTGCACGTGTTGCTGGTCGGCGACGGCGACGGGCGGCCGGCCGTCGAGGCCCTCGCGCACGACCTCGGAATCGAACACCGGGTGCACTTCACCGGCGTCCGCGACGATGTGCCCCGCCTGCTGAAGGCATCCGATTGCTTTGTTTCGACCTCCCGGCGGGAGGGTCTGCCCGGGGCGGTGCTTGAAGCCATCGTCGCCAACCTGCCCGTCATCGCGACGGACTTGCCCGGCGTCAGAGAGATCGCCGAATACACCGACCTTATCTCCATCGTACCCGTTGACAACAGCGATGCGCTGGCAAGGACCCTCGCGGATACCCTGAACAGATGCCGCAGTGGCCCGCCGAAGGAGCGGCCGTTCCCCCGGGAGTTCTCGCTGCAACAATGCGCCGAACGACTGTATGACGTATACCGCCGCCAGCTTCGTCCAACGACCGGCCAGAGCGGATAGATCACCACGCCCGTGTTCATGACGGTCCACCTGTTTTGAGGATTCCAGCATGAGGGATACCATCCTCGTCGGTCCCACGCCGCCGCCTTACGTCGGACAAAGCTTGTCCTTTGGGATGTTGATCGAAGGTTTTGAGGGATGTTCCCTGCCGCACACAGTTGTGGATCTGTGCCCACGGGAAGAGATATTCGCCAGCGGCAAGTGGTCGTTCTACAGGGCCTGGGAGTATATTCCCATTCTCTTCAAGTATGCCCTCAAAGTCCCGGGCCGTCGAAAGAACGTCTACCTCACGATCGCCGGCTCGCGGGTGGGGCTGCTGCGCGACGCGATGATGGTATTCTGGGCGACGCTGTGGCGATGCCGAATGACCGTGCACCTCAAAGGCGGCAACTACGACGATTTCTATGCCGCCCAGCCCCGTTGGCTCAAGTGGCTGATTCGCGCGATGCTGCGACAGACCGACGCAATCCTGGTGCTCAGCGAGCACCTGCGGAAGATGTACGATTTCGAGCCCGCCCTGAAAGACCGGATTCACGTGGTGCACAACGGACTTCCCTTTGTGTCGGATGACCTGCCTGCATCCGGGAAACACCTGAAGGCGGCCGGGCCTATCCGCCTGCTGTATCTATCCAATCTGATCGAATCCAAGGGCTATTTCGACGTGCTTGAGGCCGTTCGTATCATGGTCAAGGAGTACGGCCTGAACGTGAAATGCCGGTTCTGCGGCTCGTTTCTCAAGAGCGCCGCCGATGATGTGCGCGTCAAATCCGCCGAGCAGGCCAAGCAGCTCTTCATGGACTTCGTCCGCGAACACGACCTCGGCGAGGCCGTCGAGTATGTGGGAATGGTCACCGGCAAACAGAAACAGCAGGAGTTGCGGGACGCCGATTTCTTCGTCTTGCCCACCAACTACAACATCGAAGGCCAACCCGTGTGCATGATCGAAGCCATCGCCTACGGTTGCGTGATGATCGCCACGCGATACCGTGCGCTGCCCGATATGGTGGTCGAAGGACGCAACGGCTCATTCGTGGAATACCAGAAGCCCCGCCAGATCGCCGACGCCGTCGGCGCCATATCCCGTGACCCGGACCGGTTCCATCAGATGAGCAGCTTCTCTCTGGAACACTTCAAGCAACATTTCACGCGTGAAGCGCACCTGAATCGAATCATCCCGTTGATCACGGCGGACAACCATGAGTAATCGCCCCAGACATCCCCGTATCATCTTCCTCAACCAGATGGCCGGCCCGCTCTTTAGAGAGTTGGCCGAGGATATGGCGCAGCAATGGCCCCCATCGCTGATGTACACCGGCCATCCCGACACGCTCCAGCACGGTGGGACCGCCGCATTGACGATCCTGCCGGCCGCGATGTATCAGCGTCGCAGCTACGCCACGCGTGTCCTGTCTTGGGCGCGCTACTCGGTTTCGGTGTTCTTCCGCTGTCTGGCTCTGGACAAGAAGGCCGTTCTCTTCATGGTATTTCCCCCATTCGTCGGGATGATCGGTTATCTGTTCAGGAAGCTCCGCGGCCAGCGATACGTCTTCCTTGTGTATGACATCACGCCCGACGCCCTGATTCGCTTCGGCGGCCTCAAGGAGAACGGCCTGATTGCCCGGCTCTGGCGCCGGGTGAACCGTCTGGTCTGGGAAAACGCCGAGATGGTGCTGACCATCGGCGACCAGATGGCCGCCAACCTGGAGCGGGCGTTCGACGCGAGCAAGACGCGGCCGGGTAAGGTCCTGGTGATCCCGAACTGGGCCAACACCGACTGGATCAAACCGCTGGCGAAAGACCAGAACGACTTCGCGCGCCAACACGGCCAAGTGGACAAGCTGACCGTCATGTATTCAGGCAATCTCGGGCAGACCCACGATATCGAGACCATTCTGGAGGCCGCCAGGAGACTCAGAGACTGCGATGGCGTCCGTTTCATGATCATTGGCGAAGGCGCCAAGCGGCCGCTCGTGGAGCAGGCCAAGTCCCGGGACGGCCTGGACAACCTGACGGTCCTGCCCTACCAGCCCGAGGAGATGCTGCCGCTTTCACTGACCACCGCCGACATCGCCGTGGTCACGCTTGACAAGGGGTCGGAGGGTCTGATGGTCCCCAGCAAGACCTACTACGCCCTGGCCGCCGGCTCGGCCCTCATCGGCCTGTGCGACGCCGACAGTGAGGTGGCCCACATGATCCAACACCACCAGTGCGGTCATGTCGTCAGCCCCGGAGACGCCGACGGCATGGTCGAGGCCATCCGCCATCTCCTCGCCGACAACCAACAACTGAGCCGCTATCGTGCTAACAGCCGACAGGCCGCCGAGAGACACTATTCCAGGGCGAATACGAGACTCTACATACAAGCCATGACCGAGGCCATCCCGTCGCTCGATGGACCGGCTTGCGTATCATGAGGCGCACATGAGTTTCAAGGTAGTCCCGATTAGCCCCGAGCACATCGATAAGGTGGTCGAGGTGCACATCCGTGCATTTCCGGATTTCTTCCTTACCTTTCTGGGGCCGCGGTTCCTGCGCGAGTTCTACGGCTCGTTTCTCAAGGATCCGACGGGCATCGGCTTTGTGGCCGAAGATGCGCAGACCTCCGACATCCTGGGCGCTGTCGTGGGTCCCGTCACCCCTCAGGGCTATTTCAAGCGACTGCTCAAGCGGCGCTGGTGGGCCTTCTGCCGGGCCGCCGCAGGGGCGGTGCTGCGCCGACCCGCAACGGCGAAACGGCTGTTTCGCGCCGTCTTCTACCGCGGAGAAGCGCCGCCCGGGCCCCCAAGGGCGCTGCTCAGCAGCATCGCCGTCGCCCCCGAAGCCCAGCGACGAGGCGTCGGACGGGCGCTCGTCGGCCGTTGGGTCGAAGAAGCAAGACGCCGCGGGGCCGGCGGCTGCTTTCTGACAACCGACGCCGACAACAACGACAAGGTCAACGCCTTCTATCAGGGCCTCGGCTGGAAGGTCGAATCAACGTACACGACGCCCGAAGGCCGCTGCATGAACCGCTATGTCCTCGACTTGAGCGCGGATACGTACATGAGGGGTACATGAAGATCATCAACATCGTCGGCGCGCGTCCCAATTTCATGAAGATCGCCCCGATTCTCAGGGCCTATCAGGCCCATGACCACATCGAGGCCCTGCTGGTTCACACCGGCCAGCACTATGACAAGCGGATGAGTGAGTCGTTCTTCGATCACCTCGAGATCCGCGACCCCGACATCAATCTGGAGGTCGGCTCCGGCTCCCACGCCGTCCAGACGGCCGAGATCATGCGACGATTCGAGCCGGTGGTGCTCGAACACAAGCCCGATGTGGTGCTCGTCGTCGGCGACGTCAACAGCACCATCGCCTGCGGGCTGGTGGCGGTGAAGCTCGGCGTCAGGCTCGTCCACGTCGAGGCTGGCCTGCGGAGTTTCGACCGGACCATGCCGGAAGAGATCAACCGCCTCCTGACCGACGCCATCAGCGATCTGTTGCTGTGCAGCGAGCAAAGCGGCGTGGATAATCTCCTCAAAGAGGGCGTGGATCCCGACAAGATCGTCCTCGTCGGCAATGTAATGATCGACTCGCTCATCCACGGCCGCCCGCGAACCATGCAGTCGCCCGTGCTCAAGGACTTATCGCTCGAAGAGGGCCGGTATGCCGTGCTCACGCTGCATCGCCCCTCGAATGTGGATGATCCGGCCGTCTTCGCGGGCATCCTGGACGCCCTGGATGTGGTCCAGCGACAGATGCCCGTCATCTTCCCGATTCATCCCCGGACGCGCAAGAACCTCGAAAGCGGTTCTTTGCACGCCCGGGTGGCCCGGATGAACAACCTGCGTCTGGAAGAGCCGCTTGGGTATCTGGACTTCGGCCGCCTGGTCGCCGGCGCACGCATCGTCCTGACCGATTCCGGCGGCATCCAGGAGGAGACGACCTACTTGGGGATTCCCTGCCTGACGCTACGAGAGAACACCGAACGTCCCTCGACGGTGCAATTTGGCTCGAATCAGATCGTCGGCGTCCGCACCGAACGGATCATCGAGGCATTCGAGCGGGTGATGGCCGGCGACAGCGGCGGCGGTCAAGTGCCTCCATTGTGGGACGGCCACGCCGCCGAACGCATCGCCCAGGTCCTCCTTGACAGGTACGACAAACGCCAGGAGAACAGATGAACCGTGTACGAGACTATGAGCAGACATTCGCCCGCTGGATGGGCGCCTCCCATGGATTCGCCTTCTGGAAGGGCCGCGTGGCCCTGTACGCCATACTCCGCGGTCTCGGCGTGGGGCCGGGCGACGAAGTCATTCTGCCCGGCTACACCTGCGTCATGGACGTCAATCCGATCAAGTACGTTGGGGCCGATCCGGTGTACGTGGACATCGAACCGGCGACGTTCAATATGAATGTCAGTCTGTTGGCCGAGAAGATCACACCCCGGACAAAGATCATCATCGCCCAGCATACCTACGGCTACCCCTGCGAGATGGACGCCATCCTGAAGGTCGCCGCCGACCATGGAGTGACGGTGATTGAGGATTGCTGTCTGGCCCTGGGCTCGAAGTACAAAGGTAGGATGGTGGGCACGTTCGGCAAAGCGGCCTATTTCTCATCCCAGTGGAACAAGCCCTATACCACGGGTCTGGGCGGCATGGTCACGACGGACAACCCGAACCTGGCCGAGCGCATCGAGGACCTGCGCCGCCGGCACATGTGTCGCCCCCGCGCCAAAGAGGTCTTCATGCTCCGGGCGCAGTTGATGGTCTATCGCAGCCTTATCTACCCCCGAACCACGGCTTTGGCCCAGCAGTTCTTCCGCTACCTGACAAGAAAAGGCCTCGTCGTCGGATCATCGAGCACCTGCGAGTTCCAGCCCCACATACCGGACGATTTCTTCAAGGCCGCCAGCGGTGTGCAGGCGAGATCCGGGCTTCGGCAACTGAGCAGGATTGAAGGCAACCTGGCCCACCGCCGGCGGATGGCCGCCCTCTATGATCGGTTGCTCACCGAACGAGGTTGGCCCACCCGAGGCCATGATCCCCAGGTGGCGGACCCGGTCATGGTCCGGTACCCGGTTCGCATCACTGAGAAGGACCGGGCCTTGTCCGAGGCCGCCCAGGCGGGCGTGGAACTGGGCAGTTGGTTCGAGTGCCCCCTGCATCCAATCGAAACCCCTCTGGCCCCGTATGGATACCAGCAGGGGATTTGCCCCGAGGCGGAAAAGGCCTCGCGGGAGGTAGTCAATCTCCCGCTGCATCCCCGGGCCGGCGAGAAGACGGTGCGCCGGACGGTCGATTTCATCACGAAATTCACGGTAGCCCGATGAAACGTCTGATGGATATCCTCCTTGTGGTTCCGGCACTGATTATCCTGAGCCCTCTTTTCGCTCTTATCGCAGTTATTATAGGACTTGCCAGCAGGGGCCCGATTATTTTCCGCCAGCAGCGCGCCGGAAAAGACGGTAAACCCTTTACATTCCTGAAGTTCCGAACGATGCGGACGGACGTGGACCCCTACGGAGCAAGCCCGAAATCGGGCGCCGACCCGCGTCTGACCCGCATCGGCCGATTTCTGCGGGAATACTCCCTTGATGAACTGCCCCAACTTGTTAATATAGTAATGGGGCAGATGAGTATCGTCGGACCCCGGCCCTTGTACATGTCGCAGATGGCCGAGTGGAACCAGCGGCAGCGGCGGCGACTCGAGGTCAAGCCGGGTCTGACAGGCCTCGCCCAGGTCTCCGGCCGAGGGGAGCTGACGGTGGAGGAGAAACTGGAGCTTGACGTCAGATACGTCGAAACCGCGAGCCTCGGGCTCGACTGCAGAATCATCCTGGCGACCATCTGCCAGGTCTTCGGACGCAGGAACATCTATGAAAAACGCTACTCACAGACCCAGGAAACCCGTACCGCACGCACCGACCGCCGGGACTGACGGAGCCGCGTTTTTCGCCCGATTTCCAACCTGCCCATTCCATCTCATGCGTCTCGGAGGTGTATAGCCATGTCAACGGATACCTCTGCGAGAACACGACATGTAACGCGGATCGACCGCCTGGAGCGGCTGGGTCCTAATGAGCGCCGCCGCCTGACGCGCGTCGCCGACACGTATGCGTTTCGAAGCACGGATTATTACCTGTCTCTGATCAACTGGGACGACCCCAGGGACCCCATCCGGTCCATCGTCGTTCCCCACGAGAAGGAACTGGAGAGCTGGGGCGACCTGGATCCGTCAAACGAGAAAGCCTACACCGTCATGCCCGGCGTCGAGCACAAGTACCGCTCGACGGTGCTGCTGCTGGTCAGCAACGTCTGCGGCGCCATTTGCCGGTACTGTTTCCGCAAGCGCGTGTTCATCACGCCGCGGCAGGATTACCTGCAGAACGTCGACGCCGCCCTGGCGTACATTCGCGAACGTCCCTATGTCACAAACGTGCTGCTCAGCGGGGGCGACCCGCTCGTCCTGAGCACCGGCCGCCTTGAACCCATCGTCCGGGGGCTGCGTGAAATCGACCACGTCGGCATCATCCGTATCGGCACCAAGATGCCCGCGTTCAATCCCTATCGCATCCTCGACGACCCGTCACTGACGGACATGATCGCCCGCCACAGCACCGCCCGCAAGCGCATCTACATCATGACGCACTTCGTACACCCGCGGGAACTGACCGACGTGGCCGTTCGCGGCGTCGAGAAGCTGCTACGGGCCGGGGCCGTGGTGGCGAATCAGTCCCCGCTGATCCGCGGCCTCAACGACGACCCGGCCGTTCTCGCCGGGCTTTGGAGGAAACTCGCCTGTATCGGGGCCGTGCCCTACTACATATTCCAGTGTCGGCCCGCCGCCGGCAACAGCGCCTACGTCGTGCCCATCGAAGAGGGCTACGACATCGTCGCCAACGCCAAGGGCCGCGTTTCCGGCCTGGCCAAACGCATGAGGTTCGTCATGTCCCATGCCAGCGGCAAGATCGAGATTCTGGCCAAGACGCACGATCAGATGCTATTCAAGTACCACCGCGCCGCACGCGAGTGCGACAGCGGCAGGGTGCTCGTCTTCGCCCGCCATCCACAGGCCTGCTGGCTGGATGACTATGGCGACCCGCTGGAAACCTACGGCACCGATCAGCCGGAGGACGACGAGCATGTGTGAGGCAACGCTATGATGGGGCCGAACCACCCGGACTATCGACGCCCCCGGATGACTCGGGGGCTCTTTTTTGCGCCGGCCCGCGGGTCCTGCGTAACGACACGGTGCTGCGCGGCCCTGCTGATGGTGATAGCGGCGGTGCCGTGTCCGGCCCTGAGCCCGGATGAGGTCATGGTGATCGCAAACCGCGACGTCGCCGGATCGGTGGAATTGGCCCGATACTACATGGAGAAGCGCGCCGTCCGCTCGATCCTCGAGTTGTCGCTGGGGCAGTTGCAGGGTTCCATCGGCCGCGCCGACTACAACGACAAGGTGCTCGAACCGGTGCGCAAGGCCCTTGCCGAGCGGGAGCCGACCTCGCCGATCCGTTGCCTCGTGACGGTGTATGGCGTTCCCTACAAGGTCGGCCCGCGCGGCCCTTTGCCGGATAAGTCCGTGGAACTGGCCCAGTGGAGGCAGAAGCTCCAGGCCCAGCAGGACATCTCGGCCGCACTGGCCGCCGAAGGCAGGAAGAACACGACTGCCTTCCAGCAGTCGGAAGCCCGGGTCATGCAGTATCGCGCCGAGGTCAACCGGATCACCGGCGCCGAGACCGGGGCAAGCCTCGACAGCGAACTATCCCTGGCAAGATTCGAGGACTACGACCTCTTTCGCTGGCGGCCCAATGATCTGCTGAACAATCCGGTCCCGGAGATATCCCGCACGCTGATGGTCAGCCGGTTGGATGGGCCGTCCCTGGAGATTGTCCGCGCTCTGGTGGACAAAGCCCTCGCGGCCGAGACACACGGGCTCCAGGGAGTCGCCTATGTCGACTCCCGCGGGATTACACGCCGCGACCCGTTCGGGCAGTATGACGCATCCCTGCGCGAGTTGGCGGCTATGATACATAGGCAGGGCCTCTTCGAGGTCCACCACGAATCCACTGAGGCGCTGTTCCAAGACGGCGACTGCCCGCGGACGGCCGTGTACTGCGGGTGGTACAGCCTCAAGAACTACATCGACGCCTTCGATTTTGTCGACGGGGCCGTCGGCTATCATATCGCCAGCTTCGAGGCGGTGGATCTGCGCGACCCCAACAGCACCCAGTGGTGCCCGGCCATGCTCCGCGACGGCATCACTGCGACCCTTGGGCCCGTCGCGGAGCCCTACCTCCAGGCCTTCCCGAAGCCCGATATGTTCTTCAGCAAGCTCTTCGCCGGCCGATGCCTCGTCGAGGCCTTCTGCGCCACGAACCCCTACAACTCCTGGCAGATGCTCCTCATCGGCGACCCCCTCTATCGCCCCTTCAAGAGGCCGTAGATCACGTTTTCCGACCCCCATGTACGCGCCACAACGACCTTACAACTGCCTTCCATAACGGCTCAAACTCTACACGGCGATGCTGGCAGTCTCGGTGCCAGCGTCCTTGTGTCGCAGGAAAGACAGAACCAGGGCCGCCACAGCGATGCCGACCAGCGCCAGGGCTGTTTCGCCTGCGTGCAGGGGCCTTGACAAGAACCGGCCGGACGCCTTCGTCAGAACGAGCAGTGCCAAGGGAACGGAGACCCTGAGCGCCACGGCCTTGAGCCACACGGCACGACTCAACACGCAGGACGGCAGGTTCCGCGACCAGACGACGGTGAAAAGGCCATAGGCCAGGACGTGGAAGACGGCGTTGACCACGGGAAACGACGCCGCCGGATTGGCGGTCGTCAGGTTGGAAAGAGCGAAGATTGTGCCGGCAATGACAACCGCGAACCCCGGCCAAAACGGCAGCAACGTCAGGACCCCCATCGCAATGAAGCACCCTACGACGTCCGCCAGGTAGTCGTGCAAATCCGCCGTCCGTCCTACCCTGGCTTGCACCAACTCGTCCACCACGCCGTACCCAAGTACCCCCACAAGCACCAGCCAGGACCGGAGTCTGCGCCAACTCAGGCGGCGATCGGGGCTAACCGCCGTGCCCAGCAGAAACGCCAGCAGCATGTACGCCAGGACGTGAAGTGTCTTGTCCGACATCCCGGCCCTGCGCACCGCCATCGGGATGGGAATATGGGCGAGAATGAAGAAACCCGGCCAATACAGGCCGAGCAGTATCAGCGCTAGTCTCTTGGGTTGCGATAAAACCATTGGGCTGTACGGGTTCAACCTGAACTGGACATTTGCTCGTTTGGGTTAAGCAACACGCTGCCGTGAAAGACCTTACCTTCGGCAAGGGGATTCTCTTGAGGCATGGGAGACCTCCAGCACGTCGTGTGAGACGAGAGAACCCCGTAAGGTCTGCCTGGAGGGTCCCCGCCGACATACCATCGGCCTCGGCCGGCTATCCCTGGCAGGCTGCATCCCCGCAGAGTCTGCGTCCGTTTCACCGGCCGGCCGTATTGTCATCGCTATGGCCTTCATGGTCAAGTGCATCTTATGTGCTCTGGCGCACCCTATCCTGGGATTCCCAAAAACCGGAGCAACCCGTCGAGAATCGTGAGCGGATGAGGGGGGCAGCCCGGGACATAGAGGTCCACGGGTACGACCTTATCAGCGCCGTTGCAGACACCCGAGAGGTCCAAGTAGGGCCCGCCCGAAACGGCGCATGCTCCGACGGCAATGACGATCTTCGGATCAGGCACCGACTCATAGGTCTTCTCCAGGGCGAACCGCATGTTGGCGGTCACCGGACCGGTGATAAGCAGCCCATCGGCGTGACGTGGTGAGGCCACAAACTGGATGCCGAAACGCCCTATATCCCAGGCCAGCGTGTTCAGGACGTTGCAGTCCGCTTCACATGCGTTGCACCCTCCGGCCGATACTTGCCTGAGTTTGAGCGAACGGCCGAACGGACGAGACGCCGCATGGTCGGCCGCCGGCGCCCCTTCGGATGATCCGGTCCCGAGCACCAGATCCCGGCGCCGCGATGCAGCGAGACGATGGTCCCGGCCAAACTCGATCACGCTGCGGGGACAGGCCTTCTCGCACGCCCTGCAAAAGAGGCATCGGCCGGTGTCGATGAGCGGCCCATGTGACTCGGCGTTCACGGAGACCGCCGCCACCGGACAGGCGTCGACACACCGGCGGCAGCCATCCTCACACGCATCGGCGGTCATCTCCGGTCGGCCGGCGAATCGGTCCGGAAGACTCGGCGCCGGACCGTCCGGATAGGAGAGGGTTCTATATTTCTGCTGCAGCCTGGTCTTGAGTATCTCGAACATATCCGGCTCAACCCATCAAAGATCATGCCCGCAGTAGGACAAGTTGAAGCTCTTGTTGCACAACGGGAAATCGGAGATTTGCTGGTCCCGCAGGGCACAGGCCAGGCCGAACCAGTTGTGGAACGACGGATCCACGACCTTGTAGCACCGGAACCGGCGGTCGCCGCCGGTGACGGCCACGTGGCATATTTCCCCTCGCCAGCCCTCGACAAGACCGACCGCCATCATATCCGGGCGAAGCGGCGCCGGTTCACGCAGGGTCTCGCCTGCGGGCATCTCCCCCAGGCGATGAAGGAGAAACCCGAGCGACTGTTTGATTTCAAGCCAGCGGACGTAGGCGCGGGCGAAGCAATCTCCGGTATGCCAGGTGCAGACGGGAATCTGGGCGAAGCGGTACAGCCCGTAGGCAAATTCGTTGCGTATGTCACATGCGATATTACTGGCTCGCGCGGGCACGCCGACCAGACCGATCTGCCGGCCAGTCGCAAAAGCCACGGAACCGGTCTCCTCAAACCGGCTCAGGACCGACGGGGTGGCGAACAGCAGTTCGACGCTGCTTGTGATATCGCGGGATACCGATTCCAGCCGACCCGCAAGCGCTTCGGCCAGAGGAGCATCGAAGTCGTGTACGGCTCCTCCCGGCCTGATGAGCCCCCGCCCGAAGCGGTTACCGCAAAGCAGCGCCGTCAGGTTCAGGACATCGCCGCGGATCCTGCCGCAGTAGCTCATGGTCGGCAGAAAACCCACATCCCCGGCCATGGCGCCCAGGTCGCCGGTGTGGTTGGCGATCCGCTCCAGTTCGGCGGCGATGGCGCGAATGGCCTCGGCGCGGGGCGGCGCGGACACGCCGGACAGGGCTTCGATAACGCTCGCGTAAGCAGTCGCATGCCCGATGGTGGTATCACCGGCCAGTGTTTCCATGTAGTGGATGCTCCTGGGCGTCGGACCGCCGAGCATGGCCCGCTCGATACCGCGATGCTGGTAGCCCAGGGATATCTCGAGATGGTAGACGGTCTCTCCGTGGCACTGAAAGCGGAAATGGCCCGGCTCGATCACGCCCGCATGCACGGGGCCGACCGCCACTTCGTGAACCTCATCGCCGGACATGCAGAAGAAGTCCGCGAAGCCGACCGGCCCGACGGCGGGAGAGCCGCCGTTGGCGAGCATTCGCAGGGGCGGCCCAAACCGAATCGGTTTGAGCCATGGATGGCCCTGGGGCCGGACCTGCCAGGTCTCGGCAAGCTCTCGCTCAAACCAGTGAGCCGCCGGGCAATCCGGTGTGATGGCAGGGTACGACCGTGGCAGATCGCAGGCCAGCAGGCCGAGTTTCCCAACGGCTGGAAAGGATACAACCGCCATCAGATTCAGGCTATCGCTCTGTCCGTTGGGCCAGGCGGGCATGGCCGAGAGCCTTGCTCCGCCGGCTACCGCATCAATGACAGCCCGGCGGAATCGCTCCAATGGTACGATGGGGCAGTCCCGCGACGGGACCGCTTTACCATTGCCGATCAGCAGCCAATCCGAGGGTGTCATCAATATCCTCCAACGGGAATCGCCGCCTGGCGAAGGAACTGCCAGAGGGCTGGAGGGATGTACAGTCCCAGCACCAGCACAACGCCGCACAGGGCCAGTGCCGGTATGACGGACCACGCGGCTTCGCCACGGACCGACAACGCCGCGGCCGGTTCCCCATTGTCAGGCGAGCCGAAGGCCATGGGCAGGACAATACGCGCCATCGCCACGAAGACGACCGCCATCGCAAGGGAGTATCCCGCGGCAATGCCCCAGCGGCCCGCATCAAGAGCGCCTTTGAGGATTGTCAATTCGCTGAAGAACAGGCCGAACGGCGGCGACCCCGTGATCGCCAGGAATCCGGCCAGCCACAACACGCCCGTGGCCGAGCCAACCTTCAAGATCCCCCGGACATCGGCTGTGTTCTTGGTCTTGTACAGGAACAGGAGGTTTCCGGCCGCCAGAAAGAGCCATCCCTTGGCCAGCGAGTGGTTGATCGCGTGCAGTAGGGCCCCCTGGCTCGCCAGGCCGCCCAGACCGATTCCCAGCGTGAGTATGCCCATGTGCTCGATGCTGGAATAGGCCAACATTCGCTTGTAGTCGGTCTGGCCAATCAGAAACGCCGCGGCGATGCCCATCGACAGCAGACCGAACAGAATCAACAATTCGGCGCTGAACTGCTCCAGACCGGCTGCCGACAAGAGCGAATGCCCCCTGAGAATCCCAAGGAACGCACAATTCAGCAGGGCCCCGGACAGCAGGGCCGAGACCATCGACGGTGCTTCACTGTGGGCGTCCGGCAGCCACGAGTGCATCGGGGCCAGCCCCATCTTCGTGCCGTAGCCGACCAACAGCATCAGGAAGGCGGCCTTGAGCCATGTTGGATCCAGGTCCGACGCCGCCTTCGACAGACTGCTCACATTCAGACTGGTATGGCCCTGACCGGCAAACGCCAGGAAGAAGTTCCCCAACAGGGCCAAGGCAATGCCCACCGAACAGATCAGCAGGTACTTCCACATGGCCTCCAGGCTGCGGTGATGGCGGTGAAAGCAGATCAGCGGGGCGCTGACGAGCGTCGTGGCTTCGACAGCGATCCACAGCAGGCTCATATCCTGACTGATGCAGACCAGACTCATCGTCGCCAGGAACAACAGCAGGCAACCGATGAAAACGGCGTCCGGCTCGTTACGGAACGGGAATCCTTCCTGTGTATCCCGTGTCGTCCGGCCGGACTCGCGCCCCAAGTATCCGACGGAGTAGACGGCCACCGCCAGAAACAGCCCACTGGTGATGGCCAGAAAGACCTTGCCCAGGGCATCCAGGGCGACCCATCTTCCCGGAGGAGCATCGGCCGACGAGGCGATCAGGACGACGGCGGCGCCGCCGTGAGCCACGGCCGCAGCCAACAGGAGCACGCGGCGAGGCCTCTTGCCGGGCAACACCAGTGCCAACAGGCCCGACAGAGCCGGGATCAGTACGACCAGCCACATCATAACGGCGAATCCTTGAGCTGCGACAGCCGGTCCGTATCGATATGGTCGAACTCGCGGCTGATATGGTTGACGGCGATTCCCATGACAAAGACGGCGACGAAGACATCCAGCAGAACACCCAGCTCGACGAGCATGGGGGCGTCCACCGCCAGGGCGGCGCCAAAGGCGTAAATGCCATTCTCCAGGGCCACATAGCCCACCACCTGCATCAAGGCTTTCTTGCGCGTGATGATCACGAGCAGGCCGCAGAGACTGGCGAACATCGCCGCCGGCATCAGCAGGGTGGCGCGTGTGGGGACCGACGCCTTCATCGGAGCGGTGACAGTAAAACACAACCCCAGAAGCACCGCCCCGATCAGTACGGAGGCTGAGAAGCCGACAAAAGGCTCAACCTCTCTGCGAACGTCCGCCTGCCGCATGGCTCGACGCATCAACCAGGGCATGAACACCCCCTTGAGGACCAGCGTCACCAGCGCCAGGGCCAGCAACTGTGTCGTCCAGTGTCCGAAGGACTCGGCCAGGAGAATGATGCTCAACAGCAGGGCCTGATAGGCCAGCGTCTGGATGGCCACCAGCAGGCGGCTTGTAGCCAGCAGGCGGATGTTCGTCAGCACCAGCAGCAACACAAGGATGTCTGATAAGGCATTCATGGACTACCTCAGCACCCACAACAAGGCGACGCACGAGAACACCAGCGCCACTACCAGCATCTGAGGCACGCGGACCAGCCGCAGCCGAGCCATCGTCGACTCGATGATCCCCACCAGTACGGCCACGGCAGAGATCCCGATCACGCCGCCGCCGAGGTCAAGCAAGGGCCGGCCCGTTCGCAGGGGTAGCCATATTCCCGTCAGCACCGACGCGAACAACCACAGCTTCAGCGCCGCACCATACTGAATAAACGCCAGGTCCACGCCACCGTGGTCCAGCACCATGACCTCGTGAATCATGGTCAATTCGAGGTGCGTGTTCGGATCATCGACCGGGATCCGTGCGTTCTCGGTCAGCAGGACCACCAAGACCGTCGCGGCGACCATCACAACCGCCGGCCCCACGGCCGGTGACAGACCACTCCACAGACCGGTCATAATGCCGGACAGACTGAAGCTCTCCGTGCCGGCGGCCAAGGCCGCCAGTCCCAGCAGCAGAGCCGGCTCGGCCAACAGGGAGAATTGCGCCTCGCGGCTTGCCCCCATGCCCTCAAAGGCCGAACCCGTGTCCAGGGCGGCCAAGATCGTGACGAACCGCGTCAGCCCGAGCAGATATGCCAGCAGGATCAGGTCGCCTCTGAAAGCCAGCACGCCCGCGATATTGCCCAGGGGCACAATGAGGATTGCGGCCATCACCGCCGCCAGGCCGACCACGGGACCGGCGCGAAAGACCCAGGTGGTCGTCCGGCTGTATACGGCGCCTTTGCGCAACAGCTTGGCGATGTCGTAGTAGGCCTGCAAGAGGGGTTGTCCCTTGCGGCCCGCGAAAAAGGCCTTCGTCCGGTTAATGATCCCCGGCAGGAGCGGGGCCAGACTCAGCGCCAGCAGCAAATGCACCCAGGATGCGACCGCCGCCATGACCGTCACCTCAGTTTCCATAACAGCAGCACCAGTACCACCACCACAATGTACAACACATAAAGCTGGTTGCGCCCCTCCTGCAGCCGGCGCACTCGTTCGGCGACCCATGCCACTGCCCTGAACGCCGGGCGATAGAGATACTCCATCGCAAGGTCGTCCGTATGGGATTCGAAGGCGGCCCGCTCAGGGAATAATCCCTGCGGGCGTTGGCTGTGCAACCGCGGACGCAACAACCACCGGAACATGTCGATGATGGGCCAGGCGAACGAGGAGGCGGTGTACTG
>DDXG01000332.1 GCA_002347125.1 Phycisphaerales bacterium UBA2266
GTTCGGCCCCGGTCTGCGGATTGACGCCGATGAAGTCGATGGCGTCGCCTTCGGCGGCCGAGACAATGACGCCGCGGCGTCCGTTGGCTTCGTAAGGAACGGCTGAGGCGCAGGTGCCGCGGCCGGCGGGGTCGCCCCAGACGTGGGCGCCCGTGCGTTTGTCGAAGGCCAGACCCGCCCGGCCGGCGCTGAGGATCAGCAGGTCGCCGACGATCAGCGGCGACCACACATGGCCGTACTCCTTCTCCGGGATGCAGCTTTCCGGCAGTTGGACGGCCCATCGCGGGGCCCCGGTCACGGCGTGGTAGGCGTGGAGGTGGCCCCATTGGCTGAGCGTGTAGACGGCGTCGCCGTCGACGGCGGCAGTGGCCCGCGGGCCGGGATTGGAGACCCTCGTCCCGCATGGATAGGATTTGCTCCAGACGAGGCGGCCGGTGGCGGCGTCAAAGCAAGAGACGGTATCGGTCTTGCCGTTCCAGCCCATGGTGTAGGCCATGCCGCGGGCGACCGATACGGCCGAATGGCCCTTGCCCACAGATGCAGTCCAGGCGACTTCGGGGGCCGATGCCTGGGGCCAGGCGCTGAGCCAGTCCTTCTCGCGGGAGATACCGTCGTGGCGGGGTCCTCTCCATTGTGGCCAGTCGTCGGCACAGGCAAGGCCGGCGCAAAGGGCGGCCATAATAGCGGTTGACAGCAGTGCGGCCGGACCTTGAGGCCATCTTGTGCGCATTGACGGTCAACTCCTGGAGCCCATGCTAATGCCGCCGTGGAGCACCAACACCGACGCACCCACGGCCCGATAGCGTCATTCTATGACGAGGGTCAGGCGCTGACAATGGTCTTGAAGCCGCCGTAGCACATGCGTTTGCAGTCAAACGGCATATTGTCGGAGTCGCACATCGACGCGATTCGCGGGTCCTTTATCACTTCGGCGTTGACCCGGTCACGGTGGGCGCGGGATTTGTAGACGATCCATGAAAAGACCACCGTCTCGCTGGGTTTGAGCTTCAACTGTCGCGGAAACGGCAGGCCCATCTTGACGTTCAGGTCGTCGCCGACACATTCGCGGTATTCGAGGGCGCCGTGCTCTTTCCATATCTTGCCGGCCTTTCGGGCCATGCGGCGGTAGGCGTCGAGGTTGCCATTTGGAACCGGCAGGACAAAGCCATCTACGTATTTCATTGGAATACTCCTATGATCGTGGTTCCGGCAGTAAGCCGAATCCCCTTGTCTGTACGGTTCGGATGGAGGCATGGTGCGGCCGACGGGTTTCCGGCAGGGTCCCGAACGGCGGCCGTCGCCGGACGGTCCGCGGGAAGCGGTGTTGTAATGGGGGGCCCTCTCATGTTATGGTAGTGGGTGCCGTGCCCGGTGGCGACTCATGTGGCAGGCGCCGCCAGGGTATGGGTGCACAGACAGAAGACTCAGGTTGGCAGGAGAATCGGTCATGAGCGCATGCAGCAGGGGTAATCGATCACGGCGGGAGTTCCTCGGGGGTATGCTGTCATTGGGGGCCGCGGCCGCGTTGGTGCGGTCGGCTGGCGGGTCGGAGGCGGATTCCGGGCCGTCGCACGAGCTTCCCAAGATCCGGCTGGGAACGCTGGAGGTCTCGCGGCTGATACTGGGAAGCAATCCGTTCTTCGGCTTTGCCCACGGCAATCCGCGGGGCACGCCGGAGCAGATGAAGCAATGGTACACGAAGGAGCGGATGATGGCCGTGCTGGACCAGGCGGCGGAGCATGGAATCACGGCCGTCTGGACGCCGTGCTATGAGAACTGGGTCGAGATATGGAATGAGTATCGGGACAAGGGCGGCAAGCTGAAGATATGGATAGGCCAGCCGGATCGCCTGCCGATGGAGAAGGAAATCGAGATCGCGGTCAAGAACGGCGCTAAGGCCGTCGCCATCCAGGGGATTCGCATCGATGAGAAGGTCAGCGAGGGCAAGTGGGACGTCATCCGGGGCTGGCTGGAGCTGATCAAGAGCCACGGTCTTCCCGCGGGCATGGCCACGCACACGGCCACGACGCACCTGGAGGCCGAGCAGCGTGGCCTGCCCGTGGACTTCTTCCACCAGACGATGTATCGGCCGGACGACTATGTGATGGAGGGCCTGGAGGAATCGCTGGCGACGATCGAGAAGCTGCACAAGCCCGTGGTGGCGTACAAGGTGCTGGCGGCAGGAAGGGTAGCGCCGAGCGATGCGCTGCCCTGCGTATTCAAGCGGCTCAAGCCGAAGGACGGGATATGCCTGGGCGTCTTTCCGAACAAACACGATGAGATTGCCGAGGACAGCTCCCTGACGCGGCAACTCAGTCGAAACACGGCATAGGTGGCGTCTCAACCAAGCCAAGTGTAAGATATTGAAGATAGGAGAAGAAGTCTGTCATGCGGAGCGAAGCGAAGCATCTCACTGGGGCGCCGGAGAATACGCGGGGGGCGAGGTCCAGATCCTTCACTGCGTTCAGGATGACAACGTACTGCGTCTAGGATGACATAATATGACGCCGTCGCCATCTTTTGTATGAGCGGTGTCGGCAAACAAGGGCACGTGCTGGTCTTTTGACCGCCATATATTCGGAGAATCGTGACATGAGGGCAGGAATGAATCGGCGGACGTTTATTTCGGGGGCGGCGGTGGCCGGGGCGACGATGGCGGTCCAACCGTCGGTCGCGTTCGGGACCCTGGGCAGTTCAAAGGTCAATCTGGGGTTGATCGGATGCGGCGGGCGGGGCAACTGGATCGCTGACCTGTTCGCCCAGTCGGACAAGTACCGATTCGTGGCGTGCTCCGACTACTTCGAGGACCGAGCGAAGGCGACGGCGGGCAGGTTGCAGATTCCCGCCGATCGTTGCTACAGCGGGCTGTCGGGTTATCGCAGGCTGCTGGACAGCAAGGTGGATGCGGTGGTCATTGAGACGCCGCCGTACTTCCATCCGCAGCAGGCGGCTGATGCGGTCGAGGCGGGCAAGCACGTCTTCCTGGCCAAGCCGATTGCCGTCGATGCGTGGGGGTGCAGGACCATCGCGGCCGCGGGAAAGAAGGCCACGGACAAGAAGCTCGTCTTTCTGGTGGACTTTCAGACGCGGGCCAACGAGTTCTATCAGGAGGCGGTCCGGCGGGTCCATGCGGGCGACCTCGGGCGGCTGGTCATGGGCGAGGCGAACTACCCGTGGGAGGGCGGTCCGAAGGATGCGCCGACGGGCAACGCCGAGCAGGATCTGCGGAACTGGTATTGCGTGTTGCCGATTTCGGGGGATTTCATCGTCGAGCAGAGTATTCACGCGCTGGACGTGGCCACGTGGATCGCCGACCGCGACCCGATTCGAGCGGCGGGCACGGGCGGCCGCACGCTACGGCCGCAAGGCAGCATCTGGGACCATTTCGCGGTGACGTACTGGTTCCCGGAAGACCTGATCGTGAGCTTCACGTCGATCCAGTGTATTCCGGGCGTCCCCGATGAGATCCGCTGCAAGTTTTTCGGCGCCGAGGGCGTAATCGATACGGACTATTTCAGCGGGGTGATTATCCGCGGCCGCAAGAGCTACAAGGGCGGTCGGTTCGATCAACTCTACACTACAGGCGCCGTGGCGAATATCGAGACGTTCCATCGGTGCATAATGGAAGGGTCGTATGCGAATGAGACGGTGGCCCCGTCGGTGCGGTCGAATCTGACGGCGATCCTCGGCCGCGAGGCGGCGTACAAGGGCGGCGATGTCACATGGGAGTCGCTGGTGAATTCGGACGTGCGGCTGGAGCCGAACCTCAAGGGCCTCAAGAGCTGAGAAACCGCGTGTGCAACCCCGATGTGCATCGGGGCACACCCTACGTCTCTACGTCGCTGAATCGTATTGCGTTGGTTGAGGCCGCCGTTGGCGATGGGTGGCATCCCTTGCCGAAGGCAAGGGATGGTTGTTTTGACTGGAGAATAAGGTATGGGCACGACACACGAAACAGAGCGGTCGCGGCGGCAGTTTCTCAAGGTGGCGGGGCAGGCGGCGGCCGGTTCGGCATTGCTGGCGGCGATGGCTCCGGGCCTCCATGCGGGTCAAGACAATACGGTCCGCGTGGCTCTGGTCGGCTGCGGCGGACGCGGCGCAGGGGCCGCGGCCAACGCGATGGCGACGAAGGCGGCCCCGGTGCGGCTGGTGGCGATGGCGGATGTCTTCGAGGACCGTTTGCAGCGGGCCTACGATGGGCTGATCCAGGCGGCCAGCGCCCCTCGGATGCAGGGCTCGGCCGATAGCTGGGTGATGGGGTACCAGGCCAGCCAGGTGGATGTGCCGCCGGAGCGGCGGTTTCTCGGCTTCGACGCCTATCGCCAAGCGATGGAGTGCCTGCGGCCGGGCGATGTGGTCATCCTGACGACGCCCGTGGCGTTCCGGTGGGTGCACTTTCGCCATGCCATCGAAAAGGGCATCAACGTCTTCATGGAGAAACCCGTTGTCGTCGATGGACCGAGCACGCGGCGGATGCTGGATTTGGCCGAGCAGTCGCAGCGCAAGGGCCTGAAGGTGGGCGTCGGGTTGATGTGTCGCCACTGCAAGGCGCGGCATGAGCTGCTTGAGCGGATCCACTCCGGCCAGATCGGGGACCTCATTACGCTGCGGACGTATCGCCAGCAGGGACCGGCCGGCTTCACCGGGCCCAACCGCAGCGGCCTGAGCGAATTGCTCTGGCAGGTCAGGAATTACCTGAGCTTCATGTGGGCCAGCGGCGGGCTCTTTCAGGACTACGTCGCGCACAACGTGGATGAGTGCTGCTGGATGAAGGGGTCGTGGCCGGTGCGGGTGCAGGGCTCGGGCGGACGGTGCCTGCGAGGCGATTGCGTGGACCAGAATTACGACCACTATGATGTGGAGTACACGTTTGCCGATGGGACCAAGCTGTTTCTCTATGCCCGTAGCGTCGACGGCTGCCGCGGCGAGTTCGCCAGCTACGCCCACGGCAGTAAGGGCTGTGCCGTCATCAGCACCAACATGCACACGCCGGCGAAGTGCCGCATCTATGAGGGACAGGATTTCGCACGGGAGCGGCTGAAGTGGGCGTTCCCACAGCCGGAGCCGAATCCGTATCAGCTTGAGTGGGATGCGCTGATTGAGGCGATCCGCGACGACAAGCCCTTCAACGAGGCCAAGCGCGGAACGGAGGCGGGCCTGGTGACGGCCATGGCGCGGCGGGCGGTGCACACGGGCCAGGTCGTGACGTATGAGGAAATGCTCCATTGCGAAGAAGAGTTTGCCCGGGATGTGGATAAACTGACGATGGATTCGCCGGCGCCGGTGTACGCCGGACCCGACGGGGTGTATCCGGGCCCGCAACCGGGACGGCTCAAAGACCGGGAATACTGATATCTGTGGACAGCAGGTCGTTGGAAGGACGGTGTGCGTTGGAACGACAGGATTTGACGCGACGCGAGTTTGTGCGGTGCAGCCTTGCCGGCGCGGCGATGATGGCAGGCGGGGCGACGGTGTGGGGCGCCGCCGGGGAAAAGGACGGCCGGGCCCAGACGGCCGTAGCCGCGGTGGATTTCCTCAGCAGTATGGGCGCGTGCTCCAGTATCACCGGCCGCGGCGAGACGCTGGCCGGGACGATCGAGGCGCTGAAGTACACGGGACTGCGGTTCATTCGGTGCGGGCTGGAGGATCGCATCGCGGTCAAGGATATGATCGAGATGCACCGCCGGACGGGGGCCAGGGTTGCCTACGGGCTGCTCAGTGGCGGCACGGACCTGGCCAGGCTGCTGGATGAGACCAGGCAGTTGGCGGCCGGCGGGGCGCTGCTGGCATTGGAGGGCAATAATGAACCCAATAACTGGGGAATCACGTACCAGGGCGAGAAAGGCGGACGGGACCAGTCGTGGGTGGCCGTGGCGAAGTTGCAGCGGGATTTGTACGAGGGCGTCAAGGCGGACCCGGTACTGAGCGAGTATCCCGTGTGGAATATCAGCGAGGGCGGGGCGCAGACGGACAACGTGGGGCTGCAATTCCTGACGATACCGCAGGGAGCCCAGACGCTGATGCCGGCCGGGACGCGGTATGCCGACTATGCCAACTGCCACAACTACATCACGCATCCGAGCTGGCCGGGCCTGCATGACAATCAGACCTGGCGCAGCGCCGATCCGGGCCCGGATTGCCCGGTGGATGGACTGTACGGCAATTACGGCCGAACGTGGCGCAAGCATTTCGCCGGGTATTCGCGCGAGGAGCTGGCGACACTGCCGCGGGTGACGACGGAGACGGGCTATGCCGTCAATGGGCAGGTGACGGAGGAGGTGCAGGCGCGGCTGTTCATGAATCTGTATCTGTCACAGTTCAAGCGGGGCTGGCGGCACACGGCGATATACCTTCTGCGGACGCGGGGCAATGAGCCGGCGCATGAGCGGTACGCGATATACAGGATGGACTACTCGCCCAAGCAGGCGGCCCATTACCTGCGCAATCTGACGATGATTCTGGCCGATAATGGGACGGTAGCCTCGCCGGGACGCCTGAGTTACTCGATAGCGGACCAGCCGGAGACGGTGCATGATCTGTTGCTCCAGAAGAGCGACGGTGCGTTCTATCTGGTGGTCTGGGGCGAGCGATTTGCAGGGGGTTCGGATAATGTCACGATCGACCTGGGGGCCAGGCACACCCGAGTTCGGTTATATGATCCGACGGCGGGTGCAACACCAATGCGCATGCTCACCGACGTGGATTCGGTTGCGCTGGGGTTGAGCGATCATCCGGTGGTGATCGAGATAAGTTGATCCGAGGGGGCAAGAACGGCGCCTGGCCGCCCTATCGGTCAGGCGACGTATTGTGTTGTTGGGTGTGTGGCGTGCAGCTGATATTGGGAAGAAACGACCCGGTGTCCAGCACACGCTTGGACAAGGCGGCGAAGGCAAGCGCACGCGAACGGGAGGCGGTTCTCAGGGGACCTGAGGCGGCACCGAAGCACTGGGGGTGAAGAGGGGGATTCGATATTTCAGTGGTATCATACGTATGAAACTGTCTTTAGCGCATGGCAAGGCCGCCGGAGGCGTCCAGGGTGGCGCCGGTGATGTAGTCGCTGCCGCTGCCGGCCAGGAATGCGACGACGCGGGCGATCTCGGGGGGTGTGGCGATGCGGCGCAGGGGGATGCGGTCGAGGTATTTCTGCTTGTTGGTGGACAGGACCGCGTCGGTCATTTCGGTATGGATCATGCCGGGGGCGACGGCATTGACGTGGATGTTATGGGGGGCAAATTCCCGGGCCAGCGAGATGGTGAGTGAAACGAGGGCGCCTTTGGAGGCGTCGTAAGGGGCGTGGCCGGTGGTGGAGCCTCGGAAGGCGGCCTGGGAGGAGATGTTGACGATGCGGCCGGGGCGGTTGGCGGCGATGAGGCGTTTGGCGAATTCGCGGCAGCAGAGGAAGGCGCCGGTGAGGTTGGTCTGGAGGGTATCGTTGAAGGTCTGCTGGGTCGTTTCGGTGACGGGGCCGGTGGGGCAGACGGCGGCGTTGTTGACGAGGATGTCGGCCGGGCCGAGGGTGCGGTCGATTTGGTCGAACATGGCCAGGACGTCGGGTTCGCAGGCGATGTCGGCGCGGATGGGCAGGGCGCGGACGGCGTGGTCGGTTTCGAGGCACCGGGCGAGGGCTTCGGCGAGGCGGGGGTTGCGGCGGTAGTTAATCACAACGCTGGCCCCTTCGGCGGCCAGGGCTTCGCATAGGGCGGCGCCCAGGCCGCGGGAGGCACCGGTTACAATGGCGAGCTTGTTCTTGAGGTTGAGGTCCATGGGTAATGCCTGCCTATCTTAGCATTGGTGGGCGTCGAAGCAAGGGGCTGGGGGGGCACCGCGGAGGTCGCGGAGGTTGCGGAGGCAAGAACCATCCCTTGTGGAGCCACAGGCCATCCCTTTGTTGCGCGAAGGGATGCCCCTCTGTTCATTGGGATGGCCGCGGGGTGTATGGGCAGGATGCCCGTGCCACGCGGGATGTCCGCGACATGTGGAAAAGGGGCGTTGCCAGCGGGTGAGCGGGGGCTTATAATCGGCAACAGTGTTGCGTCCTCTGGATGCCGCGCAGACAATGGGCATTGAATCCGATGCGAGGCCCGGATGCTTTGCTGCGCTCAGCATGACAGGCCGAAGGGGGCGGGCAGCTTGAGAAGGGGTCGTTGGCGTCATGCGGGTGCTAACTCATTTGATTGTGGTGCGGGTTTTCAGGAGGATTGATTGTGCACAGTGTATTGATCGGGCCGCGTAAGTATGTTCAGGGGCGCGGGGCGCTGGCGGATGCGGGGATGTACTTGAAGGTGCTGGGCAAGCGGCCGGTGCTGCTGTGGGATGAGACGGTGCGGGGGATTATCGGGGCTACGGTGCTGGAGAGCCTGGAACGGGCGCAAATGGAGCCGGTGGAGGTGGAGTTCGGCGGGGAGTGCACGAAGCGCGAAGTGGCGCGAATCGTCAAGATCATCAAGGACAGCGGGGCGGATATCTCGGTGGGCCTCGGCGGGGGCAAGACGCTGGATGCGGCCAAGGCGGCGGGGATCGAGACGGGGATTCGGATTGTGACCTGCCCGACGATCGCCTCGAACGATTCGCCGACGAGTGCGGCGACCGTGTGGTACGACGAGGACGGGAATTTTACCCATTTTGACTGCTGGCCGTTCAACCCAGACCTGGTGCTGGTGGACTCGCTGGTGATCTCGCGGGCGCCCGTGCGGACGCTGGTGGCGGGGATGGGCGATGCGCTGGCGACGTGGGTGGAGGCGAAGGTGGCGCTGGCGACCGGGGCCGGCAATATCGCCGGGGGCGTGGCGACGCTGGCGGCGATGGCGATTGCGGAGCTGGGGTATGAGACGCTGATGGAGCACGGGATCGACGCGATGCGGGCGGTGGAGAACGATGCGCTGACGCCGTCGGTGGAGAAGGTGATCGAGGCCAATATCCTGCATTCGGGGCTGGGATTCGAGAGCGGCGGGCTGGCGACGGCGCACATGGTGGCGAACTGCCTGCCGTCGTTTGCGCAGTGCAGGGGGCTGATGCACGGGGAGGAGGTGTCGTTCGGGGTGGTGACGCAGTTGTGCCTGGACAGGGCGGTGGCGATGGACGAGGTGTATGAGGCAGTGGATTTTCTGGTGGCGGTGGGGCTGCCGGTAACGTTCGAAGACATCGGGCTGGAGGATGTCTCGCGGGAGGAGCTCAAGCGGATCGGCGACGTGTGCGCGTCGGCCGGGTCGCTGTGCGAGAGCCACTGCTTCCAGGTGACCGGCGAGGCGGTGGTCGATGCGATGGTGGCGGCCGATGCGCTGGGGCGGGACCGGAAGGTGGCGGCGGGGGTATTGTGAGTGTGACACGGGTCTTTTTAGCCACGGATTTCACAGATTACACAGATTGCTTAGTCACGGATTGACACGGACTTGTTACACGGGCAGGATGCCCGTGCTACGTGGGCGGCGGTCTCTTTTGGAGGTTTTGGTCATGTTGACGAGACGGTTGGCAGTGGTTGGGTTTGTGGCGGCCATGTTGGTTGGCGGTTGCGGGACGAAGGAGAAGACGGGGCCGGCCGAGCCGGGGCTTTATAAGGCCGAGTTGCTGGTGGAGCTGCCGGATTACTGCAACACGCCGGATGCGATGGCGCTGATGCCGGACGGAGGCTTTCTGCTGGCGGTTCCGAACTACAACGACCCGTCGGTCGGGGCGTTCATCATGAAGGTCTCGGCGGACAATAAGGTGACGAAGTTCTTCGATCCGCCGGTGCATCCGAAGACGGGTGTGGCGGCGCCGATGGGGATATGCCTGGCGCCGTCGGGTGACATCTACTACGCGGAAAATCACCTGGGGCCCAATACGCCGGAGATGTCGCGGGTGATGCGGATTGTGATGGAGAACGGCCGGCCGAAGGAGGCGGTGGAGGTGGTGACGGGGCTGAACGTCGGCAACGCCGTGGCGATCAAGGGCGATTATCTTTATGTGAGCGATACGGTGATGGTGCCGGGCTCGCAGCCGCTGGTCAGCGGGATACTGCGGTTCAAGATCGGGGAGGAAGGCATCCAGGTGCAATCGCCGGTCAAGGACGATCCGCACGTGCTGGTGACGATTGTGACGTACAATGAGAAGATCGGCTACGGGGCAGATGGGTTGTGCTTCGACTCGAAGGGCAACCTGTACTGCGGGAATTTCGCGGACGGGACGATCCACAAGATCACGTTCGACGAGAAGGACAACGTTGCGTCCAATACGATCTTCGTCAAGAGCCCGCAGATCAAGTGCGCCGATGGGCTCTTCTGTGACAGGGCGACGGACCGGATTCTGGTGGCGGATATGATTCAGAACGCGGTGCACTGGGTCCATCCGGATGGGCGGGTCGAGACCATCGCGATGAACGGCGATACGGATGGGGCCGACGGCGGCATCGACCAGCCGTGCGAGGCAATTCTGCGGGGCAATGAGGTGATTATCTCGAATATGGACTGGCCGTTCGAGGGGGTGGTCAATACGACGTGGGATAAGCCGTATACGCTGTCGGTAGTTAGACTCAAGTGAGCCGGTGGCTCACTTGACAGTCGTTGGTCGTCAGTCGATAGTCGTTAGTAAGTGACTCGTGGCTCGTGAACCGCGTGGGCAAAGGACGACATTTTGCCCACCCTACGTGTCTCGTCGTTCGTATTGCGTATTGCGACGGGTTGCATCTCTGCGCGTCTGCGAAGGGATGGCCGAATCGGTCTGGGTCATGCTACGCGGCGGGGTGGCGGCCTTTCGCAAAGCAAAGGGCCGGGTATCCATCGTGGCGAGGGCGTCCCGCCCTTGCGCAGCATGGGCATCCCATTCGCTTCGCTCAGGATAGGCCTGCCCGTGCATCGGATCGCCCGTCGCTCGTCTTTCGTCCGTCGGCGCACCGCCCTACGGCTTGTCTGTCAGGGCTGAGTCAGGTGGGCGAAGTCCAGGAACTCCACCCGGCCGCTGGTGTCGGTGTCGTGGCCGTCGCACCAGATGGGCGAGGAGCAGTCCGAGAGCCACCAGCCGGCGAATCGGGCCAGGTCGCGGCAGTCAACAATGAACGGCGTCGCGCCCGCCATACGCAAGGGCAGGATGCCCTCGCCACGAGGGGCGAACCGGCCCTTGCCTTCGGCAAAGGCCGCCACCCCAGCGTGTGCATTTGAACAATGGAGGTTTGGATGGATCTGTTGGCTGGGATTGATCTGGGGTCTACGAGTCTGAAGGTGGTGGTGTACGACCTGGAGGGGCGGGCGGTGGCACAGGCTTCGCGGCCGACCGTGCGGCACAATCCGTACCCGGAGCACCCGGACTGGGCGATATGGGAGCCCGGGGAGATCTGGGGCGGGGTGTGCGAGGCGATGCGGGAGGTGGTGGGCAAGGTCGGCTCGGCGGGCGACATCAAGGCCGTGGCGGTGACGGGGATGGGGATGGACGGCGTGCCGGTGGGCAAGGACGGCAAGTGGCTGTATCCCTTTATCAGTTGGCACTGCCCGCGGACGCAGCCGCAGCATAAGTGGTGGACCGAGCATATCGGGCCGCAGCGGCAGTTCGCCATTGGCGGAAACCAGATATGGGTGTTCAATACGGCCCTTCGCCTGTTGTGGATGAAGGAGAACGAGCCGCAGATCCTGGCCAGGACCGACAAGTGGCTGCTGATCGAGGATTTTGTGAACTTCATGCTGTGCGGGCAATATGCCACGGACCACAGCATGGCCTCGACGACGCTGCTGTTCGACCAGCGAAAACGTCAGTGGTCGGATGAGCTGATTGCGGAGGCGGGGATTGATAGGGGGCTGCTGTGCGAGCCGCGGCCGAGCGGGACGGTGCTGGGGCAGGTCCATGCGACGGCGGCCGAGGCGACGGGATTGGCGGCCGGGACGCCGGTGGTTCTGGGCGGGCACGACTATTGTTGCGGGACGCTGCCGGTCGGGGCATTCGAGCCGGGGGTGGTGCTGGATGTAACCGGCACGTGGGAGATCGTGGTTACGGCCCTGGCCGAGCCGGTGCTGACGGAGCAGGTGCGCGAAATGGGGATTCCGGTCCATTCGCACGTGGCGGCGGCGGATTTGTGGAGCATCATGGCCGCGGCGGTGGCGGGGGATATGCTGGAGTGGTATCGCAAGCAGTTCGGCGGCGCAGACACTCCGCGTGGGCAAGAACGACACTTGCC
>DDXG01000300.1 GCA_002347125.1 Phycisphaerales bacterium UBA2266
CCCTCAGGCTGCGCCGGGAGGGCATCACCAGGTAGTCATAGCCGGGATCCAACGCGCCTTGGCTCCGGCGGAAGGCCTCGCGGATGAGCCTCTTGAGCCCGTTGCGGACCACGGAACCGCCACAGTACCGCCCTACCGAGACGCCAAGACGGGCATATCCACACTGATTGGGGGCAATGCAGACGGTCAAAACGGCGTTGGAAGCGCACAGGCCATGCGACAGAACGGTCCGGAACTGTTCATTGCCGGTCAGCCTCTTGTTCTTGGGCAATCGCAGTCGTTCCAAGGATTCGCCTTCGGGTCGGTTCCCTGCATGGGGTTTGCCCGGGAACCCATCGAGCCTATTTGCCGCCGGCCGTCACACCGGGCCACTCGTCGGTCCGAAACGGCGAGGCGGGCAGCATTTCCTTGTTATAGAAGTTGCAGACGGGGTTGTCGGCCCAGGCATAGCGGACCGCGACCGGTTCGGCAACCTGATCGCTGCCGACCACCACCGTCTCGCCCTCGATCTTCGCCTCGGCCCAGACGAACTTCTTGTCGGGCCCGGCCACGGCAAAGCCCTTGAGCGGTTCACCGTCTTTGGCCAGTAGTCCCCCGCCGACGTGGTCGAAGCTCAGGATCACCTTGTTGCCGTCGACGCGATGCGACTTGTAGAGAGGGCCGCTGTGGACAACGCCGCGGCCGTATGTGTTGGCCAGGGCCCACAGAGCCAGACGGGCGCCCACATCCTGCTTGTTCTTGGGGTGGATATCGTTGGCCTCACCGATGTCGATGATGACGGCCATGCCGGTGTTCTTCATGGCCAGCGTCATGGTCTGGGCCTCCCGTAGTTCCGCCCAGGCGCTGTCGCCGGGCTGGTCCTTGACGGCCATGAAATTGGCCAGTTGAACGAAGAGGAACGGGAATTCACCCTGACCCCAACTATCACGCCAACTGCGGATCATGGCGGGGAAGAGCTTGCGGTACTGATACGCCCGCCCGGCGTTGGACTCGCCCTGGTACCAGATGGCGCCCTGAATACTGAAGGGGACCAGCGGAGCGATCATGGCGTTGTACAGCCCGGACGGATTGTGGGGGTTTCCGGGACCGTAGGGCTCTCCGGGGCGGTTCGGGGGGTTCTTGCCCTCGGCCTTGGCCTTCTCAACGTCCTGCTGCCACTGTGCGAGCTTCTCCTTGTACTGCCTCATGGCCTCGGGATAGGCAGCCACGGCGTCGTTATGCCGCTTGAGGATAGGCTCGAAATCGGCGTCCGACTTCATGTATTCATCACTGGTCCATGCCTCGGCGGGCGTGCCGCCCCAGGAGGTATGGATCAGACCGATCGGGATGTTGAGTTCCTTGTGAAGGTAGCGGCCGAAGAAATAGGCGACGGCCGAGAAATCAGGGATGGTTTCGGCAGTACATGCCGACCATTGGCCCTCGCAGTCCTTCTGAGGCTCGGCCGCGACGGTGCGCTTGACCGAGAACAGGCGGATGTTCGGATAATCGGCCGCGGCGATCTCCCGGTCCGCATCATTTGAACTGCGGACGCTCATCTGCATGTTCGACTGGCCGCTGCAAACCCAGACTTCGCCCACCAGGACGTTCTTGAGTTCGACGACGTTCTTGCCCGCCAGAGTCATCGTGTAAGGTCCGCCGACCTTGGGCACGGCCATCTGGAACGACCAGTTGCCCTGGTCGTCGGCGGCCACGGCCCATTTCATGTCCAGCCAACTGACGGACACGTTGATCTTCTCGCCGGGTTCGGCCCATCCCCATATCGTGGCGGGCTTGCCCTGCTGCAGGACCATGTTGCTGCCGATCACGGCCGGCAACCTGACATCCGCCGAGGCCACGGCCGCGGCAACAAGTATAACGAAGGTACTGACAATCCATCGGCGTCGATCCGGTTGCATCGCGTGCACTCCTTGAAGACAGAACGCCCCTTGCAGAAACGCCGCCACTTGGCGGCAGGCGGGGTTCAAGAATGATATAGACAGCCCGTGCTCCCGTAAACAACAAATACCCCGATCCGACGGCGCCGACCGGCATAAGGACCACCCGCCGATGCGTGTACCCCGGCCGACGCCGACAAATGCGCCCGTGCAAAAAAAACCGACAGTTTGCTCTTTACGCTCACCTGTGCAGTCGGTATATTCTTGCACGTTAACCATAATTTCTACGGGAGGACATGTAGAATGGCTGACGACAGAAGACAGAATACGATGTGGATCGGTGCAGGAGCCGCCGGAGTCATCGTCATTATCCTCATCATCTGGTCGCTCGTGGGTGGGCCGGAAGCGGACCTCGAACCCGCGGAGCCAAATGATTCCGGCGCGCCGGGGGTCGTTGTTG
This sequence comes from Phycisphaerales bacterium UBA2266, assembly GCA_002347125.1. Classification (GTDB taxonomy): domain Bacteria; phylum Planctomycetota; class Phycisphaerae; order Sedimentisphaerales; family Anaerobacaceae; genus UBA2266. The sequence goes on from DDXG01000300.1 coordinate 2,335, forward strand.
ACGACGGCAACGAGATGCCCCCGATTCCGCCGGTCATGCCCAGGACGGGTATGGCGGAGGTCATCCGGGCAGCAACGACATGGCAGCCCGCTTTTCAGTCATTCTATGGCCAGCCCGCGCCGGATTTCACGCTCAAGGACCTCAGCGGCAACGATCACAGGCTCAGCAGCTACCTAGGCAAGCAGGTCATGGTGGTATTCTGGGCAACTTGGTGCGGCCCCTGCAAGCTGGAGGTGCCCAGTCTCAAGCAGATCCGCAATGAGATGGGACCGGACAATCTGGCCATACTGGCGATCTCGAATGAAAAAGAGGACGTCGTCAAGGCGTTCGCGACCCAACAGGGGCTCAACTATACCGTCCTGCTGGCCGCCGGAGAGTTGCCGGCGCCCTTCAACGGCGTGACCGGTATCCCGTGCAGCTTCTTCATCGATGCACAGGGTAAGATCAAGCTGGCCACCGAGGGCTTGCTTGAAACCAAGGAGATTCGGTCCATCCTGGATGCGCAGTAGGCTGGCGAAGACCCCGCAAACTGGCTTTTTTTCCAAAGAGAACGCATATTCTCGGTGTGCGGAGGTAATCTTGTGTGAAAAACCGGCGGATTTGTCGGAACGCTGCAAAAATTCCTCTGGACAAACACAACGCCCCTGCGTATAGTATGTGTTTTGCTTGAATCACGGGTCTTGTTATCCACCGCCAGATACAGAGGTCATTGTCATGGCACATAAGAAGGGGCAAGGTTCTTCGAGAAACGGTCGAGACAGCAACCCGCAGTTTCGCGGGGTGAAGCTGTATTCGGGCCAGACAGTCAAACCGGGGGCTATTATCGTCCGCCAGTGCGGAACGAAGTTCTTCCCCGGCGCCAACGTCGGCATGGGCAGGGATTACACGCTGTTCGCCAAGTCGGAGGGCAAGATCGCATTCCAGGGCCGCAGGGTCCACGTGGTCTGACCGGGTGTCTTACAGCGGTTTTTCAGCAGACGACAGGATGGTTTCGCGCCATCCTTTTTTTTGTGGGCACTGCGAGGCGGGGATGGGGCATGTGAGCGGTTATGTTCGTTGATGAGGCCGAAATCCAGGTCAAAGCCGGCCGGGGAGGCGACGGCTGCATGAGCTTTCGCCGTGAGAAATCCGTGCCAAGGGGTGGTCCGGATGGAGGCGACGGCGGCCGAGGCGGAGACGTCTATTTTGAGGCCGTGGCCAACCTGGACACCCTGACCGACTTCGCAGGCAGACACCACTGGCGCGCCGGCGACGGCAAACCCGGCCAAGGCGCCAACAAGCACGGGGCCGATGGGCAGGACCTCACCATTCCGGTCCCCCCTGGGACGATCATCTACGACGCGGACTACGGGATTCTGCTCAAGGACCTCAGCGAAATCGGCATCAAGGTCCGGGTCTGTCGGGGCGGGCGGGGCGGACACGGTAACAAGGCGTTTGCGACAGCCATCAATCAGACGCCGCGCGCCACTGAACCCGGCAAAGAAGGCCAGATGCGGAACCTCCGGCTGGAGTTGAAGCTCATTGCCGACGTGGGGCTTGTGGGCCTGCCAAACGCGGGCAAGAGCACACTGATATCAAGGTGCTCGGCGGCCCGGCCTAAGATCGCCGCCTACCCGTTTACGACGCTGGAGCCGGTTCTGGGTATCGTGGAACTGACGAACTACCGGCGGTTCGTCATGGCCGATATTCCGGGCCTGATCGAAGGCGCCCATCAGGGGGCCGGCCTGGGCTTCGAGTTCCTCCGGCACATCGAACGGACCGTGTTGATCGCTCACGTGGTCGATCTGGCCCCGACGGATGGATCCGAGCCCGTGGCGAACTACCACCGCATCCGAAATGAACTGCGGCAGTACAGTCAGGCCCTGGCGGACAAGCCCGAGGTGATTGTGGCCAACAAGACCGATCTGGACGGCGATGGCAGGCGGCTTAGGGAACTCGCGGAGGGCCTGGGGCGGCCGGTCCATGCGATCTCGGCCGTGACCGGCCGGGGGATTCGGCCGCTGGCCGAGCAGTTGTGGGGGCAGGTGCGACAAATCAAGGACCCGGTGGAGCCGTAGGCCATGAATATCATTGCTATTGATATTGGAAACACGAACATTCGCGTTGGCCTGTTCCTTGAGGGCGAGGAGCAGTTCGTCCATTCGACAGGCGGGGATTCGCCCGACGCAATCACCCAGTGTCTGGCGGAGGCGTGGGAGCAGATCCCCGTTACGGCCGCTTCCAGGCAGGGACGGCGCGATGGCGTTATCGTCATCAGCAGCGTCAAACCCGTCTGGACACAGATGGTCGAGACGCTTGCCGAGCAACAACTGGGCGAGAAGTGCATGGTCATCGGCCGGGATATCCCGCTGCCCATGTCGTGCTGGGTCGATGCGCCGGAGAAGGTGGGCACCGATCGCCTGGTGCTGGCCTCAGCGGCATACGATGTCGTCGAGGCGGCGGTGATCGTCATAGACATCGGTACGGCAATGACCATCGACCTGGTCGACCAGAAAGGCGTATTCCGCGGCGGCGTCATCTGTCCGGGATTGCAGGCCGGCGCCGATGCCCTGCATCGGGCGACGGCGCTCTTGCCGCCGGTTCAAGTCCATCGCCCCGACACTCCCTATGGCCGCAATACCGAGGACGCCATCAACTGCGGACTGTATTACTCGATGATCGGTACTCTACAGGAGGTGGTTCGCCGGTACGCCGAGGAACTTGGTACGTGGCCTCAGACGGTCATCACCGGGTCCGGGGCGGCGATCGTCCAGCAGGACTGTGATTTCATCGACTCCTACGTGCCGAATCTGGTCGTCAAGGGCATTGTCCTGGCCTATCAGAAGTACCTGGACCAGCAAGCGGAAACGGTCTAAGCCATGGATGCATACGCTGCGGTGATGACGGGCAAAGGCACGGCGGCGCTTTCGGTGATCCAGCTTCACGGCCCCGACGCGGCGGGCGTATTGCAGGAAGTATTCATATCGGGCGGCGGAGGCAAACGCCCATTCAGGACCGGCGCCATCCTCGTGGGAGCGATTCTCGACGGCGAGGCGACCGTCGATCAGGTTACGGTCGGCTGCGAAGGGCCTCAGACATTCGCCATCGGCTGTCATGGCAACCCGCTGATTGTGGAGAGAATCATGCAACTTCTTGTAGATAAAGGAGTTGCGCCCATCGCCGCGGAGGAAATGCTCACGCGCGCCGCCGGTCGTCAGGTCCCAAACATGATCGCCGTGGAGGCCCAGATTGCCCTCTCGAACGTCCACACCCTGACGGGTGCAAGGATCATCAGCCACCAGGTAAGCGGCGGACTGGCCGCGGTCGCCCGCAGATGGCTCGATACGGGCCCTCTTGCCTTGTTGGACGTGGTTCGAGGACAAGCCAGGCAGATTCTGGCGGATAGCCGCATTGCCGAGAAGATCATCAACGGCTGTACGGTGGTGCTGGCCGGGCCGCCCAATTCGGGCAAGAGCACGCTGCTGAACCGCCTGTGCGGCCGGGATAAGGCCATCGTAACGGACATCCCCGGAACAACACGGGACTGGGTGTCGGGCGCCTGCCTGGCTGAACCGCTGGAATTGACGCTCATCGACACGGCCGGACTGGACATGGAGCCGCCCGCCGACGAGGCCATCGACGCAGCCGCTCAACGAAAGACCGCCGAAATGCTGGAAACCGCCGATGCGGTGCTGCTGGTCCTCGATATCAGCCAGGACCACACACAGATCAGCAGCGCCCTGGCGGATATCGCCGGCCGCAAGCCCACCATCGCCGTATTGAACAAGTCGGACCTGCCACACCGCCTCGACCTGAGTGCTCTGCCGAAAGACCTTGAAGCGCATACAGCGGTCTCGGCCGAGCGTGGAGATGGGATCGACAGCCTGCTTGCCATGATCTTGCGTGCATTCACCGTCGATGATTTCGACCCACACGTCACAGTCGCATTCACCGATCGACAAAGACGCCTTATTAAGGCCCTTTCACGGGCCGAGTCCGAAGCAGCGGTTCGCTCTATCCTCACCACATTACTGGCCGCGCCCGATGACGGCGGGCAACCCACGGCATAAGGCGGCGGTCATCGCTTCGACCGGCGCCGCGCTGGTTTTCTGGCGATGGCTTTATCACTGCGGCCTTGGCGACCGTGTTTCCTGCCTTTCTTGATTTCCGAGACAATGTTGTCCAATGTCATGCCGACAAACAGTTCCTCGCGCTGCGCGGTGTAGTCGCCACAACCGGCGGTGTATTGATTGATAAACCTCAGCGTATCGACAATCCCGATTTCTCGGTACAGTATTCTCATCGCCTCGGCGGTCAGTTGAGCCAAAGGCCGTGCGTCTCTTATCATTGCTCAAGCTCCTCTATCAACTCAATAGGCGAAACCGGTCGTATCCTGAGGCCGGCTATCACCTTCGCCTTCTGAAGAAGTCTATCGTCACACGTGCAGAATCGGTCCGCCTTGGCCGCTTCCGCCGACGCCAGGTGGAGGGCATCCAGTGGTTTGACGCCGAGTGCCACGAATCTCGCCGCTCGCTTCTCCGTGCGTTCGTTCAGTCGCACGAAGGTGCGTGCCTTGGAAAGGACTTCCAATGCGTATTCCCGGCGCATGCTGCTCGGGGCGCTCTTGATCTCAAAGAGCAGGGCCTCCGACGAAACCAACTCGATACGCCCCGATTCCAGCGAGCCAAGCACACTCAGTATCGCTTCCGCCTCCAAGATGAGGCGTGTGCTGACCCGGCTGTCCAGTGGACGCTGCAGGCTACAATTGTCAAGGTATATCTTCACTGGCTCAAGTCTACCACGCTTTGCTGCCGGCGTCCACCGGCTATCCGAAGCCTATCATCCTGTTTTGTAGTCGCCAGGCTGGATTTGTGTTTGTGCCTCGGGGGGGGTGCCGCGGACTTGGCGGTTCTCAAGGGGCCGGGGCGGGCTGCCGGGCGGGTTGTGGAATGGCTCCTGGGCGGTATAATCGCCGCCATGACGCAACAGGCGGACAAGCTGACCCCGGCGATGAAGCAGTTTCATCAGTTCAAGAAGGCGTATCCGGACGCTATCTTGTTCTTTCGGATGGGGGATTTCTATGAGACGTTCTACGAGGATGCGAAAACCTGCTCGAAGGTCCTGGGGCTGACGCTGACCAGCCGCGGCGGGGCCAGTCCGGTTCCGCTGGCCGGGGTGCCGTTTCACGCAGTGGACGGCTACCTCAAGAAGATGCTCCAAGCGGGCTATCGCGTGGCCGTGTGCGAGCAGGTCGAAGACCCCAAGACGGCCAAGGGGGTGGTCAAGCGGGATGTCGTGCGGGTGGTCACGCCGGGGACGTTGACTGACGACATGCTCCTGACGGCGAAGGAGGACAACTTCCTCTGCGCCGTCAACCTGGGCGCCGGCGACGGGGCGGCCGTCAGTTGGGTGGATATCTCCACGGGCCATTTCTTCGTGCAGCGGGTCGCGGAGAGCCGGTTGCCGGACGAGCTGATGCGGCTGGGCCCGGCCGAGTGCCTCGTGGCGGACCGACGCGGCGAGCTGTTCGAGGCCGAGGCCAGGAAGCTCGTCGGCCGGATCAAGCTTTCAACCTCCGCTATCATCACCGAGCGCCCGGCGTGGTATTTCGATCCGTACCAAGCCAGGCAGCGACTGCTCAAGCACTTCGGCACGGCCACGCTGGAGGGTTTCGGCCTGGGAGACGACAGCGAGGACCTCATCCCCCCCGCCGGAGCGATTATCGAGTACCTCAACGAGACCCAGAAGACGGCCCTGGGGCATATCCAGAGCCTGCGGAAGCTCGACAGGGACAACTGCCTGCAGATCGACCCGACGTCGCTGCGGAGCCTGGAGATTCTGCGGACGATTCGCGGCGAGAGTGCAAAAGGCTCGCTGCTGGAGTGCCTGGATGAGACGGTCACGCCGATGGGCGGACGCATGTTCCGCGGCTGGCTGTGCATGCCGCTGTGCGAGTTGGCGGCCATCGAACGGCGGCAGGACGCGGTCGGCGAGATGCGCGACGGCGATGCGGAACTGGGGGAGATTCGGCGACTGCTGTCGGCCATCTGCGACACCGAGCGGATTGCCGCCCGAGTCAGCACACAACGGGCGACCCCACGGGATTTGTTGGCGCTGGCATCAACGCTGCGGCAGATTCCGCATCTGCGGGAGGTTCTAAGGCGGTTGCAGTCGGCGTTGCTCGTCGAGCTGGCCGACAGGTGCGACAGCATGGACGAGTTGGCGGACCTGCTGGAGGCCGCCATCGAGCCGGATTGCCCGCCGCACCTGCGGGATGGCGGGGTGATACGCGCTGGATTCGACGAGGAACTGGATCGGCTGCGGTCGGTGACGCGGGATGGTCAGAACTGGCTACGGGAGTATCAGAGGCGGGAGATCGAGCGGACGGGCATCGAACGGCTCAAGATCGGCTTCAACCAGGTCTTCGGGTATTACATTGAGATCAGCCACGCCTCCGCGGGCAAGGTCCCGCCGGACTATGTGCGCAAGCAGACGCTCAAGAACGCCGAGCGGTACATCACCGAGGCGCTCAAGCAGTTCGAGACCGAGGCCCTGACGGCCGACGAGCGGGCGCTGGCCCTGGAACAGAGGCTGTTTGAGCAGGTCCGCGGGCAGTGTGCGGCCTACGTCAGCCGGTTGCAGAAACTGGCTCAGACGGTGGCGCAGTGTGATTGCCTGGCGGCGATGGCATATCTGGCGCGGCGGCGTGGCTACGTGCGGCCGAAACTGACCGAGACGGGCGAACTGGTCATCCGCGAGGGCCGCCATCCCGTCCTGGCCGAGGCTCTGGGCGCGGAATTCGTACCGAACGACCTGGAGATCGGCGGCAAGAACGGCGATATCCTGGTCATCACCGGCCCCAACATGAGCGGCAAG
>DDXG01000252.1:0-3805 GCA_002347125.1 Phycisphaerales bacterium UBA2266
GGATGCCATATCGCTGACGCTGCCGACGTACCTGCATCGGCCGTTCGCCACGCGGGCGCTGGCGGCCGGCGTGCACGTGCTGTGCGAAAAGCCCATGGCGCTGAACACGGTCGACTGTGATGCCATGATGGCCGCAGCCGAGGATGCGGGCAAGGTCCTGCAGATCGGGCACTGCGTGCGGTTCTGGCCCCAGTACGCCAAGACCAGGGAAATCGTAGCGAGCGGGCAGTACGGCCGGGTGCTGGCGGCCAGTTTCCGGCGGCTGGGCTCGCCGCCGACCTGGAGCGCGGACAACTGGTTCCTGGATGAACAACGCAGCGGCGGGGTGGCCCTGGACCTGCACATCCACGACACGGACTACGTGCAGTATCTGTTCGGGATGCCCAAGGCCGTGTGCAGCCGTGGTTCGCGGGCCAGGGGCGGGCATCTGATTCACATCGCGACGCTGTACGAGTACGCCGACGACAAGGTGGTCGTGGCCGAGGGCGGCTGGGGCATGGCTCAGCAGTTCGGCTTTGAGATGAGTTTCAATATCGTGCTGGAGGGGGCGACGATTGTCTATGACCTGACGCGGGACCCGATGTTCAAGGTCTGCCCCGTCGGCGGGCAGTCCGTGCAGCCGGCCGTCGGCGGCGGCGATGGATATATCCTGCAGGTCGAGCATTTCCTCAAGTGCGTCACCGGGAAGGATGTTCCCCCGGTTACGACCCTGGAGCAATCCCGCAACTCGGTGAGAATCGTCGAGGCCGAGAAGCAGTCGCTGGCCAAGGGCAATAGAATCGCGATCTAAAATCAAATATCAAATATCAAAGAGCAAATATGTTGAATGGATCACCACTGGAGATGATGCGATGAAGTGCAGGAAGTGGGATGTTGGGGTGTGCAGTTGGTCGTTGAAGACGGATGTGGCGGGGGTGGCGGCGGCGATGAAGAAGCTGGGACTGCGCCATGTGCACCTGGGGATTCGCCCGGCCGTGGAGGATACGAGTGGAAAGGTGCTCGCGGCGATTGTGGCGCAGGACTGGACGATCAGTTGTACGATGATCGACTTCCCGCAGGAGGACTATTCGAGCCTGGATGCTATCAAGGCGACGGGCGGGATCGTGCCGGATGACTGCTGGGACCGAAACCGCAATCTGTTCATCGGGGCCGTGGAGGTCACGGCGGAGCTGGGGGTCAAGTATCTTTCGACCCATGCGGGGTTCATCGATGAGAGCGACCCGGCGTATGCGGCAAAGGTGCGGGACCGGATCAAGACCCTGGCCGATGTGGCCGCCGGCAAGGGCGTGATGCTGCTGATGGAGACCGGACAGGAGACGGCGGAGGAACTGCGGGCGTTTCTGGAGGAATTGGACCATCCGGCCGTAGGGGTGAACTTCGACCCGGCCAACATAATTCTTTACGACAAGGGCACGCCGGTGGAGGCGGTCAAGGTGCTGGGGCCGTGGATCAAGCACTTGCACGTGAAAGACGCGACGCGGACGAAGGTCCCCGGCACTTGGGGCGCCGAGGTTCCGTGGGGGGATGGGCAGGTGCGGCCGCAGGCATTTCTACCGGCGCTGGAGGCGGTGGGCTTTGCGGGCGTGATGGCGATTGAACGAGAGGCGGGTGATGATCGGTTCGGCGATATCAAGCTGGCGGCCGAGCGGCTGGCGGCGCATGGCAGGTAAGGTTGTGGGGCTATTGACAGGCCGGTTGTGTTAAGGAGAACCGTATGGACATGAAGCTGTACTTTGGTCTGAGCTTCGCGATGTTTCTGGAGTACGCGATCTGGGGGGCGTGGGCGCCGGTGCTGGCGGCGCGGCTGCTGGGGCCGCTGAAGATGAGCGGCAAGCAGACGGGGTGGATTTACGCGACACTACCGCTGGCATGTATCGTCTCGCCGTTGGTGTCGGGCCAGTTGGCGGACGAGTACATGAACACAGAGCATATTCTGGCCGCGGCGCACCTGATTGGGGCCGTGCTGCTGTTCGTCGCCGTCAGACAGACGAAATTCAAGAACCTGTTCTGCGTGATGCTGGCGTACAATCTGTGCTACGCGGCCACCTTGCCGCTGGTCAATGCGGTGCTGTTTGCGAAGGTTGCCGATGTGGGCAGCCAGGGGAAGGTGTTCATCTGGGCGCCGGTGGCCTGGTCGCTGGTCGGCTATGTCCTGACGGGGTGGCGGTGGAAGTTCAAGACGGGCGAGGAGGGCAAGGACTGCCTGTATTTCGCCGCGATTCTGTCGGTGATCATGGCGGCCGGATGCCTGATGCTCGTGCCGGAGATTATGCCGGCCAAGACGGGCGAGATGCCGATTCTCAAGGCCATCGGCATGCTGAAGAACACCGAATTCCTGGTGTTCATGGCGATCCAGCTACTGGTGTTCGGGATGATGCAGTTCTATTTCCTCGGGACAGCGCCGTTCATGCAGGACATGGGGATTGCCGCCAAGAACGTCCCGGGCTCGATGGCGGTCGCCCAGGTGGTGCAGGCGGTGGCGACGTGGTTTCTGCTGGGGCTGTTTCTGGAAAAGGTGGGCACCAAGTGGACCCTGACCATCGGGGCGGCATGTTGGACGCTGATGTATGGGGCGTATGTGCTTGGCAAACCCAGGGCGCTGATTATCGGATGCCAGGGATTGCACGGCTTTGCGTACGTGTTCTTCGTTATCGTCGGCCAGATCTACGCGGCGCAGATTGCCCCGGAGGCGATTCGCGGCTCGATGCAGGCGCTGATCTTTGCCGTAACAACGGGGCTGAGCCTGTTCCTCGGCACGCAGTTTGCCGGGATTGTCATGGACAGGTTCAAGAAAGAGGGCAGGTTCCAGTGGGGCCACATCTTCATGGTCCCCGGGGCGATTACGCTGCTGGGCGTGCTCATATTGGCGCTGCTGTTCAAAGTGAAGGCATCTTGACAGCCGGCCTGCGAAAGATATGACGGCCGCCGCCGCGGATACGCGCGACGGCGGCCGCTCTTCTTGATCGTTGGCCTGTAGTGACAGCGATGCTCGGCATCAGCGTCTTCGGATGGACCGGTGGGGTCTTCCGGCGAGGCGGCGTCGGACCTCGGCGCTGGGGGCCTTCTTGGGGGTCGAGGGTTTCGCGGCCGCGGCCGCGGCCGCGGCGGCCGGCGCCGACGGCCGGGCGGACCTGGGCAACGGCGCGGGCTTGAAGCTCTCGTAGGTGTCCCAGGCGAAGCTGCGGTCTATGAACTCCTCGATCTTTCGCAGGGAGGGCTCCTCTTCGGCGGCGACGAGCATGATGGCGTCGCCGGTGGCGGTGGCCCGTCCCGTACGGCCGATACGATGAATGTAGTCTTCCGGATAAGCGGGGACGTCGTAGTTGATGACGTGGGAGATGCCCTCGACATCGATGCCTCTCGCCGCAATGTCGGTGGCGACCATCACGCGGTACTTGCCCCTCTTGAACCCGTCGAGAGCCTGCTGACGCTGGGCCTGCGTGCGGTCGGAGTGCAGCGGGATGGACACAATGCCCGCCTTGGAGAGGTTCCGGTGGATGCGGTCGGCTCCGTGCTTGGTACGGGAGAATATCAGAACGCTCTGCATCTTCTCGCGTTCGAGCATGTGCAGCAGCAGGGGTGTCTTCTGGTCCCGGCGGACGCGATAGGCGTGCTGCGTGATGGTGTCGATGGGGTTGTAGAGGCGGCCGATCTGGATGGTCACGGGGCTTTTGAGCATGTCGGCGGCGAGCCGCTTGACCTCCGGCGAAATGGTGGCGGAAAAGAGCATGGTCTGGCGGTTTCTGGGCAGGCGGCCGACGATCTTGCGGACATCGTTGATGAAGCCCATGTCGAGCATGCGGTC
>DDXG01000252.1:3854-7390 GCA_002347125.1 Phycisphaerales bacterium UBA2266
CCGGTCTGGGCGCAGCCGACGACGTCGCGGCCGGCCATCGCCGCGGGAATGGCCTTGGATTGTATCTCTGTCGGGGCGATATAGCCCGTGGCGAGGATGCCTTGCACGAGCGGGTCTGATAGACCGAAATTCTTGAATGGCATACAGGGGTCCTAAAGAGTGCCGTCTGAAACCTGCAACTACGACGTTCGCAGAGCCCAGTCGTTGATTATGCTGTGTTGGTTACGCCGAAGACTCTGCGAAAATGGAATCCATATATGGCAAGCGTGATGGCCAACTGGAGGTGGCGCGGATGCCGGAACGTCCAGAAAAGCAGCCTCCAGTAGTAGCGTCTGCCGGAGTCGGCGATTCCAAGCTGCCAGATGGACTTGAAGAACGCCTTGACATCACAGTAGTGTAACCGCCCCCCGGTCTTGGCGAGAGGTTTGTAGTCCTTGAGGAACATTCGGACTCTCGCGTAATAGTGCCTGGGAGCGTAGATGGTGGTGACGATTCTACGGTAACCGGCGAGCAGTTGGCTGGACTCCATCCTGGGCGTGAAGTTCATGGTGAAATCGGTGTTGTCGCCGGAGACATCCGGGAGCAAACGGTCTTCACTGTCGAGTCGGCTGTAAAGTCGGGTCCCCATGGGGGCGTTGAGCAGGCCGACCATGGCAGTGACAACGCCGCTGTGCTGGATGAATCGAATCAGGCTGTCGAAAACCGATTCGTGGTCACTGTCGAACCCGACGATGAAGCCCGCCTGCACCTGCATCCCGTGGCGCTGTATGGTCTTAACGCAGGCGACGAGGTCTCGGCCCTGATTCTGGCGCTTGTTGCATTCGACGAGGCTCTCCTCATTGGGGCTCTCAATGCCGATGAAGACGCAGTTGAAACCGGCTCGCGCCATCAGGTCCATCAGTTCTTCGTCATCGGCGAGATTGATGGACGCCTGCGTATTGAACGTGAATGGATACCGCCGCTTGCGCATCCACTCGGCCATACGGGGCAGGAGATCACGTTTGAGTTTAGGGGCATGGCCGATGAAGTTGTCGTCCACGAAGAATACGTGGCTTCGCCAGCCGGCCTCATAGAGACGATCGAGCTCCAGGAGAACCTGGTCGGTGGTCTTCGTTCGTATCTTGTGTCCGAACAGCGTGGTGACGTTACAGAAATCGCAATCGAACGGGCATCCGCGCGAGTACTGGACGCTCATGGCGGCGTATCGTTTCATGGGGATATCCGTCCAGCGGGGTATCGGCGTTTGGGTCATGTCCGCCCATTGATCGGTCCGGTAGATGTGCTTGGGACATCCCCGGGCCAGGTCATCGAGGAACACCGGCAGTGTGATCTCGGCCTCGTTGAGGATGAGATGGTCGACGTCCTCGAATTCCTCCGGCACGGCGGTAAAGAGCGGACCGCCGGCGACCATCTTTGCCTTGAGGCTCTTGCATCGCTCGACGATCTTGAGCACGTATGACTTCTGGACATACATGGCGGATATGAACACGTAGTCGGCCCATTGGATGTCGCGGTCCGATAACACCGCATTCGTCATATCGACGAATCTCCGTTCCCACTGATCGGGAAGCATCGCCGCGACGGTCAGAAGCCCAAGCGGCGGCAGGGATGACTTTTTCGAGATGAACTTGAGCGCGCTTTTGAAACTCCAGAACGTGGCGGGCACGTCCGGGCTGACGAGCAGGATCTTCATGGTCATAGTCCAATCTTTGGAAGTGTCGGCGGGCATTCGAGAAGAACCCGGGAGTGCTTGCGGGTGAGGATTGGCTTCGGAATGAGGAGGGAGGTGCGAAACCGGGGGGGGCGAAGGCGAAGACGCCGTGACCGCCTGCTCATTGGCGCGAATGTCAAATAATCACTCTCGCATCGGCCGTACCCACGACAATTCAGAGGAATTGCCGGGAGGTTGCTTTTTGCGTTAAGGACTTCAGGGGTGATCAGTAAGCCGATTCCTTTATGTATTCTCGCAACAGCGAGATACCGGCAAACCGCCACATGACGGGCTCGCCGAATCTCCATATAGCGCCGACGATAGCATAAATGTTCGCAATTGCAATAATTTTCTACGATTCTTGGGGTCGAGGGGACGATTTTTTAACTCTTTGTCTGATTTTTGGCTGCGAATCATGGGTGGATGGGGTCGGATTCGATGGCGAGGGCACGAATCTAAGCGGCGTGGCCGACGGCCTGGGCTTCGATACTGACCGAGCAGAGGTGTTCGCAAGCCCTGCCCTTGACCCAGACGGGGCCGGGGTAGTCGCAGATTTCAAAGTACTGTTCGATTTGGTCGGGGAAGAAGCTGACCTCGGCCAGGCCGGAGTGGTCTTCGATAGTGACGAAGCCCATGGTTCGGCCGTCGGAGGTGGCGGCCCGGCGGGCGGCGGCGACGAATCCGGCGACGGTCACGGTTTTGTTGATATACCGGTCGAGCTGAGCGGCCGGGACGTGGCGGGTCCGCAGCAGGACGGCCGGGTGGAGGCTGAAGGCAATCGCGGTCACGTCGATTTCGGCCTTGAGGCGGGCCAGGCGGTCGTAGTCGAGGGGTTTGCCCGCGGGGGTGTGATTGTAGAGGTCAAAGAGCAGACGTTGGCCTGGCTTGGGAGGAACGTCGGCGGCATGGGCGAGCATGATGGGCCGAGTGGGGCCGAGGTGGTCGCAGGCGCCGACGTGGATGAGGTCGTGCAGTTCGGGTCTGCGGAAGCTGACACGGCTGCGCAGGTCGGCGAGGTCGGCGAAGGGGCGCAGGGCCCTTTGAGTGATGATTTGTTCGATGGCGGTGCGGCTGATACCTTTGATGATGCCCAGTCCCGCGCGGATGGTGTTGCCGCGGCAGGACCATTCGGCGTCGCTGAAGTTGACATGGGGCGGTAGGATGCGGATACCGTGGCGGATGGCGTCCCAGACATAGACGCGCAGCGGGTACATGCCGTGGTGGTTGTTGAAGATGGAGCAGTAAAAGGCGACGGGGTGGGCGGACTTGAGCCAGGCGGTCTGCCATGCGATGTTGGCGTAGACGGTGGCGTGGGCCTTGCAGTAGGAGTAGGCGGCGAATCGGAGGATCTGCTCCCAGATGGCCTCGGCGGTGGAGCGGTCGATGCCAGCGGCCTCGGCGCGATGGTAGACGAAATCGGTATAGTGGGCCTGGAGGCGGGCGGCGGAGACTCTTTTGGAGACCTCACTGCGGAAGCGGTCGGCGTCGGCGATGGTATAGCCGGCGATCTCGACGGCGATCCGCATGACGTCTTCCTGATAGAGCATGACGCCGCAGGTGTCGGCGAAGATGTCTTTCATTTTGGGGTGGAGGTAGGTGAAGGGCTTGTGGTGGATGTGGCGGGCGATGAATTCGGCCTTGGAGCCGCCGGCGGCAGGGCCGGGTCGGATGAGCGAGAGGGCGATGGCGACGTCCTTTCTATTGCGGATTTTGAGGCCGCGAAGGAGCTGCCTCATACCGGGGGATTCGCATTGGAAGACGCCGAGGCTGTCGCCGAGGCTGAGCATCCGGGCCGTTTGGGGGTCCTCCGGGTCGATGGCGTCGA
>DDXG01000044.1 GCA_002347125.1 Phycisphaerales bacterium UBA2266
CCCTTGCGCTTGTGGAACGTCAACGTCACATCACAATTGCGGCAGTGCAGCGTGTGCTTGCAGGAAGGACAGAACACGAAATTGCTGTACCCCCGCCGGTTCAGCAGCAGAATCGCCTGCTCACCCCGCTCCAGCGTCCGCCGCAACGCCTCAGCCAGTGGCTCGGATAGCAGGCACGACCCCCGATCCGCCCCGCCCTGGCTCCGCATGTCAACCAGTCGCATCTGGGGCATTGGCAGGTCCATCACCCGCCTGGGCAACCGGACCCGCGTGAAGCTCGCCTTCGTGTCGCAGTTGGCCAGGGACTCCAAGCTCGGCGTGGCACTGCCCAGGATACACTGGGCCGACTCAATCTGCGCCCGCTTGATGGCCACATCCCGCCCGTGGTAGCGAGGCGCCGTGTCCTGCTTGTAGCTCGGCTCATGCTCCTCATCCACGACGATCAGCCCGCACCGCCCCAGCGGCGCAAAGACCGCGCTACGGGCCCCGATCACCACGTTGGCCTGGCCGGCCTTGATCTTCCGCCACTGCACGTTCCGCTGGGCCGCCGTCAGCCCCGAGTGCATCACCGCCACGGTCTCAAATCGCTCACTGAACCGCTGCACCGTCTGCGCCGTCAGCGCAATCTCCGGCAGCAGCACAATGGCCCCCTTGCCCATCGCCAGCGTCTGCTCAATGGCCCGGATATACACCTCCGTCTTGCCGCTGTCGGTTACGCCGTGCAACAGCGTCACGGCGAACCGGCCCGACTCCAGTTGTTCGCCGATGTGGGCCAGCGCGGCGACCTGGTCCTCATTGAGCACGGCCGGCCGCGTCGTCCGGCCCGCCAGCGTCTGCGGCACCGCCGGCAGGGCCGAGAGCACCGTCTTGTCGATGACTCGCACCAGGGCCCTCTGTGCCAGGCTCTTGATCGGCGCCTCCGTGCATCCGGCCCCCGCCATCACCGCACGCAGGCTCACGGCCCGGTCCTTGTCAGTGGCGCCGGCCCGTTGCAGGCACTGCATGACCGCCCGTTGCTTGTCGCCGCGAACCTTCTGCTCATCGCCATCGGCCGGCCCCGTAAGATACACGTACCGCTCCGTCCGCACCCCCGCGTCGTGCTTGACCGCCGCCGGCACAATCGCCGCCAGAACCTGTCCCAGCGGGCAGACGTAGTACTCGCTCATCCACCGCGCCAGCTCCATCAGGCGCTCGTCGATCAGCGGTTCGGCGTCCACCACTTCGATGACGCGCTTGAGCCGCGACCGGCGTTCGACGGCGATAAACGAATCCTCACGGGCGACCTCCGCACACGTGCAGAATGCCGTCTCGGTCTTGTTGGACCGTCCAAACGGC
Organism: Phycisphaerales bacterium UBA2266; assembly: GCA_002347125.1. Classification (GTDB taxonomy): domain Bacteria; phylum Planctomycetota; class Phycisphaerae; order Sedimentisphaerales; family Anaerobacaceae; genus UBA2266. The sequence goes on from DDXG01000044.1 coordinate 1,336, forward strand.
ACCTTCAGCCGCTGGCCCGCCCGCACCGGCCACAGATCATCCGGCAGAAAGTAGTCAAACTCGCTATCGGCCCCCGACTCCAGCGCCACCCGCACGATATGACTGCACGCCGCTTGAGCTCGATCCGCCTTCGACCCGCTCGAAAGCGCATCCCCGAACAGGCTGCCCGTCTGGTCGCCGGTCATGGTCAGCCCCCACAGCCGTAGCGACCCTCACCTCGCCGCTTTTCGCTTAGTGGATGGACCAGTGTATCACTGCACACATCCAGCCCAACCCGCCCGATCAACGTCCTGATGTACTCCAGATGCGGACACGGCGGCGCATGGAAGTTGTCCTTGGTCATGCAGGATGAGAGCTGCACGACAATCCGGTCTTTCGATACGCCGTCCTTGCGCAGCCGCCGCACGAGATTCGTCAGCTTCCTCCCAACCGCCCTGCCGCAGCACCCGCCGCACGTCATGTACACAATGCGATAAGGCCTGTCCTTCGGGTACGCCGCGAAGCCACCTGTCCGCTGGAAGAACGACCGCTCACAGCCGTACCCGCTGCAACGCTCCATCACGATGTCGCACTGCACGACAGCGACATAGTCCTTCTGCGTCATGTCTATCACGTCGGTACCCCGTCAATCACCTGCCGCCTCTGCGGCCCTTGCGCTTGCCTGTCTTGTCCGGTTCCACCTGCGGCGCCCGTTCGGCAACAGCCTTGGCGGCCCCACTATCAAGCCCGAAATGCCGATGGGCAATCCGGCATATCCGTTCGCCGATCGCCAGCGCCGCCGTCGCCGCCGGTGAGGGGGCATTGAGCACATGAACCGACCGCACGCCCGTCACAATGTGGAAGTCATCCACCAGTTCGCCCCGGGGGCCCACGGCCTGCGCCCGGATGCCGCACTTGCCCGGTCGCAGGTTCGCCTCGGTGATGTCGGGAACCAGCCGCTGCACATCGCGGGCAAACCGCTTGCGCGACAGCGCCCGGCGGCACTCGCCCAAACCATACCTCCAGTGCCGCGAAAACAGCCTCAGCGTGCCGCCGTATGCCAAAGCCTGCCAGGTGTCCCGCCAACTGAAGGCCCGACGGCCGTAGCCCTCCCGCTTGAAGGCCAGAACGGCGTTCGGACCGCACTCCACCGAACCGTCGAGCATCCGCGTCAGGTGTACCCCCAGAAATGGAAACGCCGGATCCGGCACGGGGTATATCAGAGCCCGGACCTTGCCGGCCGCGGCCTCCGTCAACTCGTAGTAATCCCCGCGAAACGGGATGATCCGCACGCCCGGCTCAATCTGGTCCATTATTGCCACGCGGTCGCACTGCAAACCCGCGCAGTTGATGATGAACCGCGTATCGTAGGACCCCTGGTTGGTCACAATCCGTGTGAAGTAGTCATGGCGATCCAGCGCCCGGACCTCGTGCGATGTCAGAACACGGTTCTGCGACCCCGACCCGATGATCAACTCGCCCAGTTTCCTGGCCACCGCCACGAAATCTATGATGCCCGTACACGCCACCTTCAGACCCGCAATCCCCGCACAGGCAGGCTCGATGGTACGGATCCCGTCTCCATCCAGCCGCTCCAGCCCTTCGACGCCGTTACTCCGGCCCCGCTCGTAGAGGGATTCCAGCCCATCCAGTTCCTCCGGGGCAGTCGCAACCACGATTTTCCCACAGATATGGTGGGCAATCCCATGCTCTGCGGCGAATTCCACCAGCTCACGCCGCCCCGCCGTGCATGTCAGGGCCTTCTCGGACCCCGGCTTGTAGTACAGCCCGGAGTGGATGACGCCCGAGTTGTGCCCCGTCTGGTGCGTCGCCAACTCCGCCTCTTTCTCAAAAAGCCCGATCTTCAGCCCGGGATGGCTGCGTGCGATCTTGTAACCGGCCGCCAGCCCAACAATGCCGCCGCCGATGATGGCAATATCAAAATCCGTCCGTGAAACCATGCGGGAGGTCCTTCAGTGGTCAATAATTACACGCAAGACGCCAAAATAGCCGATGAACACCCCGACGTCAATCAGCCGATGTTCCGGCCGAGCTGGCTATGCTTATATGGCGGCCGGGGGCATGCGGTCTTGTGCAAACGGCGACGAGAGTGGGATTTCCCACTTTCTCCTTTTTCTCCAGTCGTTTATTGCCTATAATCCCACGCGACACGGGCCCGGTAGGTATCCATTCAAGACAAGGAAGTTTACAGATGCATCAAATCAGATCGTCTCTCCTGTTGCTCTGCCTGTTCTGGTCTCTGCTTGTCGTCGCCGGTTGCGGTGAGAAGATCGAGTACCCCGAGATCGTCACCACGCCGTCCGAGCCTGGGCCGGTCATCTTGCCGACCCCGTCGGTTACCTTGCCGCGCACGTCTACGGTGGGAAGGTCGGTCCAAGGCCGTCCCGTCATAGCAACAGTCCTCGGCAGCGGCCCGGATACAACGCTGATTCTCGGCGTCGTACATGGCAACGAGCCCGCCGGGGCCCCGCTTGTCCGCCTGCTGACCAGCCACCTGCAGGCCAATCCGGACCTCCTGCAGGGCCGCAAGGCGGTCCTGGTGCCCAACGCCAATCCGGACGGCTACGCCGCCAACAGCCGCTACAACAGCCGGGGCATCGACATCAACCGCAATTTCCCGGCGGCCAACCGTATCAACGACGATAAGACCGGCCCGGCCGGCTTCTCCGAGCCCGAGTCCAAGATCATCGCCGACCTGATCAGCCAGCACCGCCCCGATCGCATCGTGGCCATCCACCAGCCGCTTGACTGTATCGACTACGACGGACCCGGCGGCCCTCTCGCCAACCACATGGGCCGACACTGCAATCTGCCCGTCAAGAAGCTCGGCGCCCGCCCCGGCTCGCTCGGCTCCTATGCCGGTATTTCGCAGGGCATACCCATTATCACGATGGAACTGCCCCCCGGCGGCGGGAACGCCAACGCCCTCTGGCAGGAATATGGCATGGCCCTGGTCTCGGCCGTAACCTACCCCCAGAACGCCAAGTAGAGGGGTCCCCTAAACGACCTGCCCGGTGGGCACAAGCCCGGCACCCCGCCCAACTGGAAACTCAAAGCCAAAGACCCAAAGCCAAAACTCAGAACCCCAAGACCTATCCCTCCCGCCACTGCGGCGTGTGCATGGTTTGGGGCTTTTCGTTGTGGCCTTGGGTTTTTCGTTCTTGGGCCCTTCCACCGTGGCGGAGAACCCACGCCGGACAATCCTCGCGTGTTCTTTCCGGATGAAGTGGGCGTCCCACCGTGATACAATCAGCAGGACTATGAGTATCTTCACGCTCAACGACCAGTTCAAGCCTGCCGGCGACCAGCCCCAGGCCATCGGCCGCCTCGCCGCCGGAGTCCGCGAGGGCCGTCGGTTCCAGACGCTCATGGGCGTGACCGGCTCGGGCAAGACCTTCACGATG
>DDXG01000249.1:0-153 GCA_002347125.1 Phycisphaerales bacterium UBA2266
CAAGAAGTTCTTCCGCCTGGCGCCCGGCCGCGAGGTCCGCCTGCGTTACGCCTACTTCATCAAGTGCAACGGCGTCATCAAGAACGATCGGGGCGAGGTCGTCGAACTGCACTGCACCTTCGACCCGCACACCCGCGGCGGCGACGCCCCCGA
>DDXG01000249.1:185-3635 GCA_002347125.1 Phycisphaerales bacterium UBA2266
TCGAACGCCTCGGCTACTTCTGCCTCGACCCCGACGCCGCGCCGGGAAAGCTCATCTTCAACCGCACCGTAACCTTAAAAGACACCTGGGCCAAGATCCGGGCTGCCTCTGGTGGATTAGCGGTCTAGCGGTGGGAACAGCGGCTGGCAAGGCTCTCTGACGGAGTCTTGCAGCCCCTGTCATGTTTATTCGCAGAATGCCGATGTTTTCCTTGTAAAACGAAAACTATGCTTTACAATTTGCAAGAAATGATTAAAAGGCTCCTACAAGATCAGATTGTGCAGTCGATGCAGCGGTTTCCCGCAGTCGGGCTCATCGGGGCCAGGCAGGTCGGCAAGACGACGCTGGCCAAGATGATCGCCGAACGTTGGCCAAAGGAGACTCTGTATATCGATCTCGAGCGGCCTTCCGACTACGCGGCTCTGTCGGAACCAGAGCGGTTTCTATCCCGGCACAGCCAAGAATTGATCATCATAGATGAGATTCAGTTGCGAAGCGAGCTTTTTCCCGTGCTTCGCAGTTTGATCGATATGGACAGACGCCCCGGCCGTTTCCTGCTTCTGGGCTCTTCGAGCCCTGATTTAGTCCGACAATCAGGTGAGTCTTTAGCTGGACGAATCGCATATCACCAGTTGTCTCCATTCCTGCTGAGCGAGCTGTCGCCGGACAAGATGGACTTGCTATGGATTCGAGGCGGATTTCCCCCGAGCACAATCGCTGAGTCCGAGGATGCTTCAATTCAGTGGCGGCAGGATTTCATCATGACTTACCTTCAAAGAGATTTGTCAGTGCTGGGTTACGATATCAGGATTCCAGCCCTGACGCTGAGACGATTCTGGCAAATGCTGGCGCATGCACATGGCCAACCCGCGAATCTCAGTCAGTTGGCCACAAACATGGAACTCTCGAGGCAATCGGTTCGAAGGCTTCTCGACGTGTTGCAGGAGACTTTTATGATTCGTCGGCTTGAGCCGTTCCACGCCAATATAAAGAAACGGCTCGTAAAAGCTCCAAAGATCTACATCGCAGACAGCGGGATACTGCATGCGCTTCTTGGAACAAACACGTTTGACGACCTGATGAGGCATATGGCCGCCGGACCAAGTTGGGAAGGATTTTGCATGGCGCAAATCTTAAATCAAATCCCCCGTGGCTGGGATGCCTTTTTCTATCGAACGCAGGCCGGGGCGGAAGTTGATTTGATTTTGCAGCAACAACCCGGACAACCGCCCATTCTTGTCGAATTTAAACATTCACAGTCACCCAAATTGGCCGCGGGATTCTGGTCGGCGAGGCAAGACCTTCAACCCAAAGCCTGTTACGTCGTGTACCCCGGCGCAATCGCTTATCCACTGACAAAATCGGTCGAGGTATTGCCTTTGACGCAGATCAGCACAATCTGGAAACACACGGCGTTGACCTTCAAAAACCCCTGACGCCGCGCTATGCCGTTCGTCTCCTGAGGTTGACGGACAAGGGTTTGGCCTGGCTTAGACTGCTCACGTTCAGCACTGCCATAAGACGTCTCCCAGTTTCAGCTTATCCGAACAGTTCATGGAACTTCTCGGCGATGTCGGGGTGTTTGCAGAGGGTTTGGCCGACCAGGACGGCCGAGACGCCGACCTTGATGAGCTTTTCGACGTCGGCGCGGGTCTTGATGCCGCTCTCGGAAACCAAGCCGCGGGGTGAGTCCACCAGTTGAGCCAGTCGCGCCGTTGTGTTGATATCGACGGTCATCGACGTCAGAGCGCGGTTATTGATGCCCAGCAGGCTGTAGCCCTTCTGCGGGAACCCGATCAGCGAGCGGACCTCCAGTAGTTTGTCGGCCTCGTGCACCTCCAGCAGAACCGTCAGGGTCAGTTCGCAGGCCGCGATCATCAGGTCCATCAGTTCGCCGCCCCGCAGGGCGTCGGCTATCAGCAGGACGGCGTCGGCCCCGGCGGCGCGGGCCTCATAGACCTGGTAGATGTCGATGATGAAGTCCTTGCGCAGGACCGGCAAGGCGACCGCCTGCTTGATCTGCGTGAGGTATTCGAGCCGACCCTGGAAGTACTTCTCATCCGTCAGACAGCTTATCGCATCGGCCCCGCAGGATTCGTAAGTCCGGGCGATTCCGACGGGGTCGAAGTCCTCGCGGATCAGCCCGGCCGACGGAGAGGCCTTCTTGACCTCCGCAATGACGTTCAGGCCGCGCGGATGCGTCTTGGTGACCGCCTTGTAGAAGTTGCGGCACTTGGGCAGGCCCTGGACCCGTTCTCGGAGCGACTCAAACGGCACCTCCGCCTTTCGCCGTTCGACCTCCAGGCGTTTGTCCGCGATGATTCTGTCGAGAATGTTGGCCACGGCTTACTGCCCCGTAAGTTGTACGAACGCCATCCGCAGGTCGTTGAGGGTCTGGGTGAGCACCTTGGACTCCTGCGGGCTGAGGTTGCCGCGGGTCTTCTGTTCGAGCGTGCCGAGCATGTCGATGTGATAGCGGGCCAGCTCCAGATCGGGCTCCTGCGGCTCCTGGCCCTCCATCTTCAGGGCTCCCAGCGCGAACATGGTCTGCGTAACGAGCATGCTGACCAGTGCGGCGAAGTTGCCCTCCGGCAGGCTCTCGCGGCGCCCGTGCGAGTCGGCCCCTTCGCCGGCCTCCAGCTCGGCGGCGAGTTTCTCCTTTTCACGCTGGGCCTCGGCCTTCCAGTCCTCGTCGATGATGATCTTCTTGTCCTGGTCCTTGTTCTTTTCGTCCGCCATAAGGTCAACTCCGATGGTGCGGCCGTCCGGCCGCGGGGGTGGATGTCATTATGTTTCCGCGGGCCTACCGACCCCGGTACTTCTTGAAATCACGGGCGACGTCCCGCTTCTGCTGACGCTCCGTGATGCTCTTTCGCTTGTCGTACTGCCGTTTGCCGCGGGCCAGCGCCAATTCGCACTTGGCCAGACCCCGATGGTTGAAGTACAGCCGCAGCGGCACCAGCGTAAAGCCCCGCTGTTCGAGTTTGACCGTGATCCGACGGATCTCCGCCCGGTGGAGCAGGAGTTTTCGCCGCCGCACGGGGTCGTGATTGCTGACATTGGTTTGCTGGTACGGGGCGATATTGGCCCCGACCAGCCAGCACTCGTCATTGGCGATCCGGGCATACGAGCCGCTCAGGTCCGCGTTGCCGGTCCGCAGGGATTTGACCTCGGACCCGACCAATTCCAGCCCGGCCTCGTACTTATCCACGAGTTCAAAGTTGTGGTACGCCTTCTTGTTGACCACCGAAGGCGTCCGAGGTTCATCCTTTTTTCCGGGTTTTCCTGCCATCAACGGCCATCATAGCCCGCCGACGGCCTCTTGGCAAGACTGTGGATAGACGCACTGGTTTGACTGATGGCCGCCCTGCTCTGCAGCGCGTGCCATCGGGTGGCAGCCTCTCGCGAAGCGAAGGGCTCGGCCACACCGGCCCTTGCCTTCGGCAAAGG
>DDXG01000103.1 GCA_002347125.1 Phycisphaerales bacterium UBA2266
CGTGATCTGCGTAGCCACCAGCCGGTCCGCCACGGCCGTGATCGCCTGCGGAATCGGCAACGCATGGATGGTGCCTGAAATTGCAAACATAATGCTCACTGCGCAAACAATGGACAAACGCCTCATAACACGCCTCCTATACCAAATGGACTCTGTACGGAGTCTTCCGCCCCACGAGGTGAGAACCCCACCTCTCAATCTCAAAGCTTGAACTCCTCCTGAATAATCAACAACGCCTCCTGCATCATTTCACCATTCGCGTCCTCCTGTCTTTCACCATCCTTGAATTACTGAAAACGGCATAACGCCCCACCAGCCCCTTTCGAGGCTAAAAACACAGCCTTCAGTCTATTCCGGATTCGCTCTTGCCCGATCTCCAATGCCGAGATCGTACGCCAAGCCAAGGTCCCGGAAAGAGGTCCCGCTCGGCCTTCCCTGGCAACAACCAAACACTATGCACACATATCTAACGAAACCTTAGTAGCTAAGCATAGCAGAATAGGGGCACGAAGTCAAGCGAAAAAGGCCCGCGCAGCCATTTTTCCGGCCCGTTTGCCTTTCATGCGATTCCCACCGTATCCTAGTGAAACACCGTGAATGGCAGTGTCGGTCGATGCGCCATCCTCACCGCCCGCGGCGCAAAAAAAAACGCTGGGGTCGCGTCCGACCCCAGCGATGTGAGACAGCTTAGTACAAAGGATATACTACGAACGTATCGAAATCCGCCGTCTCACGCAAACCAAGATATTAGAAGAAAAGAGCAGCTACTACAACATACGTTATTATACCCGTCCTCGGCACTTATGCAAGCCCCTTTTCACGTTTTTCATCAGATTTTTTCAAGAGCCGCCGAAAAAGGCCCGCAGGACCTCAAAAACGCGGTTTTCCAGGAGATACTCACCGCCCTATTCTTCACGAAAACGCTTGCCGGCACCCGGCGCGCCCGGCGTTTTGTCCATTTGCGGGGCCTGTTTACACCGCCGGATCCGCCGAAGCGGCCGCAGGAGCCACGCAGAAGACGTATACCAGGGGGCCATTCCCGGTGTTCTGAATGTCGTGAATGGTCTCCGGCGGGATGTACGACACTTTGCCCAGACTCACATCGAAAACCTCGCGCTGCTTGCCGATCAGCATCCGCCCCGACCCGGCCAGGAATATCAGCACTTCCTCGCGTTCGCCGGTCGTATGCTCCCCGCAACTAGCCCCGGCCCCCAGGTGAACACGGCCCACCTTCATGCCATAGGTTTGGCTCTGGCCGTCTAGCAAACGCTGGTATTCCGGCCTGTCGTTCAATTCCACCACCAGTGGTTTCCTGTCCAACCCCATGCAATCCAGACTCCTGAAGAAGCGCCTTTGTGTGGCCCCGCCGAGGCAGGTAGACGCCGCCACGGCAACGGGCAACACCATTAGAGCCGCAGATTGAGGAATTGTCAAATATGACGTTTTTGCCATTGCCTTCGTAGCACGAATTGTGTAATCTTATGCGCCATATATGCCTATGGTGGTCTGGCGCTATGACTGGCCCTTGGTAGACAAAGGAGACGTGATGACTGGACGAACCGCTATGCTGATGACACTACTGATTCTCGCGCTTGGCCCTGCGACATGGGCTGATCCGACGGTCGCGGCCGTTACACACACCCAGTTTCAGGCGGTCAATGCCGCCGGTGAGCAGACCTATAATGCCACCCAGAAGGTGATTCTCGATGGCATCGCCCTGCACAACCCGGCCGATATGCTCGACCCAACCGCCGACGACACCATCACCGCCATGTACAACATCAGCGGCCAATGGCAACTCTTCTTCCAGGGCGAAGGCCCTGACCACGCCGGAACGGCCGTCTACCTGGGCCAACTCTACAACAACCTGCCCTGGATCGCCCCGGACGGCGGCTATTCAAACGCCGAGTTCATCGCCGAACTGGCCCGGATCAACGCCCCCGGATTCAGCCCCGGCGACCGCATCCGCGTGACCGGCCACTTCCTCTCCTACAAGGGCAAGAACAACGTCAACGAGCAGCACAACAAGGCCCCCGACCACGATTTCACCATCGAGGTCCTCGAACGCGGCGTCGGAGTGCCAAGGCCCGAATGGGTCGGCCTTGACGAACTCAAGGACGCCGACGACAAGTTCATCTTCGACCCGACCCGCGCCACCGGCCCGGAATATCACCAGGCCCGACTCATCAAGCTCCAGGACCTCTTCCTCGTCAATCCCCAGGACTGGGCCCCCAATGCAACGCTCACGTTGACCGACGGCGTCAGGACCATCCCGCTGAAACTCGGACGGGGCAACGGCATCTATCGCGGCTCCAACAACCTCGTCGAGCCGTTTGACGTAATCGCCATCCTCGACCAGGACAGCACCAACCTCAAGGAGGGTTACCGACTCTACGTCATGAACTACGACGGCAATGGCCACGTTCTGGCCTGCCGAGAGCACCGCCACGCCGACCGACCGGGCGACACAGACCTCGACGGCATCGTGGACTTCCTCGACCTGGCCCGGCTGGCCGCCGACTGGCTCCAACCGTAACACTCGCACAGGCAATACCTTGAAAAGAGCCTTCACACTCATAGAGCTGCTGGTCGTTGTGGCCATCATTGCCGGCCTGATGGGCATCCTCCTGCCCGCGATGGGGCGGTCCCGCCTGCAGGCCAAGACCTTGGCTGTCAACGCGGAACTCCGCCAGATCGCCCTGGCCCTGGAGGCCTACTCCTACGACCACAACGAGCGATACCCCCCGACCCGCGTCGATTGCATGTTGGGCGGGCATTTCTACCAGCTCCCCACCGAACTGGTCGAGGCCGGCTACCTGCCCAGACCCAGCGACGAGACCTTCATGGCCGCCGGCATCGAGGACCGCTTCAACCCGGGTTACACGTACAAGTACCGGGCCGTCGGCGACCTGCTCTACAATCGCACCACGTTCATGGACAAAGGCTCGCTGCTCTGGGTCCCGGACGGCTTCCCCGACGCCGAGCAGGAAACGGGCGCCTCCTACAACGACCCAAGGCAATCCCCCGTGACCTGGGTGCTCTACAGCGAAGGTCCGCGTTTTGACCTGGACCGCATGAGAAAGCTCAACTACCCGGTCCCCTCGACGACCTGGTACGACCCCAAGACCCGCTCCGGCGTCATCGTTCGCATGCGCCTCAAGAGCGGACGGCAACTGGGTTCATTCGAGAACTAAAGCGATGGCGATGACACAGCGCTACATGACGGTTTGGTCTCTGGCGGCTCTGGCGATTGTCTTGTCCGGATGTGGCGTCCGGCCGCGTCCGGCAACACAGGCCGAAGTAGCCGTGACCAACTCCTATCTGGCCGCGGCCGTTCGGGACCTCTGCGGCGACGATATGGAGGTCCTCTGCCTGGCGCCGCCGGGGATGTGCCCCGGGCACTTCGATATCTCGCCGTCACAGGTCGAGCGGTTGTGCCGCACCAGACTGCTGCTGCTGTTTGACTTTCAGACACAGGTGGAGGCGCCGCTGTCGCGGGTTAAGCAGCGCGGCGTCAAAACGGCCTTCGTCAAGAGTCCCGGCGCCCTGTGCCTGCCGCAGGCCTACCGCGCCATCTGCGATCAGGTGGCGGCCATCCTGTCGGACGAACACCTCGACATCGGGCCGACCGCGGCGCAACGAATGGCGTCCGTGGAAAGCCAGGTCGAGATACTCGAAGCGGAGTTGCCCGGTGCCGTCCGGCGGGCCGCCCTGACCGGAGCCGAGGTCTTGGCCTCGCGCCGACAAGCGGAATTCGCCCGATGGCTGGGACTGGAAGTGGTCGCCGAGTTCGTCGGCAGCGACATCGAGACGGTCTCCAACGTGGACGCCTGCCTCAAGAAGGCGCAGGGCCGCGATATTCGATTTGTCATCGCCAACCGCCAGGAAGGGACCGCCCTGGCCGAGTCGCTGGCGGATCGACTGGGGGCCCGCCCTGTCGTGTTCACCAACTTCCCCGAGGACGCCGACGGCCCCGGCGCCTACGCCGCCATGGTGCGGGCGAACGTGGCGGCATTGATAGAGGCCGCTCGATGACGGCCGGCAAGCTCTCGCTGTCGGGCGTGGAAGTCCGCCGCGGCGGCCGGACCATACTGCATATTGACCAGCTGCGGATCGAGCCCGGCCGGTTTGTCGGTATCGTCGGAACCAACGGCGCCGGCAAGACAACCCTGCTGAATGTCTGCTGCGGGTTGGTTCGGCCTGATCGCGGCGCAGTCCGCCTCGATGACGTCGAACTGTCGCGATTGGGCCCTTGGAGCAAGGCAAACATCCGTAAGCACATCGGCTACGTCCCTCAGTCGGCCCAGTACAACCGCGAGATCCCGTATACCCTCCGCGAGGTGGTGACGATGGGCCGCACCAGTCTGCGGGGTCTGTGTCGGCCGTTGCGCCGCCAGGACCATGAGGTGGCCGAACGCTGGATTGTCCGTCTGGGCCTGCAGGACAGACAATCGCAGGTCTTCGGCAGCCTCTCCGGCGGCGAACAGCAGAAGGCCCTCATCGCGCGAGCGATGGCCCAGGACCCTCAGATGCTCCTGCTCGATGAGCCCTGTGCGAACCTGGACTTCAGTTGGAAGCGCCGGATCACGGACATCATCGCGCAACTGTACAGCGAGATGAAGATGACCGTGCTCATGGTCTCCCATGAGACCGGTGTCCTGCCGGCCGAGTGCGAACGGGTGCTGCTGGTGCACGAGGGCCGGATCCTGGCCGATGGCCCGATGCGCAGCGTCTTCGCCGACGAGGCCTTCGAGCGTGTGTACGGCTGCCCAATGGAACTCTACGAGGCGGCGGGCCGCCTGCACGCCGTCAGTGTCGGACCGCCGGAGACGCTGTAGATATGGACTCCTTCTTCTATCTGGTCATGCTCGCGGGCGTAGTGGCCGGTGGCAGCACCGGCTTGCTTGGCGTCTACATCGTGGGCATGCGGATGCCGTTCATCGGCGTGTGCATTTCCCATGCGGCCATGGCCGGGGCCGTGTACTCAATCCTGCTCGGCGTCAGCGGATGGCTGGGCCCGGCGGTCTTTTCAATGCTCTGCGCGATGAGCCTGGCGGCCATCCGCCCGGGCCAATCGCGCCTCGATGCGAACGTCGCCCTGGCGATTCTTTTCAATCTCATGCTGGGCATCACCTTCCTGGGCATCGGACTGATGCGGGGCAGCCGAACCGAGATGCTGGGTCTGCTATGGGGCAGCCTCCTGTTCGTGCGCCCGTCGAGCGTCGTGACGCTGACGGTCTTGGGGCTGGCCCTGGCGGTCTTCAGCGCGGTTTTCAACAAGGAATTGAAGGTGCTGCTGTTCAGCCGGACCATCGCATCGGCCACGGGCGTGCATGAGACCTTTGTCTACTGCCTGTTCCTGGGGCTGTGTGGCGTGATTCTGGCGGTGAACCTGCCGCTGGTGGGGGGGCTGATGATATTCAGTCTGATGACCTGTCCGGCCGCGGCGGCCTACCAGCTCTTCAAGGGCCACCGGGCCGTTGTCCTCGGGGCCACCGCCTTCGGGATGGCAAGCGCTCTGGTCGGCTTTCTCGTCTCCTACCGGCTTGACCTGCCGACCGGGGCCTGTATCGTAATCACCAGCGCATCGATCTTCGCCGTGGCAGCCCTGTGGCGCTGCCTGCGAAAATGACACAGAACCCCGGACGATCCCCTGCAACAGGCTCGTCAATACGCATTGGAAGCCGTTATGCACAACCACAGCCATTCGGACATCTACAACCAGGGCGCCCCGCCGCAGGACCTCTGGGCCGAGACACAGCGGATGCACGGACACGTCGGGCCGTGGAATGTCCTGGGCTGGCGGATCGGCGCCGCCGCCCTGCGGGAATTCGGCACGCAGTGGGGCCTGCACGAACTCGACATCATCTGCTACGTACCTGTGCGGACGCCGTACACCTGCCTGGTAGACGGCCTGATCGTCTCCACGGGCAATAGCATGGGCCGGCTCGATATCCGTCTCGCTGACGTCATGGCCCGCGACCTGACGCACGTCGCCGTCCGCAGAAAAGACGCAAGCGGCCCGGTCCTGCTGTTCAAGCCCAGACCCGATTACCTGGCCGGCATCGACAAGCCGCGCCCGCACGACCTCGAACGGCTCGCCGTGCACTGCCGCGACGCACCCGAAAGCGACCTGTTCACCGTCGAACGCACTAAATGAGGCGGAGAAACCGAATGGACGCCGGGGGCCGGATTGGAGATTCGACCATCGTGAAGCTGCACCTCGACTGGGCCATGAGCCTTTGCTTTGCCGCGGCCTGCGCGGGCTCGGCCGAGGCGGCCTCGCCGGAAGACCACGGCCATTCCAGCCGTCTGCGGGAGGTGCGCGAACACATTCCTCCCGATGATATCGAGGTGGCCTTGGGCCTGACGAATATCTATCAACAAAACACCCACGGCGGCATCAGCACGCGCCGACGCGCCGGCCGCCTGGCGGGCAGTTACGACCTCCAGGTCACCGCCGGGCTCGAACGCCTGCTCGGCATCGAGTCGGCCTCCCTGTTCGCCCACGCCGAGGGATTCTGGCCGCGATCCCAGGGCATTGACGGGCCGTCCGTGGGCAGCTTCTCCGGCGTCAACGCCGATGCCCAGCCGCGGGATGCCATGATCCTGACCGAACTCTGGTACGAGCAGGGCTTCGGCCCCACATTCACCCTGCGGGCCGGCAAAATGGACCTGACGGGGGGCTTCGAGTGCGGCGGGGCCCCGGTGGCGTTCGACGCGAGCCTCTTCGCCAACGATGAAACCTCCCAGTTCCTCAACGGCGCCCTGGTCAACAACCCTACCATCCCCTTTCCCAGCTATGCCCTGGGCGTTTCCGGCCTGCACCGGCCGACCGAACGGCTCTACGCCGCCGCCGGAATTGTGGACGCCCAGGCGGATATGCGCCAGACCGGCCTGCGAACCGTGTTTCGTGACGAGGACTACTTCTTCGCCATCTTCGAGACGGGCCTGACCCCGGTCGTCGAATCGCCCGCCGGGCCGCTCCAGGGGGCGTACCGCTTCGGCTTCTGGTACGACCCGCAGCCCAAAGCCCACAGCGACAGCATCCGTGCCTACCGCGACGACCTGGGCTTTTACACCAGTTGCGACCAGATGCTCTGGCGCGAAACTACCGACCCCCAGGACTCCCAGGGGCTGGGGCTGTTCTTTCGGTTCGGGGCCGCCAACGGCCTTCGCAACGACGTGACCCGCTTCTGGAGCGCGGGCTTCCAATACCAGGGGCTCTTCGACGGCCGCGACGCCGACGTGCTCGGTGTGGGCATGGCGACAAGCACTTTCACCGACCGGGCCACCGCCACGTTCGCGCAGGACCACGAGACGGTCCTGGAGGTCTACTACCGCATCGAGGTCTGCCCCCACCTGAGCATCAGCCCGGATATTCAGTATCTCAAGAACCCCGGCGGGACCCAGGGCGTCGCCGATGCCACCGTGCTCGGCCTCCGCGCCCAATTCACATTCTAAGAAAGGGACTATCGTGTCATCCGAAATGCAGGTGTTATTAGGCGCAGCGGCCACGGCGGGGTTCGTCCACACCCTGCTGGGGCCCGACCATTATCTGCCGTTCATTATGATCGCCTGGGCCCGGAAGTGGTCGCGCACCAAGACGGCCGTCGTCACATTCCTCTGCGGCGTCGGCCACATCCTCAGTTCCATCGTCTTGGGCGCCGTCGGCGTGGCCCTGGGCGTCGTGGTCAGCCGCCTCGAGGCCGTCGAGTCCGCGCGGGGCGATGTGGCGGCATGGCTGCTGATCGCCTTCGGCCTGGCCTATACGGTCTGGGGCATCCGCCGCGCCTACAAGAACCGCCCGCACGTCCACCCCCACCTGCACCCGGACGGCCACGAACACCGCCACGAGCACAGCCACAGCGACGAACACAGCCACATCCACGCCGACCACGTGCCCGTCAGCGTTACACCGTGGGCCCTGTTCATCATCTTCGTCTTCGGCCCCTGCGAGGTCCTGATCCCGTTCCTCATGTACCCGGCCGCACGGGATGTCGGCGTCGGCGGACTGGTCGCGGTCACGGCCGTTTTCGCCGCCACGACCATCGCCACCATGATGGCCATCGTCCTGCTGGGCTTTACCGGCATCAACTTCGTCCCCCTCAAGAAGCTCCAACGTTTCGCCCATCTCATCGCGGGTGCGACTATCCTGGCCTGCGGCCTGGCCATGCGATTCCTGGGCCTATAGACGCGAAGCGTCTGGGATTCTGCTTGCCCCCGGCCCCGGTCATCCTATACACCGCCATACACCCCTTCCCCAAACGGCCAGACTCCAAGCCTCGCACAGCGCGGTACTTCTTGAGAATCCGGTGATTATGTGCCGCGGGTGTTTCTGCCTTACGCCGGAGCGATCTCGATGTCGAGACCCCAGGGGGCCCGATAGGACTTGCCCAGCATCCGGTTGGCCGCTTCGTCGTCGGTGAACCGCTCGGCGTTGGGGTCCCAGGTGAGTTTTCGCCCGCACTGAATGGCTATGTGCCCAAGCTGGCACATGGAACACGTGCGATGGCCGATCTCGGCGTCGGCCATCGTGGGGGCATTCTGCCGGATGCCATGGAGGAAGTCCTCCTTGTCCTGGCGCAGCGGCAGGCGCAGATCGCTTTCTTTGAGCTTGAGGCGGAGGATACCGGGGTCGCTTGCGGTCATCTGGCCGCCGAGCCAGGGGGCGTGAATCCAGCCCTCGTCGCCCTCGACGCGGATGAACGCACCGCTGGCCGTGTGATAATCGAGAATGACCCCGTCGGCGTACTTGTACTGCACCTGGAAGTCCAGCAGAACACCCCACAGGCCGGAGCCTGGCGCGGGGTACCGGCCCTGGCCCTCGACGCTGATCGGCCCGGTCCGCTCGGTATTATGCAGCAACTGGGCGACATCGATGGTATGGGTGCCCCAGTTGGTGACCATCCCCTCACACGTATCGCGGCACCGCATCCAGCCGGGTCTGCCATAGGACTGGGGCGGATGCACGCGATCCACCGTATAGGGGTGTTCCGGGGCT
>DDXG01000005.1 GCA_002347125.1 Phycisphaerales bacterium UBA2266
CTGCGCCGGCCGATGGTACGGACTCAAGCACCCTTCGCAGATATTCAACGCCGCCGACCTTCTCCAGCTGTCCCGCGTCGGCAAGATGCTGGCGAACTAACAGACCATCGACGCCGGCCCGACCGTTGAACCGCTCCATTATGGCGTCGAAGATGATTCGGTGGTTCGGCTCGAAGAAATCATCATCGCCGACGATACCGATCACGTCGGGTATGGCCGCCGGGTCCAGCATCATCGACGCCAGCACCGCCGCCTCGGCCGCCTTCGACCATATCCGTGTCGGGTCGATCATCATGGCCGCACCTCCCTTTGTGGCGGTACGGGCGCCAGCCACGGCTCCTCACGGCGACGCGCCGGCGTCAGGGTCTGCCCGGGCGCTATGATCTCATCCTCCCATCGCCGCTCATTCAACCACGTGGCCGGATAGGGAATATATTGCCCGGCATCGCGCAACCACGACACAGACCGCTTGTGCTCGTTGACCGCCTTCAGGATGCGTTCCACCAGGAGCGCGTCCGGCTTGAGCTTCGCCCAGGCCTTGAAGGCCCCCACCTTAGCGACCCGGCGCGGGTAGGCCGCCCAGAACCGGCCGAAGGACGCCTCAAGTTCGCCGTTGTCCTTCGGCTTGGACTTGCGGGTTTTGGGGGGGATATAAGGGGGATACTTCACTGGTTCTAATTGGGGGTGCATAATGCACCCTTTCTGTGCGCCATTTTGCACCCTTTTCTCGCCCACAAAGGGGTCCATAGTGCCCCCTTTTTCCTTGCGTAAAGGGTGCACAGTGCACCCTTTTCCCGGCGTGCATACGCGGTACTGAATCGACCGACCCCGCCCAGGGACCGTCGGCAGTTCGACCTGTACCAGGCCCCGATCTCGCAACTCCCGTAGCGCCCTTCGTAACCTGTTACGGCTCATCGTCAAGTCGCCTTCGATTGTCGGCGTGCTCGGCCAGGCATGACCGTTGTCGCCTTGCCTCCACGCCAAGTACGCCCACAGAAGCCGCGCTTCGGGCGACAAATGCCCATCGCACAGAACAGCAACAGGCATCCGAACCCATACGTCCGGCCCCGCGTCGCTATGTTTGGCGTCGGCAGGCATGGCCGTCACCGGGCCTTCTGCAACCGCGCCGCAATGTCGGCCGCCCGGACGCCCCGATGCTCGGCGTACCATTTCAGGACCGCGTGTGTCGGGTTATTTGGATTGTGCATCGGCAGCCCATCGGGACATCCAGACAGAAAGCGCCACCATCCGGGATCAGGCCGCCAGACGGCCGGAATGTCGCTCGGCAGCAATCCGAAGCGAGCCTTCAGCGAATCGAAGAAGGTCTTCTCGCTCAACATCGAATCGAACAGCCCCAGCACCGCCCGGCAGGTCTGCTCCCCCAACTTCGCCGCCTCGGGCGCCAGGGACTTGCAAATGTCCCCGACGACGCGCCGGCGCTCGCGCGTCACCGCCTCCTCGGCCAGCCCAAGAGCCCGCTTGAGAATCCGACGCTTTTGATGGAGTTCCTCAACGTTCGGCATCGTCCGCGCCGCCACCTCCTCGCCGGCCAGGACCTTCAGGGCCGCCGCGTCCAGCGCCTTGTCCCCGGCGTGATCCCCCCTCATCGCCGCCAGCTCGCGCTCAATCGCCGCCAGCTCCCCGCGAATCGCATCGGCTTTCGCAAGCGCTTGCCGACACTGCGGGTCTTGATCGACTCTTTGAATCTCAGCCATTGTAGGCTCCTTCCTCGGCGCTTCACCCCGATGGGGGCCTTCGCCGATATGAGTAATTCAGCGGCCCGCGCCGTGGGACCGTGCCCACTCGCGCGCCGCTGATTCTGTTTCCTCTGTGGATACGGCATGTCCGAGAACGGCATGACCGATCTCATGTAGCAGCGCGGCCCGTTGCGCCGCCTCACTCGCGTCACCCGACACGACGATGGTCCCCCGGCCGGCGCTTGAATAGGCCCCGGCATAGGGACTGCGGCCGCCGATTTCGCAAAAGGACACGCCTTGAATCTTCTCCCAGTCGGCCAGGGGCAATGAAGTCACAACATCCGCCACCAACTTCTTGAATCGCGCCGATCCTTGCGTGACATTAAGAAGGGGGGCCGTGGTCTGCGCGGACCCATGCGCGCCAAGCCCCCGGCCCCCCACACACGTTCCAGTCAGCATCGCGTCACCCCCTTCGCCCGGGCGCCGGCCACGACCTTCGCGCCGCCGTGCACCCAGTCCAACACCGCCTCCTTGTCGTAGAGCACCCGCCGGCCGAGCCGGCGCGCGGCCGGAAAGTCACCTGCCTGCTCGCGCTGCAACAGGAAATTGACCGAACACCCCAACAACAAAGCAACTTCCTTCCGCGACAGCGTGAGCCGTTCGCCGACCATCGGATTCATACGCTTGACAGCCATATATGTACCTTTCAAATGCAAGTTAGTTTGTTCTTGCCTCTATCTACCCACGACAGCGCAGGCTTGTCATTCACGACTTTGTGAATGTGATTTGCAGAAGGACGGAATCCGTGTCGGAATCCCTGCGCGGACCGGAAGCCGTGCTCTCAGAAAATGGCTTGTTTCATGGGGTTTCCGCGATGTTTCGGCCGCCGCCAAAATGACGGAATCCATGACGGAATAATCTTACTGTGTGTCGCCAGATTTCCGCAAAGGCCGCGTGGTCCAGATTCGACCATCGCGCGATTTAATCGTATCAGCGATCTCCCGGCCGCCTGTCGATGGAGGCTTTCCCCGTAATGTCTCCCGTAGTGCCCGCGCCGCAATAGGCGCATTCTTCATGCGAACGCCGCCAGGCCAGGCGCCCGGTTCGCACAACTGCTCAAACAGACTCCGCGCCGCCCCCCGCTTGAGGCGCAGGCGGGTCAAGTCAACCTCGATGCAGTCAGCGGCCGCCAGTGCCGGCCCGCGTGCGCCCTCAATCTTTGCCGCCAGCAAGGTCAGCCCCGCGGCCAGCGGCCCGACCCGCGACAGGAACGCCGTGTAGAAGGCGTCAGCAAAGTCGGCCCCTTCTTCGACCACGCAGAAATCAGCGTGCTGCAAGGCATCCCGGTAGGCCAAGTCTATGGCGTTCACATACACCGCAGCCTCCTTAATCAGCGGGCAAGTCGCATCCCCGCGCTCGACCACACTCATGGCCTCGACAATATCCCCGCCATATTCTGCAAGCTCACCTCTGAGCGCCTGCCTGTCCGCATCGTCCGCCGCCGCCGCCCAGCCAGTCTCCCAGTGCTGCGAGATCATGGCCGCCAGGCCGTCAAGCGCCAACCACAGGCCATGCAGATACATGAATCGTTCCGAGAACTGTGCCCCGTCCCCGTGCTGCTCGTTTGCGTTTGCCATGCTACCACCTGCTTTCCGGGGCCGATCCAGGCCAACGTGCCGCAGGTAGAAGCACGCCGGCCCGGACCGTTCGACGGCCGTCGCCGTCTGCCCTCAAAAGACGTTATCAAAACCGCTCCCGGGCGCGCCCCACAGGGCGCCCTCAAGAAGGCCGTTTCCACCCCCTCGGGCGCAAACGCGCGCCCTATGG
>DDXG01000032.1 GCA_002347125.1 Phycisphaerales bacterium UBA2266
GCATAAGTGCATAAGTGCATAAGGTTTCAGACTTCAGGCATCAAGGATTAAGCATCCAGCATCGGGAATCAACGCAATACGCAATACGATATACGAACGACGGAATACGAGCCATGAGCCACTAACCACCGGTCTCTGCAATTCGCAGCATGTTCTCTATGATCCTGCCCCCCGCCGGCGTCAGAATACTCTCCGGATGGAACTGCACCCCGTACAACGGCAACTGCTTATGCCGCAGACCCATCACAATCCCCTCGAACTCCGCCGTCACCTCCAGAGACTCCGGCATCCGCACCGCACAGAGACTATGATACCGCCCCGCCTGCAGCGGATTCTCCACCCCCTCAAACACGCCCTGCCCATTGTGCGTCACCCGCGACGGCTTGCCGTGCATACACTCCGGGGCGTGGCCGACCTTGCCGCCGAAATACTGCACCATGCACTGATGCCCCAGGCACACCCCGAAGATCGCCACCTTGTCCTTGAAGTGCCCTATGGCCTCCATCGACACCCCCGCCGTATCCGGTGTCCCCGGTCCCGGCGAGATCACCAGCAGGTCCGGTCGGAACGTCTCGGCGATCCGCTTCAAATCCTCCAGGGACGTATCCGCCCGGTACACCTTCGTCTCGCACCGCCGCTTGGCGAAATCATCCACCAGGTTGTACGTAAACGAATCGAAGTTGTCGATGAACAACACCCGTCTGGTTTCTTCACTCATTTTTGCACCAACATCAGGCTTCAGGCTTCAGACTTCCGGGGTTGCCCCGCCACCCGTAGCACGGGCATCCTGCCCGTGCATGAGGAATCCGTCGACAAAGGCGACTCCACCAACGCAATACGCAATACGATATACAAATGACGAATTCACTTTCTCCTTCCCCTCAACGCCCGCAAACACGACCCCGCCTTATGCTCGGTCTCCTCGAACTCCGTCTTGGGCACGCTGTCATGCACGATCCCCGCCCCCACGCGGATATACGCCGTATGGTCCCGCACCTGCAGGCTGCGTATCGTGATGCAACTGTCGAATTGCCCGTCCACCGTCAGATACATCACCGCCCCGCCGTAGTACCCGCGCTTCGTCTTCTCCAGCCGCCGGATCAGCTTCATCGCCTCGATCTTCGGCGCCCCCGTCAAGGTCCCCATGTTCATCGTCGCCAGGTACGCGCTGAGCGCATCGAGGTTGCCCGCCAGAAGCCCCTTGACGTTGCTGACCAGATGCTGCACCGACTCGTACTTCTCCGCGATCAGCAATTCCGTCACCACCCGGCTGCCCGCCTCCGCCACCCGCGCAATATCGTTCCGCGCCAGGTCCACCAGCATGATATGCTCGGCCAGTTCCTTGCGATCCAGCTTCAGTTCCGCCTCATATCGGAAATCCGTATCCAGGTCAATCTGCCCGCCGAGCCGCCCACGCGGCTTGGTGCCGGCGATCGGCCGGATCTCCACCGTCCGCTCGGCCGTGCCGCTGACCCGCAGATTCAACTCCGGGCTCGACCCCATCAGCACCGTGTTCGGCGTATTCAGATAGAACATATACGGCGATGGGTTGAGCACCCGCAGCCGCTTATACACATCCAGCGGCTCATCGGCACACGGCTCCATAATCGTCCGGCTCAGCACCACCTGGAAAATATCCCCATCCAGGATATGCCGCTTGGCTGTGCGGACCATCTCCTCGTATTCGCCCTGCTGCGTATCCGTCGAAGCCCCCGCCAGCGGCCCCTCATGCCGCTTTCCCACCGGCGGGTCGAACCTGGCCATGTTCTCGTAGTAATCGAAGCACCCCTGCGCCTCGGCGATGGCCTTCTCGCGGTCCTCATCCGTCACAATGCAGTTGACCACCACGTGCCCGGTCCCCTGCTCGTGGTCCACCAGGAAGATATTGTCCGCGAAATACGCCTCATAGTCCGGATTGCCCAGCAGGTCGCCCTCGCTGGCCGGCAGCTTCTCGAACTGGTCGATGAAGTCGTAGCTGATCGCCCCCAGCAGCCCGCAGGTGATGCGAAACGGCTTGCTCGCCAGCCGGAACGCGAACGCCACCGCCCGCAGCACGTCCATCTGGTTGGTCGTCTTGAGCCGGGTCTGCTCATCCACCAGCCCCGCGGCCGTCCGGATCCGCCCGACAATTTCCTTCTCGCTGAACTCCACCTGCTCGCAGAACCCGAACCGCTGCTCCCGCACCCCCGCCAGATACCTCAGAATCCGCCTTCCGGTGGCCGTCAGGGCCCGAACCGTGAACTCGTTGCCCGTACCCGTCAGGTACAGGCTCGGCCGGGCCGTCCCGAAACTCAACGCCCCGCTGCCCCGCAGATATTCCCGCGATTCGTACAGACAGCAGTGCTGCGCCCGGCCGTAATCGCTGATTTTAGCGAAGAAATCCACCGGGTCCCCGATATCCATTCGCCGAACCACCGGAACAATCTGCCCCGGCCCGGCCCCCTCAATAATCCGCCTGTAATCGTCCATAGAATAGACCTAAGAGATAAGAGCACAAGTGCATAAGAGCATAAGGCTTCAGGCTTTAGACCCCAGCCCCGTGGCGAGGGCGGCCCGCCCTTGCGTGGCACGGGCATCCTGCCCGTGTATAAAGAGCCCGTCGCAGAAGGCGACGCAATACGCACGACACATGACTCATGACGCAAGACTCACGACTCACGGGCCACACGCCCGTTGTCATTTCCGCGAAGGCGGCAATCCAGATGCAGGGTGCGTAACTCGTTACACACGCTGCCCTTACTGCAACGAACGCAATACGAAACATGAACGACGAAACACGATATACCAACCCAGGCCCATAAGCCACCAAAAACCCACCTGCCCGCTTCCTGCGGCAAGGCATAAGGCATAAGGCATAA
>DDXG01000115.1 GCA_002347125.1 Phycisphaerales bacterium UBA2266
GGCAAGCTGGCGATTCGCGTGGCGTGCGGGGCGTACCAGCCCTACACCGACAAGGACGGCAACCTCTGGCTGCCCGATGAGGTCAAGGCCCCCGGTGCATCGCTGAGCCCCCCCGACGGCATGACGGTTGAGCGGGCCGAGGAGTTCGAGATTCCCAACGTGGCGTTCCCGCAGATATTCCGCACGGAGCGCTACAGTATGAGCGCCTACGAGTTCAATCTGCCCAACGGCAAGTACACCGTTCGCCTGCATTTCGCCGAGTGCTTCACGGGCATCACCGGCGTCGGCCAGCGGGTGTACTCATTTGCCGTGCAGGGGCAGCAGCCGGAGAAGGACTTTGACCTGTGGAAGGAGGCGGGCGGACCCTACAAGGCCATCCGGCGCGAATACAAGGGCGTGGCGGTAACCGACGGCAAGCTGCGGATCACCTTTACGCCGAACATAGAGAACCCGGCCATCAACGGCATCGAAATCTTCGCCGAATAGGGTGGATTCTCGCATTGTACGGTATCACTTTCCACGCTCACAGTAGATGAAAGGGCATCACTCATGTGCAGGTACACTACCTTCAAGTATGTCACCCTTGCAGCGATATTGAGCTTGGTCTCGATGGTTGGCGCCACCCATGCGGCTGAGGCATCCACCCCTGCAATCTCAATGCAGATCAACGTCGATGACGTCAAAGCCAATGTAAGCCCGATGCTGTATGGATTGATGACGGAGGAAATCAACTTCTGTTACGAAGGCGGGCTGTACGGTGAACTCATTCGCAATCGTATGTTCAAGGAACCGCCCTCGCGTCGCCGGGGACCGGGTCGCGGCGCGGCCGAACCACAATCTGAGCAACCCAGTGCTTTGCCGGTCTTCTGGCAATTGGTACAAACCGGTGGCGGAGCCGGTTCGATGCAACTCGATTCAACACAGCCGATGAACGAAGCGGCGACCAACAGTCTGAGACTGGATATTCAGAAGGTCGGCACAAACCAGCGAGTCGGCGTTTCCAACACCGGCTTCTGGGGAATACCCGTCTGGCCGAACACGCAATACCGGGCGCGCATCGATGCCAAATCCGGAAATGGCTTCACGGGTCCTCTGACTCTGGCCATCGTGAGTAATGACGGCCGCACCGTCTATGCCCAGGCGCAAATACCCCGCATCGCTGCCGACCGATACAACAAGTACGAGGCCATTCTTACAACGGGTGATGTCGACGAGACGGCCGACGCCACTTTTCAGATCTGGGCCGGTGATACAGGTACTGTCTGGTTCGGGCTTGTCTCGTTGTTTCCGCCTACGTACAACAATCGTCCAAACGGCAACAGAATCGACATCATGAAGCTGATGGCCGATATGAAGCCCAGGTTCCTGAGGTTCCCCGGCGGCAACTACCTCGAAGGGCAGACCATTGAAACACGGTTTGACTGGAAGAAGACCATCGGCGATATCTCAGAGAGACCCGGCCACATGTGCGATGCATGGGGCTATTGGTCCTCCGATGGCATGGGTCTGCTGGAGTTTCTCCAGTGGGCCGAAGACCTCAACATGGAGCCTGTCATCGGCATTTACGCGGGCTACTCCCTGCGCCGCGTATGGGTGGAACCCGGCGAAGATCTGAAGCCTTACGTACAGGATGCCCTCGACGAGATAGAGTATGCCATCGGGGACACCGGCACGACATGGGGCGCACGCCGGGCCAAAGACGGGCACCCTGAACCGTTCAAAGTGACTTATGTGGAGATCGGCAACGAGGAGAACTTCGCCAGAGGCAACAAGTATGAAGAACGCTTCGCCCAGTTCTACGACGCAATCAAGGCGAAGTACCCTCAGCTTAAAGTCATCAAAGCGATACCGTACACCACCAGCGAGCAGATACGGATTCCGGATGTTTACGACGACCACTTCTACCGCAATTCGGTCCAGATGCAGACCGATACCCACCACTACGACACATTCGACCGCAACGGCCCAAAGGTCTTCGTGGGCGAATGGGCCACGCGGGAGGGGAATCCAACCCCCAACATGGGTGCGGCTCTCAGTGATGCGGCGTGGATGACCGGCATGGAGAGAAACTCCGATGTGGTTGTCATGGCGGCCTATGCACCGTTGTTTGTCAATGTCAATCCCGGCGCCATGCAGTGGACAACGGACCTTATTGGCTTCAACACGCTGTCCAGTTTCGGCTCCGTATCATACTACGGCCAGCAGATGTTCGGTGCAAACATCGGCAATACCGTGGTAGCCGCGACTATTGAAAACGTCCCGACAAGGGAAGTGGAAATACGAAACCGGCCCCGTCCTGGAGCAGGCGGCGGCGAGCAGCCGACAACGACGACACGACAGGTGCCGTCGCTCTTCTACAATGTGACTTATGACACGCCGACCGGTACGGTTTATGCCAAGGTCGTGAATTGCTCAGACACGGCGTATCCCGTTCGTATTCGAATCAAGGGGATTGAGCACATTCAACCTTCCGGCCATCTGATACAGATGAAAGCCTCGGGTCTGGAGGAAGTCAACACAATCGCCAATCCGAAGAACGTTGCGCCGGTTACGACTGAACTGGTCGGACTGGGTGATGATTTCACGCAGACCTTCCCAGCGTATTCGATCAGCGTGCTGAGGATCTACAAGGGAGACGGCGCCCCGGTCGCGCCGGCGCCGACAGTGCCCACGACTCCGACGGTTGTGCCCACCGGCAAGCTGGCGATTCGCGTGGCG
>DDXG01000357.1 GCA_002347125.1 Phycisphaerales bacterium UBA2266
CGCTGCCGGCGTTCAACAGCAGCTTGACCAAGACGGGGAATTCATCGGCCCCGCCCGTCGAACCCAGCAGCCGGATGGCGGCGGAGCGGACGGCCTCATCATCGTCGGCCGTGGCCTTCATCAGGGCGGCTGTAACGTTTGTCATCCTCCGCCGCTCGATCATTTCGAGACCCTTGAGTTGTCTGGCGGTCTGTCCGCTGTCGAGCATGGCCAGCACCGCGGCATCGACCTTGGGGCCTTCCATCGCCGCCAGATTCTCCTGGGCGGCGTTGGCAATATCCCGGTCGCTGTCGTTGAGCAGGTCCAGCAGGATCGGCGCGGCGGAAGCATCGCCGATGGCAGGCATGGCCTTCATGGCCGCCAGTCGGACCGCCTTGTCGCCGCCGGCGGCCGCGGCGGCGATCTGTGGCATCGCCGTCGCATCGCGCCGCACGGCCAGCGTTCCCAGGACGACCAACTGATGGTCGGTCGAAAGACCCTTCATGCCGTCGGCCAGGGCCTTGGTGACCGCCTCGCCGGGCATCTCGCTGGACGCCCGCATGGCCGCCGAGAACAGGATGTAATCACTGCTCTTGATATACTCGCTGATCAGGGCCACACCGGCTTGCCCGCGGGCCAGGATCGCCCCACGGACACCGGCGGTGCGGGCCTGGTGCGGGTCGTCGAGTTTGCGCAACCTGTCATAGATCGCCACGGCATCCGGGTTCTTACCGGCCGCCACAAAACCCTCGGCGGCCCGCAGGAGCCCTTCGCAGATGCACAGCTTCATATCGCCGGAGGTTCCAGGCAGGGCCCCTTCGAGGGCCTTGACCGCCTCGGGCGTACCGATGCTACCCAGCGCCCGGGCGGCCGCCTGGGCCACCAGCGGATCGCTGTTCTTGAGCATCCCGGCCACCTGCGGCACGGCCCCGGCGTCGGCCCGCACCCCCACGCTGCCGATGACGCCGACCAGGGGCTTGCCCTTGACCGTGCCCAGTGCCTCGCGCAGCGCCGCGTCAACCGCCGGGTCCTGGATCGGCTCGAGGGCATAGCGGGCCATGTGGCTCATCTCCTCATCGCCCAATAGCGACGCCAGCACGGGCACGGCCGCTTTCGTGCCGATCAGGGCCAACTGCCGGCATGCATCGTGCTTGTCCTTGCGGGTGGCGTCGGCGGACTTCAATACGGCGATGAGCTTGCCTTCCTCTTGCTTGGGCGGGACGGTCTGCGCCGACGTATACATCGCGCCGGCCAGTATCAACGCCGCCGACAGAACCAGTAATACTTGTTTGTTTCGCATAGTTTCATTCCTTACTCGATGCTGGATGCTTGATACTTGCCTGTGCGGTGAATCATCATCAGTAGATCCATGGCTCTCGCATCGCACGCGAGAGGAACCGATCCGCATCCGGGTCGTTCACGAACCGCTCCTTGACCGGATCGAAGCGCACGTCGCGTTTGAGCCACATGGAGACGTTGGCCGCGTGGACCGTGGCCATCGAATAGTGCATGACCTCCTCATCGGCGACGGGTTTGTGCCGCGACTTGATGCAGTCCAGGAAGTTGCGCATGTGGCTCATCGGCCGCTGGGTACGGGCCATGTAATCGCCCACCAGCTTCTTGAAGTCGCTCAGCATCGCCGGATTCGACACGTCCGGTTGCGAATAGCCGTCGGCGCAGGCGACCCAGCCCTCGGTCCCTTCGTACCGCACGCCGCACGAGCCGCGCCAACCCTCTCGCTGCAGGACCATCTTGATCCCATTCTCGAATACCGTCACCATTCCATCCCCGCTGTCGTTGTTGACGTAGTGGTACTCCACCGCCGCCGTTCTCTCGCAGCCGATGGCCACCTGGCACGATGCGAACGTGTGCGCCCCCCACTCGCCGATGCAGCTCGTGTGAAAATCGTAGAAACCGCGCCAGCCGCCGCGGACATAGGCGGCGTTGTATGGCCGCCAAGGGCACGGTCCCAGCCAGGCATCCCAGTCCACCTCCTCTTTGGCCGGAAGCGGCTCGGCGGGCAGCCAGTCGTGCCGCAGTTCCGCCGCATCCCACGGTGCGATGTGGGCCCGGACGGTGTGAATCTGGCCCAGGCGGCCGGAGCGGGCCATCTCGTCGCAGAACGCGAAGTTGCCCTCGCTGAGCCGCTGCATGCCGGCCTGATAGACGCGGCCGTACCGCTGGGCCGTATCGACGACCGCCCGGCCTTCGGCAACCGTCATGCACGAGGGCTTCTCGGAATAGATGTCCTTGCCGGCCCGCATCGCCAGGATCGCGGCCAGCGCGTGCCAGCGGTCGCCGGTGGTGCTGAGCACCGCGTCGATGTCGGTTCGCTCGGCGAGGAACTGCGGCGTGTTGTGGTAGAGCTTGCAGTCCTTGTTGCCGTAGCGGGTGTCGATGACGTTCTTGGCCGCGGCCGCCCTGGCCCTTTGTGGGTCGCAGACGGCGACGAACTGCACGTCCGGCTCGGGCAGCATCCAGTTGAGGTCGTGCGTGCCCCGGTTGCCGATGCCGATGCCGCCGAAGATGATCCGTTCGCTGGGCGGCACCTTGCCGTCGCGACCGAACACGGTGGCCGGCACGATCGCCGGCGCCGCAACCAGCGCCCCGGCCGTCCGCAGGAACGCCCGGCGTGATAATGTGGGTTTGTTCTCTGACATGACAATCTCCTAAAGCTGTTGAGTTTGCACCACCGGTCAACCGGCCGACGCCCAAAGCCGCGCCTACCACCCGCAAACCACCCAACCTCCGGGCCGGCCAAAAGCCAACAAACCGCAATTCTACAACATCCCCGCGGCCCGCGCCAACGTAATAAAAGGACGCATCTGCGGCGTCCCATAGCACATGAATCACGAGCGAATATGCCAGGGGTTTTGGTTTGACGGCGATTGAAGCCGTTGGGTAGACTCTGGCTGTCTTGTGCCGCCGGTCCAGGGCCCAGGGGCCGGCGGGCGGTTGAATGACACTGGATTAGTCCAACACGTTAAGGAGCCCGATTATGAGCGCTCGTTCGACACGTCGTGGGTTTCTCAGGAATGCAGCGGGGGCCTCGGTCGCGGCGATGGGGCTTCCATATTTCGTCAAGCCCTCGGCCCTGGGGCTGGCCGGGGCGGTCGCGGCCAGCGAACGGATCGTCTGCGCCAGCATCGGCGTAGGACCGCAGGGCACGGGCGTCATGCAGAACTTCCTGGGCCAGAACGACGCCCAGGTCATTGCCGCCTGCGACCTCAAGCGCGACGCCCGCGAAAACGCCAAGAAGATCATCGACCAGCGCTACGGCAACATGGACTGCAAGCTCTACACCGATTTTCGTGAACTCTGCGCGAGGGCGGATGTGGATGTCCTGAGTATCGCCACCTGCGACCACTGGCACGTCCTGGTGGCCCTGGAAGCGGCTCGCAACGGCAAGGACATCTACCTCGAAAAACCGATGGGCCTGAGCCTTAAGGAGGACCAGAGCCTCCG
>DDXG01000068.1 GCA_002347125.1 Phycisphaerales bacterium UBA2266
GTACGCCGCCGCCTCGGCCGCCTCGACGCATTTGCACCGCCGCCCCATCACCACCGCCAGCTCCAGCTCATAGTCCACCTGGCGGCTGTAGACCGGCAGCGGAATCTCATCGCCATCGCCGATGACCGCCGTGCCGGGCATCAGGAACGGCCGCGGCGTCGTCTCCTGTCGCGGGCTGTCCGACAGGCCCAGGGCAAAGCCCCTCTCGTGGGCGGCCTCCTTGATGTGCTCGGCGTAGTTGCCCGCCAGGGCCAGCACCTTGCCCGGCCGCGGGACCGGCGCCCGTAGCCTGACCGCCGACAGGGCCACCTGGTCCTGGGGCCCGGCCGCGGCCGCAATCGCCTCGATCTTGCGCAGACACGCATCGCCGAGCCACAGCACCTCCAACATATCCTCCGGCCCCGCGGGCCACGCCCGACGGATATCCACCACGCTATCGCCGCGGACTACGCCGATGGACTCAAACCCGGCCAGTTCAAAACTCACCAGTCTCATATCGTTACCCCATCACATGTGTCGAAATCGGCGACGATTCTAGCAGAATCCGCTTGAACCGGCAGCGGAAAACCGCTTAATGTAGGCCGTATTCGCAACCGCGCCGGCCGGTGCGGCGCCCGCTCGGGGTGTCGTCGCGGCCGCGCTCACTGACGGGCAAGCACTATGGGCATCAGAAGCTTCTTCACCAGGACAAAGGTCTGGCTCAAATCCCCCGGCATCGCCAACTCCCCTCCCGCCGATCCCCTCATCGACGACCAGGGTCTCATGGCCCAGGCGTCCGACGACACCGCCCGGCCCGGCGAGGCCGAGCCGACCCCTCACGAGGCCCCCGTAGCCGTCGCCGAGCCGCAGCCCCAGCGCACCGACGCCGGGCGCCGTTCTCCGCAGAGCCGCTTCGAATCCGCCGGGACCCCGGCCGTTGCCGGGACCCAGCAGAAGCACCCGGGGATAGCCGACAAGGTCCTCGTCCAGGCCGTCGCCCCCGACAAACGCGAGTCGATTGAGAAGCTCCAGGAGGGCTTCGGCCGACTCGTTGACCAGCTCAACGCCATCAACACCAACCTCAAACGCCAGGTCGAGCAGCACCAGCAACTCATGGAGCGGGTTGACCGTATCCCCGGCCTGCTCGAGACCTTCCCCGACCTCGTGCAGAACCAGGCCAGGCTCACCGACAGCCTGCTGGCAAGCATGGACACCGCCGCCGCCAAGAACGACCGCTTCATCGACGCCGTCGAGCAGATCCCCGCCCAGACCGCCCGGCAGACGGACGCCCTGACCAACATCGACCACCACCTGGCCGCCTCCGCCCAGACCGATGTCCAGATGACCGAGGCCTTCAACACCTTCAACAACACCCTGTCCGGCCTCAACAACTCGACCCAGGCCAACGCCGAATCCATCGAGCAGATGTCCAAGACCTTCGCCGCCTCCGACCGCTATCTCAAGTACATCCTCATGCGGCAGAACCGCCGCTTCTTCTGGGGCCTCGTGATTACGGCCGTCATGTGCGCCGTCGCCATCGTCGTCCTCGTCGGCGCCATCATCTACGTCACCACCCGTTGAGAGAATCGCCATCGCCCCGACGCCGATTGCCCCTTGTCATCCTGCGCGCAGCGAAGGATCTGGCCCTCCCATCGCATAGCCCTCCCATCGCACCGCCGCTATCGGTCCTCCAACATCTGTCCGGCAAACGCCGCGCACAAAAAAAGCCCCGCTTGCAGGCGAGGCTTTTCTCATCCATGGCATTTCTTTCTGTCCGTTAGATGGGCTTGACCTCCGTCGCACACGGCCCCTTCTTGCCCTGGCCCGTGGTGTACTCGACGGCCTGGCCTTCCGCGAGGCTGGCATAGCCGTCCATTTTCACCTCTGAGTAGTGCACGAACAAATCATCGCCTCCGTCGTCCGGCGTGATAAATCCGTAGCCCTTACTGTCGCTGAACCACTTCACTTTGCCTGTACTCACAACTGTACTCCTTAACGCAGCCCGCATAGGGCAAACCTACCGTCTCTCGCACCACGTACTGGCCGTATCCCGGAGAGACGCGGAGACGCGACCATTCAACCCAGAATCATACCAAGCGTCACCCCTGTGCCCACACAAAATTATCCGCTTTTTCCAAAAAAAAGCCCCCTTACAGCACTGTAAACCGTGTTCTTGAGCAAAAAAAACGCCCCGCGACTGCCGCAACATGAAAACGCGCCGCGGCGGCGCAGTCCGTATCCGAGCGCATAAAAAAGGCCCCGTTTTGATCCGGGGCCCTCGATTCATACCGGACACCGCCACTTAGACGGGTTTGACAAGCGTAGCACATGGGCCCTTCTTGCCCTGGCCCTTCTCGTACTGGACGGCCTGGCCTTCATTCAGACTGGCGTAACCGGCCGACTGGATTTCTGAGTGGTGGACGAACAGATCCTCGCCCCCATCGTCCGGGGTGATGAATCCGTAGCCCTTGCTGTCGTTGAACCATTTGACTTTACCTGTACTCACTACTGTACTCCTTCAGGCCCAGATACGGGCCGCTGCTGTGCC
>DDXG01000336.1 GCA_002347125.1 Phycisphaerales bacterium UBA2266
AATCCGGCAATATCGCCGCCCGCAAGCCCCGCATGCTGACGGCCATTCCGTACTATGCCTGGGCCCATCGCGGCCCCGGCGAGATGGCGGTCTGGCTGGCCCGCGATGAGAGGGTGGTCGAGGCAAAACTGCCCCCTGGGACCCTGGCGAATCCTTCGTTCGAACGGGGCTCCGACAATCGGCCCATGGGCTTTCGCACGCAGACCTACAGCGGCGACGCCCGTTTCGAGTATGCCAGGACCAGCCGCACCGGGGGCCGTTGCGTGATGATTGAGTCGACCGGCGGGGCCGATGCCGGGTGGTTCGGCTCCGTCGCGGTCAAGCCCAACACCCGCTACCGCCTCAGCGCCTGGATCAAGACCGAGAACCTCGATGCCGGCTCCGGCAAAGGCGCCCTGCTCAATATCCACAACATCCAGCCCCTCCAATCTGAGGGCGTTGCCGGAACGACGGATTGGACGAAGGTCTCGGTTGAATTCGAGTCCGTCAACCACCGCACCATCGAATTCAACTGCCTGTTCGGCGGCTGGGGCCGCTCCACCGGCCGGGCCTTCTACGACGACCTCGAATTCGAAGAGTTGGCGTCCCAGTAGCCGAATCGAGCAACATCTCGCCTGACAATCACGCGACGGCGTGCTATCCTCGGTGGCGACCGAACGGTTTGGGCGGCCGCCTTTTGGGCAGCAAGGGCCCGGTCCGTCCCGCCACCCAGCTTCCAACGATATACGAACGACTATTCGTGGTCCGGACATTCAAACTCAAATCCCGCTCCGCCGCCGGTGATATAGACTTCTCGGGCGACCTCAACGGCGAGCAGCTTGCCGTTGCCACGGCCGGCGGCGGTCCGGCCCTTGTTGTTGCCGGGGCCGGCAGCGGCAAGACCCGTGCGCTGGTCTATCGTTTGGCCTGGCTGGTCGGCCGCGGGGTGGACCCGGCCCGTATTCTGCTGGTTACCTTCACGAATCGCGCCGCCCGTGAAATGCTCAGTCGCGCCGAAGTCCTGGTCAAACAACGGACCAAGGACATCTGGGGCGGCACCTTCCACCACATTGCCAACCGCATCCTCCGCAAATACGGCGCCGCCCTCGGCATCAGCCCTGACTTTACGATACTGGATCGGGAGGATGCCCGCGATCTCATCGCTTCGTGCGTCCACGAGGTCGGCGTGGACATCAAGAAGCGACGCTTCCCGCAGAAGGCCGTGCTGGCCTCCATCAGCAGTTTTCTCCAGAACACGCTTGAACCGCTGGAGGCCGTCGTCAAGAAGCGGTATCCCATGTTCATCGCGGAGATCGAGGAGATTCAGAAGGTCCTGGTCCTCTACAGTTCCCGCAAGTTCGAGCGGCAACTGCTTGACTTCGACGACCTGCTGGCCGCGTGGCTGCGTCTGCTGACCGATCACGAAGACATTCGAAGGCTGCTGGCCGGACAGTTCGAGCATATCCTCGTCGATGAGTACCAGGACACCAACGCCATCCAGGCGGCTATCATCGACCTGCTCGCCGCCGGGCACCGGAATATCACCGTCGTCGGCGATGATTCACAGGCCATCTACAGTTTCCGCGGCGCGACCTTCGAGAACATCATCACATTCAAGGACCGCTACCCGGACGCCGTCGAGCACCGTCTTGAGACCAACTACCGCTCGACCCCGCAGATCCTCACTCTGGCCAATGCCTCCATCGCCTGCAACACCCGCCGCCTGCCCAAGAACCTCAAGCCCGTCCGAAACCCCGGCCTCAAGCCCGCCATCGTCACCGTCCAGGACCACTACGTTCAGTCCTGCTTCATCGCCGAGTATATCCTGCACCTGCTCGATGAAGGCCGCGGCCTGCTTGAGTTGGCGGTCCTCTATCGCAGCCACTGGCACAGTCTCGAGATACAGCTTGAATTCCAGCGCCGCAACATCCCTTTTCAGGTCCGCGGGGGCCTGCGGTTCTTCGAGCAGGCCCACATGAAGGATATCCTCTGCTACCTCCGCGTCCTGCAGAATCCGCGTGATGAACTGGCGTGGCTGCGGCTGTTCAGGATGTTGCCCCGCGTCGGCGCGGCCACGAGCCAACGCCTATGGTCCGGTATTGCCGAATCCGCCGACCCTCTCCAATCGGTCTGTAATACAGGCTCTCAGACGCTGGTTCCATCGGGGGCCAAGCCCTTTTACGCTGAATTCGCCAGACTCCTGGGGGCCCTCAGGCAGCTGGATTCACCCGCCGAGGTCATCGACACGGTGCTCAGAGAGTCCTATGACGACTACCTCGTTTCCCACTATGACGGCGCGGACCTGCGACGCGAGGACATCCGTGGTCTGGCTAATTTCGCCGCCCAGTACAAGACGGTCGAGGCATTCCTTGCCGATGTGACCCTGGCCGGCGAGTACTCCGGCGAGACTGTGGTAACCGGGCCGACCGAACAGGAATTCGTCACGCTCAGCACCGTCCACCAGGCCAAGGGGCTCGAATGGCCCGTTGTCTTCATTCCGTGGCTCGCCGACGGCCGATTCCCTACCGATCTGGCCATCAACACGAAGGAGGAACTCGAGGAAGAGCGGCGTGTCTTCCACGTCGCCGTCACCCGCGCCAAGGACGAACTCTACCTCGTTGTCCCCCAGATGTACCGAAACCGCTCCAAGTCCCTCATCATAATGAAGCCCAGCCGTTTTCTCACGGAACTGGCGGCCGACCTCACCGAGCCTCTGGAAATCGAAGAAGACCTGCCCCACCTGATCGGGGGTCAACCCTCACCTTACAGGCAACTTCCCGAGCCCGGCCCTTCACAGTAACGCACCTGCGCCACGCTGGTCGGCATCAACCACCGGTACGGGGCGCACACCCCCTCCGTCACCCTCCTGATAGCCGAACTACCCCAATCCGCCGCGCTACAATCCGCCGATCCTACTGCGGCGTATCTGCTTCGATCGACTCCTGCAGCTTCTTCAGCTCGGCGTCCATGTTCTGCTCATTGATATCCTTCTTGGCCTCGGCCTCGTACTCGGCCATCGATTTGACCTCGACCTCCGCATCCGCCGGAGGGGCCTCCTTCTTGCCACACCCCGACAGACACGCGCTCAACGCCGCAACAAGCACCACCAGAATCCATTGCTTCAACATGATTCAACTCCCCGGAGCCGTCTTCAGGCTCCTGTCCAATTGGCCAATCCGCGACTCAAACCACAACCTGACATAACACACATCACGGCTGTCGCGCCGATCACTGCTGCTCAGCGTCGTCACCCGCGTCCTCGGCTGCATTCGGATCACGGACTTCGCCCTGTTCCACTTTCAGTTCTTTGTCTTTCTCACCTGCGCCCTCGGGCTTTCCCTTGCCGGCGTCCTTGACCGCGCCGGCGGTCGGTTCAACACCGCCCTTGGGCTGCTGGAGACGCTGCTTCATGGCCTCGTACCGCTGCTGCTCCTTTGCGGCCAGCTTATTCACTATCGCGACCTTATCGGCGTCGCCGGCCTTCTCGGCCAGTTCGCGAATCCGTGCAAGCCGAGCTACTCGCTCCCGGTGCTTGGCTTCCTCATGAGCCATCTGCTTCGCAACGGCCTTGAGCTGCTGTGACTTGCCCGCCCCTTTGGCCTCCGCGGCCGCCTTGCCCTTGCCCTGTAGCGTCTCGCCGCCTTCGGCCGCTTCCTGGCCCTTGCCTTTTTCTTTGGCCGCGGCGGCTTTGGCTTCCGCCTCGCCCTTTCGTTTCATTGCCTCGGCCCTTACGGCCTCAGCATCCTTCTTTGCCTTTTCCAAGCCGGCGTTTCGGGCCGCGGCGTTCTCTTCGCCTTTGGCGCCTTCTTTGCTTTCGGCCGCCTTGGTCTTTGCCTGCTCGGCCATGGCCTTGGCTTTCTCGAGTTGGTCCTTTGCCTTGTCGGCCGCTCCCTGGCCCTTGGCGTTTTCCTTTGCCACAGCCACGGTCAGGCCCGTCGACACGACCATCGCCACAACCAGCAACAACAGCTTCCTGCTCATGTCACGACCTCCAATCTTCAATTCCCCATGCTTTTTTCCGCCCCACATTGGCTTGAGCCACTACACATGGACTGCTACAATCCCGTCCTGCGCCCGATGGATCCCGGGCGGCCGTGGGGCGACTTCTCTCTATTGGGGCCGATTTCGGCTTCCGATGCAACCATTTTCCACCCTTATCGGGGCACGACGTGCAAATCCGCCCAGATTCGCGCAAAAACCGCGAAATCCGCCATGTCAATCACCTCGCCGCCTGCCTCATGAATATCACAAATCCGCCGATAGCTCTCCTGGCCCTCTTCCGTCAGCCATGCCTCCGCCATCGCCGCCAAGTCCCGCTCGTCCACGCGTCCGTCGCCGTCGAAATCTCCCGCCACCGCCTGCCTTGCCACCGCCAGAGCCTTGATGCAGAAGTTCGCGGAACCATCCACGTCGTACAAATCCGCCCATCGTTCGCCGCTGCGATAGTAGCTCTCGCCGGGGTTGGCGGCCGAAATCACCAGTACGCTCTCGCCCTCTTGCAGTGTCGTCTTGCCCATGAAGGCTCCGCCGGTCGCCCAGGCCGGTTCCGAGCCCGGCCCCCCCAGCAGCACCGGCACTTCCGACGTCCGGTCGTAGGCATGGCCTCCATCCGACAACCAGACATATACGAAGAAGTCCTCTCCGGCAAAGACCTCCGCCGGTTGGTCCAGCTCCACGGTGTGAAATCCCCTGTATGTCAATGTCCCGCTTGCCCTGGCCAGTTCTCCGGACAAACACCCCTGCCGAAAGCTCTCATATACGACGGCCGTGAAGTCGGCCCCATCGACCGCCGTATAGAAGCTCACCGCCTCCACCGCATCGCGCCCCTGCCCCCAGAACTTGTTGAACGCCTCCCGGCAGTCCGTCATGGTGTCCCGCCGGCCGTGCAGGTCGTGGTAGTACACGCGCTCATAGCGCATGGGTTCGACATTGCGGAAGAAGACCGCGCCCATATCCGGCTCCTGGCAGCACCAACGATCCCAGTAGCTGATCCAGATATAGCCTGCCTCGAAGTAACCCGTCCCCCAACTGTTCTTGCACAACCAGGCGCCGGGTCCATCCGGGGAGGGTGTCACCTTGTCGTCGTCCCAACCGACAATCACCACGGAATGGTTCGGCAGCATGCCGCTGCCGCGGGGCTGGTAATGAATCGAATTGGAAATGAACCGCGTATCGAACGCCATACAGGTGGCCGTTGCCCCCTCCGCCATGATCCGCCTTTTGATCAGGTCGATGCGCTCCAGATTCCAGCCGGCCGTGTGCCATTCGATATCCCGCACGTAGTAATATGCGTACTGCGGGTCGTACCGCAGGGGCGGGCGCGTGTACCATGGCGTATCGCCCTCGCCATCGTCATTGGCGGACGGGTGGTATATGGCGCCCTCACCACGACTGAGGTAGGCCGCGGCGACCAGGTAATCGCCCCCTTCGTGTACGATCAACCCGCCATGTCCCAGCCGGTCCCAGTTGCTGTGTCCGTTGAAACCGTTCCACCAGTCCAGGTGATACTCGGCCAGATTCGGCAGGCCGGTCTGCCCTGATTCCGCCCAGCGGCCCGTCATCAGCAGATTGCTCTCAATGGCCGCCATCGTTCCATGCGCCCAGCAGGTGCCTCCCGACTGGTACCGGACCTCCGTAACCGTTCCGTGGTGCCGAAGGTCGAAGCTCGCGGGCAGATCGTTGCCTCTGGCCGCCCCCCATACAAGGGCCGCCAGGGATACCGCTCTTGCCATGATGCCGAGATTGCGAGGATGCACCCTGATACTCCGATTACCATTGTTCTCTTGCCCACGGCAGACCGCCACGGGCGTTGGCCGCGCCTATTATAGCACACTGCCGGTCTATGAGACAGCCGTCCGGGGCGGATTCCCGCGTTTTGCGCAAGACCATTGCCTCTTGCAGAGGGAGTCCGACCGTGGAAATACCGTATTTGCCACGTGTCGGGAGTCGGATTGTCTCTGGGATGACTCTTGGCGGCGGGCCAAAGGCGATGTCTGGTGGTTCTCAAATCTTGCGTTGAAGTGGGGCGGCGCGGGTCTTTATGCTTGACGGTCACGAGGGCCTTTGTTAGTGTCAACCCTCCGGTCGGCCCGGCTCTGCGAGATGGTTCCGCCTCTGGTGGCGGCCGTCCCGGAGCGGACGCCGAGTTCGCCGAGGGCGAAATCGTGGAGCAGCAGCCCACCAGAGAAGAACTGATTGCCCGTCTCCGGGTGCTTGAAGAATGCCTGGCCCGCTTGGGTCTTCGCCATGATGGTGGCGATCCGCCGTGTGAGGCCGACTCCGGCCTCTTCCAGGGCCGCACTGCCGTCTCCACGGGCGCCGACGCCGCCCATATCCTGGATCGTGACTTCCGACTGCACTTCGTCAGCGACAGTTTCAGACAGTGGAATCGACGGCTTGGTCTGGACCCCGATCCCACA
This sequence comes from Phycisphaerales bacterium UBA2266, assembly GCA_002347125.1. GTDB lineage: Bacteria > Planctomycetota > Phycisphaerae > Sedimentisphaerales > Anaerobacaceae > UBA2266. Next base: position 6,399 of record DDXG01000336.1, read on the forward strand.
GGCAAGCGACTCTTCGATGTCTTTCCCTTCCTGCCGGAAGCCGTTGCCGACGAGTATCGAACCGTCTTCGATACCGCCACAGTGCTGACGACGGAAGAGTGGGTCACGATCGGCGGCGCCAGGATCTGTACTGAGACGCGGAAGATCCCTCTCCAACAGGACGGCCGCGTGGATCGCGTCCTGACCGTCATCAGGGATATAACCGAGACCCGCCAGACAGAGCGTGCGCTCAAATCTCTGGCCGATCAGCGCGCCCGTGAACTCCTCGCAGCCAGCGAGAAACTTCGGATCGAGATCGCTGAGCGGCAACGTGTCGATCAGGCCCTGCGGCTCAGCGAACAAATGTACCGCACCCTTGTGGAGAGTGCGGGAGAGAGCATCGCCACCGTGGACGGGGACGGCGTCTTCCGATTCATGAATGCGGTCGGCGCCAAGAGGCTCGGGGGTACGCCCGAGGATTTCACGGGGCGCACCATGTGGGACCTCTTCCCGGCAGCCATCGCGGACCGCCAGATGGGCAGTATTCGGCAGGTCCTTGCCTCCGGACGGGGAGTGAATGTGATCGTGCCCACGGAACTCCAGGGCCGGATTCGCTGGTACAACACCACCATCGAGCCCATCCGAGGTAATGACGGGCAAATCGCCGCGGCCATGGTCATTGCACGTGACATTCACGACCTCAAACTGGCTTATGAGCAACTCGAAAGGCACCGCGAAGAAATGGCCCGTACCGAGCACCTCGCCTCCCTCGGCGCCGTCAGCGCCGCCACGGCCCACGAACTGACCCAGCCCCTCTCCGTCGTCAGCCTTGCCGTCGAGAACGCCTGCGCCGCACTGGCAGACGTCCCCGGCCTGGACGGCGCAAGAGAGGACCTCGCGGACGCCATCAAAGGCATTGCAGGCATTGTCGCCGTGATCAACCGATTCCGGCGTTTCGCAGGCCGATCCGCCGAGAAAGGCGTCGCCACTCTCGACCTCCACGCCATCGCCAAACGCGTCATTCCGCTGCTCGACGAGCAGGCCTGGCGGGCCGGCGTCACCATCACCGCCGATGCCCTCCGGGACATCCCCCCCGTTACTGCAAATGAAAAGGATATGGAGCAGGTGTTCTTCCTGCTCATCGAAAACGCCATTCAGGCCGCCCATGAATCCCGCCCCAATACCGTCGCCGTTTCCGCAAGGGCCAGGGGCGATGCCGTCGAATTGGATTTCATCGATGACGGCTGCGGCATCCCGCCGGATAATATCGAGAGAATCTTCGAGCCCTTCTTCACAACCAAACCGCCGGGCCAGAGCACCGGACTCGGCCTGTGCGTCGTCGAACGTATCGTCTCCAAGATCGGCGGAACCGTCAGGGTCACCTCCAAGCCCGGTAAGGGGACTCGGGTCCGTATTACCCTGCCCGCCGCACCGCCAACACGCTGATCGGACAAAGCCATGCAAACACCGGACAGACGCACCGTATTCTTCGTTGATGACGAACCTGCGCTCCGCAAACAGTTGGCGCGGACCCTCGGCTGTCTCGACGTCGACGTCGTCTGCTTCGAGGACGCCGCCGGCTGTCTCCGGAAGCTCCACACCGACCGTTGTGATCTGCTTGTGACCGATGTCAAGATGCCCGGCATGGACGGTATCGAGCTGCTTGTCAGAGCCAGGAGCCTCATGCCTTCGCTGCCCGTCCTTGTCATCACCGGCTACGGCGACGTTCCGATGGCCGTGCGGGCCCTCAAAGTCGGCGCCATCGACTTCATCGAGAAACCCCTCAAGAGAGACACTCTCCTGCATGCCGTCAGATCCGCCTTCGCCAGATCGCCTCAAACCCATATTCGCATCGCCGATGTGCTGACCCGCACCGAGAAAGAGGTCCTGCGGATGATTGTGCAGGGCAGAAACGCCCGTGAGATCGCCAGTATCCGCCACCGATCCGTCCGAACCGTCGAGGACCACCGTACCCGCATCTTCCGAAAGCTTGGCGTCTCCAACCTCGTCGAACTGCTCAACAAACTCAACCTGCTGCGGCCCGAGGACCTCTTGGAACACCTCTGACATAGGCGAGCGCCCGGCCGGCGAATGGCCCTTCCCAGGCAAACCACGTAGTTTGCGCAGGCTATGGACCCCCTGAGCACGAAGAAACTGCCAAAAATCACGTATTTCCCACGCTAGACAATTTCCTATGACATACCGATAATAACTCTGTCTGAATGTGTTGGGCATAGTGAGAGTAAGAGAGGCGACCCCGGTTGGCACAACGAGAGTTGTGCCACACCCCCACATAACGCGGCCTCTTCCCAAAGCCCCTTGCCTCCATTAGAATATTCCCCGCGGCGCGGTTTCATATCCGCCGCTCAAATCGAACATGTTGACCCATGCACTGAGGAAACGCCCATGTTCACATATGAAACGGCCATCCGCCTCCACCACACCGATGCCGCCGGAATCGTCTTCTACGGCCGCTTCTTCACACTGGCCCAGGATTGCCTCGAAGCCTTCTTCCAGCAGCATACGCCTCTCGCTTCTATTATCCATAGCGGTGATTTCTCCATCCCCGTTGTCCACGCGAGCGCCGACTACCGAAGGCCTCTGCGCCTCTCCGATAAGGTCGTGATCCAGATGACCTTGGGCAAACTCGGCACAAACAGCTTCGAGTTCGAGTACCAACTCAAGAACGCCGCCCGCCAGGTCTGCGCCGATGTCGTTATTACGCATGTTACCACTAATAAGAACACTGGGGCGGCCTGCTCCATTCCCGCATCCCTCCGGCATATCCTCGACCACCTTCGATAGCTTCCCGGCCCACGTTTCCTTGCCAACGCGTTACTCGCATGAGCATGGAGTTTGTTTCCTGGATTCCCCCAATTCCCCAGCCTTACATTCTATCCTGTGTCTTAGCCATGAGCGTGTGCGCCCAGACCGTCAGGGCCTGCCGATCAGGCTTTGCATGACTCTCCACCGCCTCGGACCAGTTGAAGAACGCCGCCGGGATCTTGAACCGCTCGACCCGCTCGGCGACCCAGTGTCGGAGCAGATCACCATCGAACTCCTCTCCAGCCCGTGTCTTCACGAATGCAACCGGCCGCCGCCCGATCTCGCCGGCCTCCACTCCGACAACCACCGCCTGCTCCACACCCGGGGCGGTCTCCAGCACCCGCTCGATCTCCTCCGGATGGATGTTCTCCCCCCCGGAAATGAACATAGAGTCCTTCCGTCCGCGCACATATAGAAGCCCCGCCTCGTCGATCACCCCGGCATCCCCGCTGTGAAACCACCCGTCTGTGTCAACGGCCGGCCGGACCAGTCCATCCTCAATGTACCCATCAAGCATCGTCCGTCCGCCAATCAGTATTTCACCGTTTTCGGCAATCCGCAGCTTTCGATGTTCCAGCACCCGTCCACTTGTGCCCGGCTGGTCGGTCAGATCGCCTTTACGGGTCGTGGCCGCTTGCGAGGCTGCCTCCGTGGACCCGTATGTTGTATGAATGGGCAACCCCACTTCCACGGCCCGCTGGACCAAGGCCACCGGCGCCGCCGACCCACCCAGCAATATCGCTTCCATCGTCCGCAGCCGTTTCACACAATCCGGCCTGTCCATCAGCCGCGTCAACTGCACCGGCACCAGCGACAGATGCGTGGCGTCGTTCCACAGCACCGCTTCCTCCAGCGGCTGTCCAGCCCGCGGAAAGACTACGCCGCCCCCATGCAGAAACGCCCGCATCAGGATGGAAAAACCGCTCACATGATACATCGGAAGCAACATCAGCCACCTGTGCCCGCCTCCAAACGGCATATTCATATCCGCCCCGGCCGCACTGTAGTAATGCTGTGATACCCGATGGAGCACTCCATGTGGCGCGCCTTGGCTGCCCGATGTCATGATGATACTGGCCTGATTGCCCAAATCGGCCCCCATCTGATCCAGGGTCGCCGACCTGACATCGCCCTCGAAAGAGCCCATAATCTCCTCCATCTGCGTCAGGGGCCCCCGCGGCGCCACGCCGGAAAGGCTCCGAGAAGCCAGCACCAGCGAACAGCCTGTCCGGGCCACAACCTGATTGACCCGCTGAGCCGGGTACCGCGTGCTGATCGGCACGACCACTGCCCCAATCCGCAGACAGGCGCCAATCACCGCCGCATACCCCGGCCCGTTCTCACTGAGCAGCCCCACCCGACTCCCATAGCCGGCCCGTGCGTTTTCCAGCGCCATCGCCACCCGATCAATCTGTTCCAGGAATGCCCCCATCAGACCCTGATCTCCTCCAGCCCCTCATCCCGCAGAGTCAGCCTCTCCATCGCCATACAACCACCACGAATCACAGGCGGTTCCTTCGCAACATCTTCCCGCAGGAACTTGAGCGTATCCAGCCCCTGTGCCGTGCGGCCGACGCCCAGCCGCGCCGCCATTGCCGCATAAGCCCGCACCGCCACCGCGCTCTCAAAGCAACTGCTCAAGACCGCCTGAACGCCGCGCCGCTTCGCCACCGCTATCCAGCGTGCCGTCCGCGACAGCCCCCCGATCACCGCGGGTTTCAGAATCACCGCCGCGACCCCCTCCGCTATTGCCGGGTCCTCCGGTTCCACCTGCGACAATGTCTCATCCAGACCTATTGGCAGGCCCGTTTTACGCACGAACGTCCCCTGGTCCCCCGGATCAACCACCGGCTCCTCAATGTACTCGATGCCATCGCCGCCGATCCTTCTGCAGAACTCGACCGCATCGTCCAACCCCCACGCCCGATTCGCGTCGAGCCGAAGCCGTATGCGGCCGCCAAGCCGCTCACGAATCCGCCGGACGATCTCAACATCCTCGGACAGAGGTCTCCGCCCCACCTTGACCTTTGCCACCTTATATCCACCCGCCGCCAGCGTCTCAACCTCCTCGCAGATGCTCCCGTCTGCCGCCATGAGCCCACAGACGGCCACCTCCTCATCAGTCTCGAACGCCCCCAGCAGGTCCGCCAATGCCATCTCCACCCCACAACGCACGCTGCCCGCTATTGCCCCCAGTGTCTTATCGAACTGCCCCCACAGGGCCGACTGCTTTGGCGACCAGTCCGTCCCCATCATGGTCTCCCGCACACCCGGCAGCGCCTCAATCACCTTCTCCAAACCCTCGCGATGAAGCCCCAACAGGGGGGCTATCTCCCCATGCCCCTCTCGCCCGGACCCATCACGAAGGGTTACAATCACGCCCTCGCGGTGCGCAGCAGGCCCGTTGTGCCCGTGTCGCGATGGCAAGACGCTGTCCACATGCCGCTTGAACCTCAAGCGATACCGCCGAAAGCAGCACTGCGCCACCCTCATATCAGCCATCCTACCGAGAAAAGCACGCTATAGACCACAAGTGATACGCCCGTCTGCGCCAACGCCCGGTTCAAGGCCGCCGGCTCGGCCTCCCGCAGGACGGCCCGCATCGGCGACCACGCAATCGGCAGCGTCAGGATTGACAGATTCACCCACCAGTGCCCCCAGGTGCATACCGACAGGAGAAGCGGGACCGCACACGCCCCGACGATACAGGCAGCGTACTGGGTCTTGCCGAACCGCCGCCCGAACCGCACCACGAGCGTCCGCTTGCCTGCCTGCTTGTCGGTGTCGTGGTCGCGGAAGTTATTGACGGTCAGTATAGCCATGGAGATTAGCCCCGGTCCCACTCCAGCCAGGCCGGCCTGCCATGTGATGGCCCCCGTCTGCAAGTAGTACGTTCCGCCGACCGCGACCGGCCCGAAGAACACCAGCACGAACACGTCGCCCAGACCCAGATACCCCAACGGCAAGGGCCCGGCGGTGTACAAAAGGCCGCAGGAGAGCGACGCCACCCCGATCAGGGCAATGGCGATTCCACCCTTGTAGACCAGATAAGATCCGAGCAGGGCCGCCACGGCGAACGTTGCCGTGAAGGCTGTTCGCATCACCGCCGGCGAGACAAGCCTGGCGGCGGTCGCCCTCGTCGGCCCGACCCGCTCGGGCGTGTCCGTTCCCTTTACGAAATCATAGTAATCGTTTGCGTAGTTCGTACCCACCTGAATCAGCAGGGCACAGACCAGCGTTGCCCCCAGGACCAGCCAGTCCACGGGGCCGGCGGCATAGGCCATCGCGGCGCCCACAATGACCGGCCCAGCCGCGGCCGGCAAGGTCCTGGGCCGTGCGCTCAGCAGTAGTGCGTTGACCGTCCGCATCAGCGAAACCTCGAGAAATCCGGCGGCCGTTTTTCGACAAACGCATCGCGCCCCTCCTGGGCCTCGGGGGTCTGGTAGAACAGCATGGTCGCCAGTCCCGCCAATTCCTGCAAGCCCGCCTGACCGTCGCAATCGGCGTTGAACGCCGCCTTCAGGCAGCGGATGGCCACGGGCGATTTCGCCAGGATCTCGCGGCACCATTTGGCTGTCTCGGCCTCCAGCTCGGTCAACGGGACCACCGTATTGACCAGGCCCATCGCCATCGCCTCGGCCGCACTGTATTGGCGGCACAGGTACCATATCTCCCGAGCCCGCTTGTGGCCGACGATTCGCGCC
>DDXG01000017.1:0-423 GCA_002347125.1 Phycisphaerales bacterium UBA2266
GCAACTTGTTGCACACGCGGATTTCTGCACATCACGTCAGACGTACTCCCACTTCTTGAGCCACTGATAGTTCGCCGGCAGATTCGCCCAGGCCCGATCCATCGCCTCATCCAACTGGGCCTTCTCCGCGACATCCAGCACCCGTCTCTCCTTGACCGCCAGGGCGATATTGTCCACCTGCTGCGGCGTAATCATTCCCGGAATCGGCGCGGTAATCGCTTCGTTGCACAGGATGTATCGGATCGCCAGGCGGGCGATGCGATTATCCTCTTCAAAATGCGGACTGGCCGGCGAACTGTCGCCTTTGAACACGGAATTGCTCGCAAACGGCTTGATCCCGAACCAGCCCACATCATACTTCTTCAGCGTGGCCCAGAGCCCCGACTCATCCTCCACCAGCTTGCTCTTGGCCGTATAAGGCGT
>DDXG01000017.1:503-10133 GCA_002347125.1 Phycisphaerales bacterium UBA2266
GCCCGCACGGCCTGCTCGACCTCCGCCTCGGTGTGCTGGTGCGAATCCACCAGCAGGCTGATCCGCCATACGTCCACATACTCCAGCCCCGCTTCCTTCATCCCGGCGTCCAGCCCTTCCTTGAGCTTCTCGGTCGAACGCCATTCGGGGAACCGGCTCTCCCAGATATGCCAGGAATAGCCGAAGTACATCCGGTCCCGCCGCCCCTTGATCGCCCTGGCGTATGCGAGAATCTCCTCGCGGCAGCAGGCATCGACAAAGTTGATGCCCCGTTCGATGCAGCGGGTAACGACGTCGTAGCGGTTCTTCTGAAAGGCCGGATCGTCGATGGCCATCGTCATCCACCCTTCCGGCTCGCTGCCGCCGACGACCTTGACCAGTCGCTTCCAGTGCCCGCCCAGCGATACGGCCGAGACCATCATCCCCGTTCTGCCGCATCGCCGGTACTCCATGTCCGGACTGTAACTGAGGATTTTCGACCCGTCAGACACGGCGGCGCCGCCCGCACCGGCTGCCACCCCAACGGTTCCCACCACGGCCGCCGCAGCCGCGGTATCTCGAAGAAAACGACGGCGAGAAATGTGTTCATTCATCTTGCCGCACTCCGTATCCTGCGTTCACAATGCACGGGCCAAACTCCATCGAGTCCGGTGACGTTCTCTTATATTACCAGAGAGGCGCCTCCATCGCAAGGTCTACGCCATGCGGACAACCACAACCTTGCCGCATTCCCACGTCAAACATCCGGCTCATCGCGTCCTGTTCCCGACCAGAGGCTGTTCTCCCCGGGCCCGTCGATGTCGTTAAGCCCCTTCTCAACAGGGCGCCGCGTCGCCGGGTCGACTGCATAGCCCAGTTCCTCGTATGTCATGGCCTCGGCATGACCGTCCAGAAAGGACACATTCACCTTGCCGCCGTGCCGGGCATCGGCCGGAGAGTACTTGAGGGGCCCCACCGCGGGACTCTTGGGCAAGAAATCACGCGCGCCCTTGCTGTAGGCCATCTTCGGCGGATCAACGAGATAACCGTGCTCACCGTGAGGAATATTCGACCCTCGACTATCACAGAACGCCACTGTTCGGGCCGGGAACTTGATACTCAACTGTGAGACCGGGTAATTCGCCGGCCCAGGTCTGTCCGGGTGCGGCCGGCTGTTCGCCAGATACTGCCAATTATACCCGTACGCCCCGTTGCGGATGCTCCGAGCATACTCGCGATCCTTCAACGACGGGCAGATGAAATAGTCGTTGTCCATCTCCAGCGCCGCGTTGAAGGCCTCTTCTGTTTCGTACTTGTACGGGTCGATGACATAACCCATGCCCGAATCACTGAGAAACCATATCCATCGGGGGCTCATCCGCCGGTACGGGCCTACCATGACATACTCGGTGGACCGCAGGCGATCGGGGGGGGAATCTGTCGTCGTTCGTGTCGGCGTACATCTTCAGCGAGACCGCCAGCCGACGCACATTCGCCATGCAGACCGTCCGCCGCCCCTGCTCCCGCGCCAGACTCAGCGCCGGCATCAGAATCGCCATCAATGTGGCGGTAATCGCTATCACAACGAGCAGCTCAATCAGTGTGAAGCCCTTCGACTGTGTCTTCCCGCGACATAATGCCGGCGATGCGTATCTTCCAGCCACTTCAGAGACCTCCAAAATGCGCCGTTGGCCTGCAGGCAAGAACTGTCCAATCATTCTAGAGGAGTTCTCCAAAAACACAAGGACCATCTTGGAGAGAACGCCCTCGGCGCCGAGAGCAGGGCGTCACTGCCGATCCCGCGCCAGCTTGTGAAGCTCGACCCAGATGCCGTAATTGACGGCATTGCCGTGGGCCTCGGAGGGGTTATGAATCTTGTACCGGGCAACCCCGACCTCCCGCATAATGCGGGTCAGTTCTTCCGATTCTTCTGCGAAAGAGTACTCCATCGACTTACCTTGGCCGGCCCGGATCTCTCTGGCCGTCTCGACCGGCAGATTCGGAGAGAATCCGCGGCCGATGAACGCCACCCCACCCGGCTTGAGCACCCGGTAGATCTCATTGAAAGCCTTGACCTTGTCCTTCCAGAAATGGTACGAACCCCGCGACACAATCACGTCCGCGTATCCATCGCGAAACGGCAACTCGTGGACGTCGGCACGGATCGAACTAACACGTCCGGTCAGACCGTTCTTGCCGGCCGTTTCATGGAAAAACGTGAACGCATTCGGGTCGATATCCGCGTTGACCCAATGGTGCTTCGTTCGCTTGGCCAATTCGATGATTAACGTCCCTGGTCCTGAGCCCACGTCGATTCCGACTCCGTCGCAGCCGGCCAGGTCAAATTCCCCGACAATGAACTCGGCCAAAGGCGCATACACCGGCGCCAGTCGGCCGCGGCTTGCCCGAATCATCCCCTTCGCCGGCCCGCCGTCGGCGCTGCCGTCCACGACTGTCGTGGTCTTCGATGGCAGCCCTGCGCAGCCCGCGACAAGCAAGGATGTCGCAACCATCGCGCACCATAGGCAACCACATGCGCTATTCCTGTTTCGTTCTACAAACGTGGCTCCCAAACACATGGGTCTGCTCCGTGGATATCAGCCTTCTTTGGCCCGCTGTGCCATCCGTTCGCACCGCCTGCGCAGCCGCCCGAGCGTCTCGGCGTGTTGAGGGTCGTTGGCCAGGTTATTGACCTCATCGGGGTCGTTGCGCAGGTCGAACAGCCATTCATAGTCGTACTGCGTGAACCGGGCGTACTTCCACCGCTGCGTCCGCAGGGCCACGCTCCTGGCAATCGTCGGGTGCTCAAACGGATGCTCATAGAAGAACGCATCCCGCCAGGCCACGTTTCTCCCTTGCAGAATGGACACGAGGCTGCGTCCCTGCATGGACGCCGGCGGCCGCAGACCCGCCAATTCCAGGATCGTCGGGGCCATATCGACATTCAACGCGAACTGCCCCGGCGCCAGGCCGCGGCGGTTCTTCGGCGCCCTCGGATCATAGACAATCATCGGCACACGGATCGACAATTCGTGCGGAAACCACTTGCCCGCCAAGCCGTACTCTCCAAGATAGAAGCCGTTGTCGCCGACGAACAGGATCACGGTATTATCCGCGAAGCCCAGGCGATCAAGTTCTCCGCGGATCCGTCCGATGGCAATGTCCACACCCGTGATCAGCCGGTAGTAGCTCCTCACCGACTCCTGCCGCCTGGCGTCGTCGGGGAAACGCAATTCCCATCGCCGCCGCGACTCGGAATCCCGCAGGAACGGCGGCAACGCATCGAAGTACTTCGGATCCGCCGGCGGCGGCGCCGGGATGGACACGTCCTTGTACAGGTCCGCCAATGCCCGATCATAGACGAATTGGCGCGGGTCTCCATCCTGGACATGCGGCGCCTTGAAGCTGATCGACAGACAGAACGGGTGGTCGCTTGCGCAGCCGCCCAGGAACTCCAGGGCCTGATCGCCCATAAGCGAGGTCAGATGCTTGTAGTCACCATCAGCGTCGGTGTGTTCGTACTTGCCCTGGCCCGGGAAGCCCTTCCAGTAGGCGAACCTGTCGGCCGGCAGGTCTTTCGCCGCTCCAACGCCGTACTTGCCGATGAAGCCCACCCGGTAGCCGGCCGCCTTGAGCTGCATGGGATACGTATCGGCAAAGGCCTCCGGCGTGAAATGCGTGTTGAAATCGGTGATTCCGTGCCGACCCGTCCACTGCCCGGAGAAGATGGAGGCTCGGCTGGATGCGCAGATGCTCGTCGTCACAAAGGCATTCGTGAACCGCACCCCTGCCGCCGCCAGGGCGTCCATGTTCGGCGTCTGCACGGTGGCATTGCCCGCGCAACCCATCGCATCGGCCCGGTGGTCGTCCGTCACCAGCACGATGATGTTCGGCCGCCCCCGCCTGCGCCGGCCGCCCTCTGCCGAGAACCCCACCGGCGGCATCAACCCCCCCACAACCGAACCAACCGCCGTCGAAATCAGTGTCCGCCTGCTGATCTTCTTCATCCTGTCTCCAAGTCGTGGGGCCATGCACGGTATACGCGACGAGCGCGGCCCCTGCTATCTGATCTGGTTGTACTTGCGCAATTCGGCATCGGACAACTCTTTGTTCGGCACGAGCCTGTAGTGCCTCTCATCCATCACGCGTATCTCGCTGTCGCACATACCGAACTCAAAGAGGGCGATCATCTCCTCGCCCATGAACTGAGCACCGACCGGCCGACAGATCAATCCCGGGAACTTGGACTCACAGACGCCCAAATCCTGCTCAATCTGCACGACCCCGACCTCGCCCGAGGAACTCTTGACCTGGACGGGTATCACAAAATGTTGCCCCCTTCTGTTCAGCCCTACATACATCTCATCCGTTTCGGTCTGCCCCATCCCTTGCACGGTCGTTCGCAGATGGCTCTGCAAGGGATAGCAGGTGATGCCCAGGAATACATCGATCAGGCGGTTATAGCGCAGTATGGCCAGCAGTGCCTGTTCGTCATTCAGGGCATACCGCCGTATGATTTCCGGCGTCGCATCCAACACTTTTATGTAGGACATGGACGGATTTGGAACGAACCGTGCGGCCGTGGTCTTTGCGAACACATACTTGCCCGGCCCCGCCGGACGAATCACCCACTCTTGCCCCTCAGCGAGCAAGGCAACGATCCTCGGCGGAAGCTCGGCCCGGTATCGGTACGAATAGACGATGTCACCCAGATTCTTCGGCACGGCAATGCCCAATCTCCGCGCCACGGCCGAAAACTCCGATCTGTCGAAACACACCTCGGCGTCCCCCGCCTTGTAGTTGGCAAAGAACACCTCTTCGATCAATGCGTCATAGCGATTTCTGCGGGTCTCGGCCATTGCGTCCGCTCAGCCTTTCCATTGGAGCACAAGCACTTCTTCCCGAAGTTGCTCGCCCGTAACCGTCGATACTCGTGTGCGAAACAGATCGATTCCCACCACGCGATAGCCCGCCTCCTCCGCAATGCCGGCCAGCAACTGGCCGGTTCGAATCATGACCTGCAGATACGACGCCTGATCCCCTACCACATATGCAAGCAAGGCCCCCGGCTTCAGACACCGCTGCAAGTCCATAAGGTGCCGTTTCATCCCCCCGAAATAGAGTCGCGTTACGCGATGGTAGAGCTTCTCGAATCCCGACGTCTTGCCCATCGCGCGCCTCTTGTCTTCGATCTCCCTGGCGATCCGATCCACGTGGCTTCCGACCGTAATCAGGCCATCATCCGCGTCGTCTACATACACGTTCCGGGTATTGGAACGAAGCAGCGACTGCTTGACCCTCTTGAGGTCCGCTCTTGTCTTGATGAACCCAAGCAGGACAGACTCCAGCCGAGTTGTCCGTGTGTAGTCCTTCTCGTTGGGATAAGGCGGCGATGTGATCACGGCGTCGATGCTCCCGCCAAGGACACCATCGCCAAGACCTCTGGAGTCCGAGCACAGCACACGTGTGGGCCGACAGCCGGTATCCCGGATTGACTCCAGATCGCGGGCCATCAGCCGAACCGTCTTGTGAAAATCACCAAATACGTCGGCGTCGGGCTTCTTGTGCCTGCGAACGCCGACTTCGGGCCCGAACTTGAGGTTGCTGGCCGTCGCAACACAGGTGCGTGCCAACGCCAAACGCAGAGCGTCCCGAACATCGGTATCCGCGACGCGGTCGATCCTGTCTCGGACGGCGAGGCACTTCCGCAGCGGCGCCGCGGAGATGGAGTCGGTTATGAGCAGCTTCCTCTGGTCATCGGTAAGATCAGATATATCCCCGGCCCGATGTTCGAACTGTTCTTCCGCCTCGGCCGCAACATCGTCTCCACATTCACGGAGACGTTCTCCGTCAACACCCCACGATGTCTTCACTCGCGAGGCAAACGCCGCCATAGGAGATGCCTCGATTCCCATAGCCCGCAGCGAGGCCTTCTTGGCCTCCACCAACGTCGTTCCCGTACCGCAGAATGGATCCAGCAGGATCGCCCCATCGCTCAGGGAAAAACGGTGCAAGTAGTCCCGCACGAGGTGGGGCGGAAACGACAGGACAAACCGATACCAGTCGTGAAACGCCCTATCCGAACCGGCCAGCCGGTTATTCCTGATGTCGCTCGGCTCGTAGAGGTCTTTGAAAAGCAACTCCATAGTTCGCACACGCCCTGTCTTCTTCTTCCGCCAAAGGCGCCGGCAACCGGCGACTACTCATACGCTCCACACAGATAGGCGATTACCTCCCACATGTCAAGCAGGCATTGGCCCGTGGAATCAACGGACCCCGGTCATCATACCCACGCGGGCTTGGCCGCCCGGATTCAGGCCCCGACATGATCACGTATCCGCATCTTCTTGGTTCTTGAGCAAATCGGGGCGCCATTGTTTCGTGCGTTCGAGCGACTGGGCGCGGCGCCACTGGGCGATCTTGCCGTGGTCGCCGGACAGCAATATATCCGGCGTCTTCATCCCGCGGAAGACCTCCGGGCGGGTGTACTGCGGATACTCCAGCAGGCCGTTTACAAACGAGTCATCCTTCGCCGACTCATCATCGCCCAGGGCCCCGGGCAGCAGCCGGACGACCGCCTCGATCAAGACCATCGCCGGAAGCTCCCCGCCGTTGAGCACATAGTCCCCGATGGAAATCTGCTCGGCCCCCAATCCCTCCCGAATCCGCTCGTCAAAGCCCTCATAGCGGCCCGCAATCAGCAGCAGACGTCGCTCCCGGCTCAATTCCTGCGCTTTCACCTGCGTAAACGGCCGACCCTGCGGCGTCAACAGGATCGTCCGCGGCGCATCGCCGCTGAGCGTCCTCACATGGTCGAATGCCGCAAAGACCGGCCCGCACATCATCACCATGCCGGGACCGCCCCCATAGGGCTTGTCGTCCACCTTGCGATACGCATCCGTCGTGAAATCGCGGATGTCCGTAAGGCGGATCTCCGCCAATCCCGTTTCCTGGGCCCGCTTGACGATGGAGAAACCCAAGGGCGACTCAAACATCGCAGGGAACAGTGTCAGTACGTCAATCCGCATCTCGGACGCCTCATCACGACCCCTGAACAAAAAACCCCGGGCCGTAGACCCGGGGCTTCATACGTTCCAAGAGGTGCTCCGCGATATCCCACCGCACGAGCACCATCAGGTTATTCCGCGGCCTGAGCCTCATCCGCCACCGCCTCAGCAGCAGCCTTGGCCTCGGCATCCGCCTTGGCCTTGGCATCCGCCTCCGCCTTCTTCTTGGCCTCAGCCTCGGCCTTGGCCTTCTCCTCGGCCGCCTTTGCCTCGGCTTCGGCCTTCTTCTCGGCCAGTATCTTCTCAGCCTTCGTGAAGAACTTGCCGGCCTTGCGGGCCTGAGTCCTGGCCTTCGCCCGCCGAGCTTCTTTCTGGGCCTGTTGTTTGGTCTTAACCCCCTGCCTGAGGAGTATCTCGGACACCGACTCGCTCGGCATCGCTCCTTGGTCCAGCCAGTATCGGATCCGCTCCATATCCAATACGAGTTGCTTGTCCTCGTCCTTCTCCAGCGGGTCATAATGGCCCAGCTTCTCCAGGATCGTCCCGTTGCGAGGCGTTCTGCCGTCCACCGCGTTGATCCGGAAGAACGGGCGATGCCGCCGTCCGAGTCGCATCATTCTGATCTTAACTGCCATGTCTTGCTCCTAACTGAGTTTATGATGAATTTTCGGCATCAGGCCCACTGGGGCCTCCCGAAACACGTTTGAACTGTAAAGCATAGCCATTGAAGAAGATCGCCAGCACGCCGGCATCGGCGTCGGAATCCCTGGCTATCGTGGCCACCTGTTCGTCCGTCAAGAACGCGGCATCCCGCTTCTCGGCGGCCGTCATTATGGCCACGGCGCGGCGAAGCTGCTCCAGCTCATCAAGACTCGGACAGGCCAGCATCGCCAGTTCGCTGGTGCCTCGCCGGTCTCGAAACTGGCTCCTGAACCGCCCACCAAAGTCGTTGCCGGCAAAGGTGGCTACCTTCCGGAGATATTGCTCAACCGTCAATTTCACACCCGTTCGGGCGTTTTCACCGCCACGGGAGCGTTTTTCAGTCATACCTACGCCCGTTTCATGGGGCCTTGACCAGCGGCTTGGGCCATTGGACCCAGCCCGGTCCGCGCTGCCCGGCGCCTCGGACACCCAAGTCCCCCAGGTCCTTGCGGGCCTTGGCAGCAAGCGAAAACAGTTCTTCTACCACGGTTGAGTACTGATCTGCAAGGTTTTTTGTCTCGGCCCTGTCATTTTCCAGGTCGTACAAGGCCGCAGCCCGCTCCGGCCCCGGCCGGCCCCAGCTTCGCTTTGTGGTCTCCAGTGCCAGGTGCAGCTTCCACCGGCCCGACCGGACGGCCTGCAACTGGTCCATCAAGTAGTAGCAGAACACCTCATAGGCCGACTCGGCACCTGGTTGGCCGGTGATAAGTCCGGTAATATCTTTGCCGTCGATGCCAAGATCGGCGGGAGTGGCCAGCCCCGCCATCTCTGCAAACGTCGGCAGAAAATCCATCGTCGTGGCCACCTCCCGGCATACGGACCCGGCCGCAACGTGCCCCGGCCACCGCACAATGCAGGGCACCCGCATCCCGCCTTCGCTCGTCGTGCCCTTCCACCCGGACAGCGGTGCGTTCGAGCCGCCCCAGCGCTGCTCGGCGCCGTTGTCCGACGTGAAGACCACCAGCGTCTGCCCGTCCAGCCCCAGAGTCCGCAGGGTATCGAGTATCTCGCCCGTGGAGGCGTCAATCTCCTGCACCGCATCGCCGTAGACCCCATTGACGCTCTTGCCGCGGAATGCATCCCCGGCGTGGACGGGATTATGAGGCATCGAGTGAGGCAGATACAGGAAGAACGGGCGATTGCGGTTCGCCCGAATGAACCTCAGGGCCTCGTCCGTGTACCGCCTCGTGAGCGTGTTCTGGTCCACGGGGGCCTCGATTACGGTCGTGTTGCGCAGCAGGGGCAGCGGTGGATTGTCCTTGCGCTGGGCCTGGCCCATGTCATTGCTGTATGGAATGCCGCAGTAATAGTCGAATCCGTGGTTCGTCGGCAGGAATGGCGGTTGGTCGCCCAGGTGCCATTTTCCGATGCACGCCGTGGCGTACCCCGCCTCCTTAAGCACCTCGGCAATCGTGGTTTCATCCGGATGCAGTCCGGACCTGGCCGCCGGGTACAGGACGCATTCGTTGCGGTCGCTCATGTGCAAACCGACCCGCCGCGGATAGCAGCCCGTCATCAGGCTCGCCCGCGAGGGAGTACAGACCCCACTGGTGGCGTAGAAATCCATGAATCGCATTCCCTCGGCCGCCATCGCATCAATTCGCGCCGTCCGGTGCTTCGCCGAGCCGTAGCAGCCGAGGTCTCCATACCCCAGGTCGTCACATAGAATCACGATGAAGTTCGGCAGGTCGCCGCCCCGGCGCCGCTGCGCCCGTTCGGCCCGGCTGGCCGCCTCGACCGCCCCGCCGGCCAGGCCCGCCAAACCCGCCCCCGCAAGCCGTAGGAAGGCACGACGCTCCATCTGCATGTTCATCAGAGTCCTCCCAGACATATTGGGATCAGTAGACAACACCGTCCGTCAGCGGCGTTTCTTGATTTTGCCGCCCCGCTTGATATTCCGCAGGCGCTTCGACCGCTGCTTGATCTTCTTGCCCTGCGTCAT
>DDXG01000166.1 GCA_002347125.1 Phycisphaerales bacterium UBA2266
GTCTTCGACCGCAACACCATCTGCGACAACGATCAGGGCGGCATCTGGGACCGGAGCGGCAACTACGCTCAGGTCAAGAACTGCATCCTGATGAACAACTGGAACGTGGACCTGGTGGGCACCAGCGCGACCTACTCCTGCCTGACAACTCTCAGTGGCATGGGCATCGGCAACATCAACGGCGATCCGCTGTTCGCCGATCCGGCCAACGGGGATTACCACCTCAAGTCGGAATCAGGCCGATACCAGCCATCGAGCGGCAACTGGGTTCGGGATTCGGCAACCAGTCCCTGCATCGATGCGGGCCATCCGGAGCAAGACGTCGGTTGGGAGCCCGCGCCAAACGGCNNAACATGGGCGCCTACGGCGGCACGCCGTGGGCAAGCAAAAGCCTGCCCCCTTGGCGGATGTGCGTGAGGGTCTACCTTGAAGACGGCCTGACACCGCTGGAGCCGGTGGAAGGCTACCCGCCGCCGGACTGCAACGAGCCCGGCGCCCCGTTCGTCTATGCGCCCGTCTCGGTGGGCGCGAAGTTGACGTTCGTGGTATCCTCAAGCCGCGCCGGCGCCTGGAACAGCGACCTGCTCATGCGTGCTCCTTACCGCTCCCGCGGCCGGATTACATGCAGAGGCGACGGCTGCGTCGACTCGCTGCTGCCTGCCGCCGGCACGCGCACAATGCTGTACTCATGGGCGGACAGCACGTTCAGCGGGCTTTCACAGAGCGGCCATCGCACCGCCATGCCGGGAGACTGGTACGTCGTGGACTTTGAGGCGACGGCGCCGGGCCGATGTGTTGTTGAGTTCGACCACTGGGACCCCGCGAACTCCAACGTGCCCTGGACGGTGCGAGAATTGCATTTCACGCATGTGCGTCTGCCGGACCTGGACGGTAGCGGCTGTGTAGACTTCAAAGACCTGGCCCTTATGGCCCAACAGTGGATGCGAACCGATTGCGTCGAGCCGGACGGCTGTGGGGGGGTGGACCTCGACGCCGACGGGGCCGTAGGGTTCGAGGATGTCCGAGGGCTTGCGGAACGCTGGCTGGAGCAGTCCGACTAATCCGTGCCGCTATACCGGCAAGATTCCCGGAATATGTTTGACAACTCGCCCCGCTGATCGTAAATGTCGGCGTTGCTGTGCGACGGCAACTTCGTAATGTGAATACGCCAGCGTGGAAAACAGCACGAACCACATTCGAATGGGGGCGGGCCGGGCTTGCTTGTACTGCGGGGGCCGCGAATATGCTGCCTTCACAGTCGTTGAACTCCTGGTGGTCATCTCCATAATCTCTCTCCTGCTGGCTATCCTCCTGCCGGGTTTGGAGGGTGTGCGCCGCCGGGCCCGCCAACTGCTCACGGCCGCCAACCAGCGACAGATCGTCGCCGGCGTCAGTTTTTATGCATCGGACAACTCGCAGCATTATCCCGCGTCGGTGGCCAGGGT
This sequence comes from Phycisphaerales bacterium UBA2266, assembly GCA_002347125.1. GTDB lineage: Bacteria > Planctomycetota > Phycisphaerae > Sedimentisphaerales > Anaerobacaceae > UBA2266. The sequence goes on from DDXG01000166.1 coordinate 1,446, forward strand.
CGGATTGGCCAGGTCGTGGAACTGGGGGGAGCCCTTCATCCTGTCGAGTCCGCGCACCTATGTGCCCATGCGAACCAACCGAAGCATCGCCGCGTATCTCCAGCCTTACCTGCCCGGTCCCGACGTGATCAGCTGCCCGTGCGCCCCCGGCAAATCACCGTTGCTTGCGGAGTTCTGGGCCGGAGGCAGCACGTGGTCCAACCCCGGGATGCCGAGCAGCGACGGCTGGCTCAAGGGCACCTATTGCTTCTACTGGAGCTACGAGGGGCTGGTTGGCGGCAAGCCCCTGACGGGTCCATACGACACGCTGGGCGGCGCCGGGTCGGGGCGTCTGCTGACAAGCTGCTATCTCGGCCGGAATTCGGCCCGCAGCGGCGACGCCTTCGCGAGCTGCCAGCCCTCCGGCCGGCCGCAGCGCAGTGTTGGCGATTGCGGCGAGACAGACTTCTGGACATTCGGTGATGGGACGCTCGCCGGTATCGGCAGAATCACCGCGACTTTTCACGCCGGCTACGCCGATGGACACATCGAGGGCTATTCCGCCGCCGACACGGTCATTATGGATGTCATCCTTCGCCGGGCGGATGTGGGCCGCGCGGCCGTCCCATATCCATGCGAGCCTAAGCTCACAGGGCAGTTTCTCATCCCCGCCGCGGCCGTAGAGTGAGCGGGCCGCTCAAAGCCGGCGCATCAGCCCCACGACTACGGCTTCTATCCGGCAGTTGCGGGCGTAGATCGGTTCATACTCGCTGTTGGCCGGTTCGAGTCTGGCGCGATCAGGCTCGCGGAAGAATCGCTTGAGCGTGGCGGCCTGGTCATCGACTATGGCCACGACAAGCTGGCCGTCGGCGGCGAGCGGCGACCGTTTGCAGATCACATAGTCGCCGTCGCGGATGTCGTCGTCGATCATGCTATCGCCGCGGACCTCAAGCGCGAACAGGTCATCGGATAACCCGAAGTAGGAGGTCAGGGTCAGTGTGTCGGCGTTCTCGACCGCCTCAATGGGCGTACCGGCGGCGACGACCCCGGCCAGCGGAATGCCCATCTCGGCCGGCGGCTCGCCGGTGGCGGACTCGCCCGGATCATCCAGCAGTGCGAGCGCTTCGCTGGTTGGCATCAAAGAGCGTGCTCTGCCCGGCTCCGCGGAAAGAAGGCCTTTTTCGCGGAGCTGCGCTATGTGCTCGAAGATGGTACTTCGGCTGAGGTTGAGGCGCCTGGCCAGTTCCGTGATCGTAGGGGAGCAGCAGTTGCCGCGCCTTGACGCGGCGATGGCGTCGAGAAGCTGGAGTTGACGCGGCGTCATGCGGAGGCCGCGAGGATTGGATGGCTCGTTCATGGATGACCCTCTCCTTGGGGAATTGAATGGGATGCCCAACGGCCGGGGGGAACTCGGCAACGCTCTGGAGAGAGCCGACACCAGGGCCGATACAGAGGCCCGCCAGTTCCGCCAACGACCTGAGTACGCCCAGAAGCGGCGAAGGACCCAGATCGGGGGTCTCCGTCTGGCCGGGCCAAACGGACGTGTAGTCGCCGCCCGGTCCGAAGCGGCAGACGGCCGGAAAGTCGTGATCGTCCGTGATTCGCATGTTTGCATCCTGTCCGTGTGATTCAGTAAGCGGCGGGTATACGCGCCCGGCCAGGTAGTTTTATCGTCAGGGCGAGCCGAAATACCCAAACAAAAACCGAACAAATCGGCGAGGTCATCGCATTTTCCCGGCGTCTTGGGCCGGCTCGGCAGGCAGGGGGATAATATGGGACGATCGGGGATCCGGCGGCGCACTGCGGACGACTTTTTTCGTGCTTTCGTCGGCCGGCCGGAGATAATACAGGGCGGCAGGCCGCCGGACGGCCTGTGGATGGCAACTGTAGATTCGATGGGTCGAGGACCCGCGGCCGTGGGGTGCGGCCCAGTGAGGTGCAGATGGTTGTACTGTTGACGGATTTTGGCCAAAGCGAATACGTCGGCGTCATGAAGGGCATTGTCTACAGCATTTGCCCGACGGCGACCGTGGTTGACCTGTGCCATGAGATAAGCCCCCAGTGCGTGATTGAAGGCGCCTGGGTCCTGGGCAACAGCGTCCGTTATTTCCCCGCCGGGTCGGTATTCTGCTGCGTCGTGGACCCCGGTGTCGGGACGCAGCGGCGGGCCGTGGCGGTCAAAGCAGGGGAGTACTACTTCGTCGGCCCGGACAACGGTCTGCTCTGGGCCGCGGTCAGCGGCTTGGAGGCGATGGATATCCGCGAGATCGAGGTTCCCGTCGGGGCGAGCAGGACGTTTCACGGACGCGATGTTTTCGCGCGGGTGGCTGCACGGATCGAAAACGGCGGCTTTGAGGCGGTCGGTCGGCTCGTGGAGACCATGAAGAAGCTGGAGTTCTACCGGGACGGCCGTGAGGGCATGATCGTCCGCATCGACCGGTTTGGCAATGTCGTCACGAATCTGCCGGCCAGCGATCAGGACCAGTACCGCGTCATGGTGGGCCCGCATGACGGTATGTTGAATTTCCGCGAGACCTACGACGCCGCCCGCGACGGGGAACTGTTCATCATCGAAGGCTCGTGCAGAACCCTTGAATTGAGCGTCAAGAACGACAGCGCCAACGACGCCCTCAAGGTCGCCGTGGGCGAAAAGATCCAGATGGCGTAGGAATAGCAAGCATCAAATGAGAAATTGAATCTCGACGGACGTCGGGATAGCAAAGTGCAAAACTATGGCAGGCTCGCCGCACGCAGTATGGGCTCTTTGATCCTTTCGCGGCGCGAAGGGATGGTATGTCCCTTAGCCTGAAGTCTGGCGCCGGCAGCCTAACGATGGAGGTGTCTTGTGCTCAAGCTCGGAATGCACGTGGACAACTGGCGTCATCTGGACGTCTCGTATGAACCGGCCTGCGAATTCGCCAGGAAGTGGGGCTTGGGATATGTCGAGTTCGGCACCATCGACGGCGACTACTTCATCCAGGCCCTCGGCTACAATCCGCACATTCCGCTGCATTCGGACCCGCTCAAGCTCAAGGCCTACGTCGATTCGCTGGGCCTGAAGGTCTCGCAGCTCGACGCGGCCTTCCCGATGTCCAGCCCGGAAGGGCAGTATCGCGGCATCGCCTACACGTGCCGGGCCATCCAGTTTGCCAAGGCCCTCGATTGCCCGTGCGTGGACACCACCGACGGCGGCCGCAAGCCCGAGGGCTACACCGATGATGAGGTCATGGGCCTGATCAGGCACTACTATCGCGTAGTCCTCGAATGGGCCGAGCGTTATGATATGATCATCAACGTCGAGCCGCACGGCCCGTACACGACGGACCCGGACTGCATGGAGCAGATACTGGGCATGTTCGATTCACCGTATCTGCGGATGAACTTCGACACCGGCAACACCTTCATCGCCGGCCGCGACCCCGTCGCCTTCCTGAATCGCTTCCGCCACAAGGTCTCGCACGTCCATATCAAGGACGTCAGCCCGGAGCTGGCCGCGGCCGTCCGAGGCGGCCAGACGGGCATCGCCTCCAGCGTCGTCGGCATTGGCGAGGGCGTCAACGCCGACAACATCGCCGGCTGCATCGAAGTCCTCAAGAAGGTCGACTTCGACGGCGTCCTCTCCATAGAATGCAATGCCGCCCCCGGCAAAATGGAACAAAGCGTAGAGTGGCTCCGAAAGCAAATTGCGTCGTGATCGTGCAAGGCACGCTGTCGCGGAGCATACCATCTCATGGCCTCCCGGACGAACCGAAGTGGTAGGGTGGGCAAGTGCCGTTCTTGCCCACGCGGTCCAATCGGATGCGCGATTCTGCGGGGGAGTCCGCGTGTGCAACAAGTTGCACACCCTACGACTACTGAGCCGGGAGTGTATATGGAACCAAGTCAACTCCCGTGGCGGGCATCACGTCGTGACGCCCCCGGTGGCCGCGAGGGGCGTTTGTCGCATTGTGGGCAACCAGCAGCAGAGGTGCAAGTCTACACTCGCGAGGGCTTGCGCGGACCGTGGCCGCGCCGTACCGGCTCTAAAATGGGTGGCTGTCCCTCTCGCGTCCTTATCGCATCTGGGCGTGGCCTACGCAACCCATGGATAGGGTCCTCAACAACGTAATAGCGGTGACCGACAACTGGCGACGCTGCGAACAAGCCACTTGAGAGAGTCCATCTTGGTGCTGGCGACGTCAATGGCGCAAGGAGTTGTTTCCTCTCTCCGTCATCGCCTCCGGACGAACAAGGCGCCCACGCCCAGGAGCACGCTCGTCATGGGCTCAGGGGTGTTCTGAATGAAGAAATTCCACTCGATGTCGTTCGCTCCGACCATCTCATACACATTGATCCGAACAAGGGAGTGATCATCGAGAGCGGAGTAAGTGAACACGAAGTGATCCGCGCATGGCACCGGAGGGCACTCGGGCGGACCGACGGCCACAAAGAACCACGCTCCTGGAAAGCCCACCTCGATGGGATCCGCCAGCGTGCCGAGCGAGCCGCGCACATCGGGGCCTGAATCAGAACCCACCATTGCGGCAGAGGTTTCGTCCGTCAGCTCGATGATGCCATAATAGGGCGACCCATCCGACGACACCACAATCGAGATGCTCTCACCAATCGAACAAGTCCACGCGCTGGGCTTGACCGTCATTGCATGGCCGCCGCGCACGGCGGTTAGAGACAGTGCAACCAGCAATAACCTTCTCATCACCTTCTCCTTTCGTAATTCGCGCACCCCGCGCATTATGCGCGGCGCAAAGCCACCCTTCCTTGGCCTCACCGTACCCGTCCTGGTCCTACCAGCGTCCGTCCGCTAATAGTGCTGCCAACGGCCCTCCGATTGCCGTATACAGAGAATTATACCACACACCGGGCTCGACTGCAAGCTCACTGGCCAGTAAGCTACCGGCGTACGCACCCGAAGCACCGACATGGACTTCAGACATGCTTGATTTCATCACCGACAGAGCCATCTACGACCGCGTGATCTGCACGGCGATACCGAGGGCCGAGCGGTTTGTGTGGATCGCCACGGCCGACATCAAGGACCTGCACGTCGGCAGGTCCGGCCGGATGGTGCCGTTTCTGGAGACGCTCAGCGATCTGGCCGCCCGCCGCGTGGAGATCCGCCTGCTCCACGCCAAGGAGCCCGGCCCCGCCTTTCGCCGCGATTTCGACAGATACCCCAACCTGATCACCGGTCTGGAGCGTATCCTCTGCCCCCGCGTCCACTTCAAATCCGTCGTCGTGGATGGCACCTTCGCGTATACCGGCAGCGCCAACCTCACCGGGGCCGGCATGGGGGCCAAGAGCGAGCACAAACGCAATTTCGAGTCCGCCATCATTACCGACCAGCCCAAGATCGTCGAGAAAGTCATGGAGCAGTTCGACGCGGTCTGGCGTGGCGACCACTGCGGCCGCTGCCAACGCAAGCAGTACTGCGCCGATTATAGGGACCTGCATCCCCGTTGACGGGCAGGGCGCCATGGATTACCATCGCAGGCGTGCCGGATGGGCCGTTTCGCCCGGATGGGGCGTGTTGCCCGGATACCGGCTTGGCGCGGCCGGCTCTATTGATCCAGCCGGCGTTCAAGGAAGGCAAGGCGTTATCATGGACACAGGTGCACATGCTCGTCGAGCCGGGAGGGAATCAGCGGCGCCGCATCGCGCCGCCATACGGCACGGCCGAATGGGACGTTGGCCCGCGCGGCCGGGCGAGATTGACTTCCGGGGGCTGGTGAACCTCTTTGTGATCCTGCTGTTCGTCGGTCTGTTCGGCTTCGGCATCTGGTGGGTCATCAAGAGCCTCGGCGAGGCGGGCCAGCAGTACACCGACGCCATGGTTCAGACCAAATACAACGCCGAGACGGTCGAATGCCAGAATACGCTGCACGTCATCGGCCAGAACATCCAGATGTACACGCTGACGAACGAGACCTTCCCTGATTCGCTGGAGACCCTGGCCGAGTGGACGGGCGACTCGCGCATCCTGCGTTGCCCGGCCGGCGACAAGCAGGCCTACATCTACGTCCCCGGCCAGCGGCCCGACATGCGCGGCGAGAACATCCTCGTCTACGAGAAAGAGCCCGTCCACGACGGCAAGTGCGGCGTGCTGCTGCTCAACGGCCGCAACCTCCTGCTGACCCCCCAGGAACTCCAGATTGCCCTGACCCAGACCCGCCGCCAACTCCCGAAGCAGAACCAATAGAACGCCGGGGACTTCGTCCAATGGGATTGCGGCGCTGATT